>NZ_JAVROT010000271.1:0-11001 GCF_032162605.1 Mycobacterium sp. | reverse complement strand
AACCTCGGCAGACAAGCCGTACTCGTTCCGCAGTCTGTTTCGCATCAGAGGAAACAAGTTGGGGATTCCATCGCCTGTCGACGGTCAGGTAATTCCGCCGGGGTGTCTGTCATGTAATTCCGCCACCGGTGGGCCTCGGGTGTAGGTCTACCGGGTGGGTTTGGTGTTGTCTACGGTGCGGTAGCGCCGGGTCGTTTTCGGGGTCGGTAGGTGGGTCCGTCCATGAGGATTTGGTGGCTGGTGTTTATCAATCGGTCGAGCAGTGACTCGGCCACCACGGGGTTGGGGAACAGGTTGTACCAGTCCTTGGGCGATCTGTTTGAGGTCAAGATGAGCGGTCTGCCGTTGACGGCGCGGTCGGAGATCAGCTCGTAGAGGTCGTCGGCGTGCATGGCGGTGTGCTCGCGCATGGCGAAGTCGTCGAGGATCAGCACCAGTGGTTTGGTGTATTCGCGGATGCGTTGACCCCAGGTGCGATCGGCGTGTCCGCCGGCCAGATCGGAGAGCACTCGGGAGGTCTTGGCGAACCGGACGTCGCCGCCGCGGCGAGCTACGGCGTGGCCTGCTTGTGCCATATGGGTTTTCCCGACGCCGACGGGTCCGTAGAGGATGACCGATTCGGCGGCGTCGGGCCACCGCAGTGCGGCCAGGTCGCGCAGCATCGCGGCGGGGAGTTTGGTGTTGGCGGTGAAGTCGAAGGATTCGAAGGTCGATTGTTCCTCGAAGCGGGCTCGGCGGATGCGCCGGGTCAGGGCGGCTGATTCGCGGCGGGCGATCTCGTCTTCGCAGAGCACTTGGAGGAAATCGAGGTGCCCGAGGGTGCCGTCCCGGGTTTGGGTGAGCCGGGCATCGAGGGTCTCGAGCATGCCGGTGAGTTTGAGGGTGCGCAGCGCGTTGCGTAGTGC
Source organism: Mycobacterium sp. (assembly GCF_032162605.1). Taxonomy (GTDB): domain Bacteria; phylum Actinomycetota; class Actinomycetes; order Mycobacteriales; family Mycobacteriaceae; genus Mycobacterium. The sequence continues at coordinate 10,096 of NZ_JAVROT010000271.1, read as the reverse complement.
CGGGTCGAGGATGCTCATGCTGATGGTCTCCTGACGAGGGTCGAATGGTGTTGGTATGCAATCGGATACGGTGGCGAATTCACGCGGTCTCACCGGATTCGGTATCGAATGCAGCGGGTCCACGCAGATGGGCCGCGGCCTGCGGTGGCGCCGGTTGGGTGATGCCGTCGAGTTCGGTGCCGGCGGCGAGGATGCCCTTGATGGTGCGGTAGCTCGGATCGCCCACGGCGATTGCCCGCGCGCTGGCCGCCTCGAGTCGCGGATCGCCGACGGTCTTGCGGAATGCGAGGACGCCTTGGGCGCTGCGCAGCCGGTGGATGGCGTTGATGGCCATGAACTCGGCGATGACCTCGGTGCAGGCCGGTCCGACCTCGGTGGCCGCCCGGCGGCACCAGGTGGGGGTGCGCACGGGGAAGGCGATCTTCTCCGGCGGGTAGTGCTCGAAGTCGGTGGCCCGCCCTCACGGATGGGTCACGTTGGGTGGCACGACGTCACCGTCGTGCACGATCTGCACTACGTCGCCGCAGGTGCGGGCATGGACTTTCTGGCCCATCAGCCGCCACGGCACCGAGTAGAGCGCTTTGCCGACCTTGACGTGGCAGTCGGTGGCGGCCTTGCCCGTTGACCACACGGCGAGCTGGAACTCATTGCGCGGCAACGGTCCCAGCGCATGCTGTTCGACGGTGGAGAACACGAACCCGGGTTGTTGGCCATCGAGTGCCCGCGACTGTCGCGTCCCGGCCACCTCACGACTCCACACCACGGCCGCGGCCTGCATCTGTTGTAGCGAGGTGAACTCCCGGCCCCGCCAGAACGAGTCCTGGACGTACTGCATCGGCCGTTCCACCCGTGGTTTGTCCTTCGGCTTGCCTGCCCGCGCCGGGTCGATCAGGCAGCCGTAGTGGGTGGCCAGTTCGGCGTAGGCCTTGTTGATCTTCGGGCCATACAGGTCCGGCCGGGTGACGCCGGTCTTCAGATTGTCGGGCACCAGCCTGGCGGGGACACCACCGAAGAATTCGAATGTGGCCACATGCGAAGCGCACCAGGAGGATTGGCCCATCTTGAGGACTGGTTGCACGAACAGGTGCCGCGAATGAGCCAGCACCATCACGAATGCCCACACCGCGACGCGTCGACCACTGACCGGGTCGAACCACATCCCGAGACGGCCGTAGTCGATCTGCGCTTCGCTGCCCGGCGGCACCGGTCCGCGGGCCACGGTGACCTTTTCCCGGACCGCCTCTTCGGACAAGTTCGCCGAGATCTACCGCCGTACTGAGGATTCCGATGCGGCAACGCCATGGTCATCACGCAGTTGCTGCGCCACCGTCGCCGCACTCACCTCCGCGCGCAGCCAGCCCCGGATTCTTTCGCGATGCACTTCGATGCCTGGCCAGGTCGTAGCCCGCAGCCCGGGATCGGCGAGCTCGGGAAACCACCGAGCGGTATGCACCGCCCACCCCGCCTCGGTGATCGGCTCCCCGCCGGGAGTCAACGACTCGGCGATCGCTGGCGCCAGATACTTCGCGATCGTCTTGCGGTCGATGCCCAAACTCTCGGCCAGCTGGCGCTGTGACCGACCCGCATGCCAGTGGGTGAACAACTCGATCAGATCGAACACGTCGAAACTTCTCCTCTCCATCGGCGCCCTTCCTCACGAGTCGATCCGTGGGTCGAGCGAACCTGTGTGCGAGGCCCGCAACCGGCTGCCACACCCCCCGCGTGGGGGAATTACGTGACAGACGGGGTGGGGGCATTACGTGACGGACAACCCCTCAAGCTGGGGGAATTACCTGACCGCTGACACTGGGTGAGGAGGGCGTGTGGGGGACGTTGACACCTATTGACGACCAGGTCTGGCTGCATGCGTGGAGCCACTTTTCGACCGTCCGTCGCGTCCTGTCTTCGTTTGGATCGTGGTCAAGAGCGCGAAGAACGTTCTAGCAGTAATCTTCGTACAGTGCGAAACGGTGTGTGTGCGTGTGGCCATCACCGTTCGGCGCACAAGCATTATCGATCCGGTACGGACTGCGCGTTATGCAGCTGCACTCGTTGCCGGCCGATCAACGCCTGCAGTCGCGTGTTGCAATGGGCATCCGGATTGGTCCGACGCTGACGGGCGTTCATTGCCGCGCGAGCAGCGCGTTTTCTCGGATTCGGGGATTCGGCCACACCGGAACACCCGGGCCGGCTCTGAATCGGTAAGGGGCCCGGCGTGCCCCGCCCATACCAGCCAACGCCTCGTCAGCGTTCGCGGCGAAGCAGATACGCCGAATCGCCGGCACCAGACTCGACCGAGTCGGCGCCATAGCTTCGCGACACGACCTTGCAGACGTGCGATGCCATTGGGGCGGTCGCCGCCCGTGAGCGTCTTTGCAGCCGGCGGCCCCTTGTGCTCAGGGACCTGGTGAAGGACCGCAGTTTCCTGGCCCCTCTGCGCCGCTCGATTGAAGAGTATGGCCTTCTCGAGATAGCGCGCTCGGTCATCCACAGCCACTCGCATCGCCGGTTCGGGTATGCCGAGCCCGATCAGCCGTACTTCCGCGTCGACCAGCTGGCCTGGATGGAGTCAGCCGGACGGTGGGTCGAAGTCACGTGGAGGAGGACCGCCTCGTCGTCATCACGGCCGACACGCCGGGCACCAACGACCACCTGGCCTGACCAATGGGCCACGTGCCACGCATCACGGCGGTGGCGTGGCGCGCTTGGCGGTGCGAGGTATCCGTGCCGCAGTCGACAGCGCGCCCTGGCGCAGGATCATGGCCAGGACCGGTAGCGGGTCGTCGCCAGCTAACCAGGCCAGACGCGGCCGGCCCGAGCCGCCCATCGGACGTTTCGGTCCGTGCCGGTCCGCCAGCCGACTGGCGAGGTCCCACGGCTCAACGATGAACCGCTCGCCCTCGACGGGGGATCCCGGCGGGATGGCACGCCCGGACATATCGAGGTGCATAGCGCGGACGACGTCGATCCCGGCATCGTCCTCGAACATCCTGAATTGAGCGCCGATGCGGGGGTTGAAGTCCAGCAAGTTGTATTGGCCGTTGCGGAGATCGCGGCGCCAGTCGAGGTCGAAGACGCCCCGGTAGCCGATCTGGGCGCAGAAAGAAGCGGTGCGCGCCGCCAGCTCGGCGTTCGCGGCCACGTACCCTGCTGCGGTGGCTCCACCCCGAGGCGGCCATGACCTCACCTTCTTGCCGGTGAAGACGATCCTCGCCTTGCTATCGGCGTCGCAGTAGCCGTGGGCGATCCAGTCCTCGGAGACCTCGTCGGGGATGTACTCCTGAATCAGCGTGCGAAACGGCTCCGCCCATCTCCGGGCCAGATCGCGCAGCGCCGTGCGGCTGCGCACGACGGTGCTGAACGCGACGCTCTGGGGAACGGCCTGGCCCCGTAGCGCAGTGCTCTTCACCACCACCGGCAGCTCGAGTTCGTCGATGATGGCCTCGAGCTGGGACATCGAGTCCACGAACTCGGACCGCGGTGCGCCGACGCCGTGGCGCCGACACAGGCCGTAGAGGATGCGCTTGTCCGCCAACTGGGCAGGGAGGTCCGCGGAAATGGTCGGGAGGACGAAGTACTCCTCTAGAGCGCTACGGTGCTGGGCGACGAGAACCGCCATGTCATCGGCGGTGCAGATAATCAGGGACCGTCGGCCCATCCGACGGCCGAAGGAGGTGAGGCGGTCGATGAGCTCGTTGGGTCCGTCGCCGTGATGCGGCCGCCAGAGGACGTGTCCCGCGACATACCGCGACAAGGCGGCGGGTGCGCGGCGGTCCGCAACCACCGCGTGGACCGGGACTCCTGCTCGCCCGAGACTCCGGAAGACACCGACGCAGCCATGCAGGAGCGGGAACTGCGTCACCCACAGCACCATGGCCGGGAGCCCAGTATCCAGCTCCACGTCGGTGCGCGAGCGACGATCAACGCGTGGTACCGCGTCGACGAATCCTCGCAACCGCGAAGAGGAAGGATCCCCCGGGCCGGCGGTAGGACTCACGCCGCCGTTGGGGCTACGTGTCGGCGGCGGCCCTTGACGACGCGCGCCACGGCCGAGGCCGCATACCAGTGCACGCGGTTGAGAATAGCAAGGCTGTGACGGCCTGACCCGAGATTGAGTCATGCGCGATCCCAGCAACCCGCACGACCCCGGCCTTCATGACCGGAGCTCGACCGCTCCCCGTCGATTGGGTGTCGATCGTGCAGGCGGGCTCGAACCACGATTCCAATCTCAACCCCTTCGGAAGAGCAGCCGGTCACGACCGGCGACCTGGCCGTTCTCGCGAAAGGACTTGGCCACCGCGGTTCGATGAGGCATTCCCCCGACACTCGACAACCGACCACCCTCGAAAGGTGGCAGAGCAGCAGGTCGCTCCAGCCTGCGGACAGGGCCCAAGCCCACCGTCTTGACAAGGAATTGTCCACCGCCCTACACGGCAATTAGGTCGTGACGATTCCCCGTACGCTGCTGAGCGCCTACTCTCGGTCGAAAGCGGGAAACAACAATAGGAAGTCCGTGTCTAAAGAGGAAGCTGGGATCTCATCTTCGCTCTCCGGTCGATGGAGTACGCCCGCGCGTTATCTGTGCCTGACAATTGCCAGCCTCGTCACTGCTGCGGTCGCGTTGCCTATTGCCCCCGCGAACGCCTCCGCAGTGTTTGAGGATTTCAACGGTCCCGCCAGATCCGCACCGAATCCCGCGGACTGGAGCTTAGTCACCGGCACCGGATGGGACGAAGGCGTCGAAAGGTACCTCACCGACAACACTTTCCTCGACGGGCGTGGCCACCTCGTCATCCAAGCCGTCGAAACCGACAGCGCCTACACATCGGGGCGCGTTCAGACGAAAAACAAACTCAGCCTCGGCTACGGCACAATCACCGCGCGCATCAAAATGCCGTCGGGACAAGGATTGTGGCCAGCGTTCTGGCTGGTCGGAGCTGATGAGGACAGCACGCCCTGGCCGCAATGCGGCGAAATCGACATCATCGAATTGCCCAGCACGACGACCACGTACTACACCACGCTCCACGGCCCCATCAGCGGCGGCTCCGACACCACCAAAGGCACGCAGCAAGCCCAATTCAGCGGGCCCATCCCCGACCTGTCCACCGACTACCACGATTACTGGGTGACACGTATTCCTGACCGCATCACCGTCGGCATCGACACGACAACAGTGGGCACCTTTACGCCGCGGTCTCTGCCGCCAGGCGCCCAGTGGGTGTACAACCGGCCGATGTACGCGATCTTGAACCTGGCGGTCGGTGGTAGCTGGGCCGGCCCGCCGGACATCTCGACCCAATTCCCGGCGACGATGCTTGTCGACTGGCTCCGATGGGACCCAGACTGATATTGAGTTGATCGCTGCCCAGCTGACGGCAGATGGCAGATGGCAGATGGCCCACGAAATCTCCAGGCCTCGCTCGAGCGATTGGATGACGACCGGCACGCCGACGACTGAGGAACCTTGCCCACGAACCTAATTCGCTATAAGCACCCTGACGCGCACGAACGATGCGTACCTTGATCGGTGTCCACGCTTTGTCATAACCCGGCCAGTGGCTGCTCAAAGGACTCGTCAAATGCGGCGGCGCCGTTCGGTGTTGGCACCAACTGCCACAAGATGCGCGGCCGCATCGGCACCTGGCACTACTACTACTACTACTACTACTACTACTGCCGCAACCACGACCCCCTGCGCGCCGGCGGCGAACAATACCGCTGCCCCGAACTTGACATCCGCGCCGACGCGCTAGACACGTTCGTGTTCGACCACATCCGCGCCGCGATTACCCACCCCCAGCGGCTGCTGGCCGCCGAACAAGCGGTCACGCTGCGCACCCCGCTCCCCGACGACGAATTCCTGACCGCCGAACTGGCCCGGCTGGACCGCGAAATCGACGTCGCCGACACGGAACGGCGCCGCCTCGTCGACCTCTACCAGCGCGGGTTCATCGAACTCCCCGACTAGAGCGCCGGCACAGGAGTCTCCTCCCGCCGAAAAGAACTGCAGCACAAGCGAACAACCTCGCCCACGAACGAACCGCGCTCGCCCGTGACAACCAGCTCCGCCACCGCGTGGCACGACTTCGCCGCCCGCATCACGCTGTCATCGACACCCTCGGTGACCCATAAACAGCAGCTACTGCGCCTACCATCGAAGACGTCCGGGCCCCCACCGGCTGGCACGTCCAGATCCGGCTCCGCATCGCCCTCGACCCGCCACCACCCAACCCGCCCCACCGCACCGGCCCAACAGGCCCAACTAACCCAACAGGTAGGCCGCCAACATACCCGCGGCCAGCGTCAACCCAAGACGGTTTGAACTACCCCAGGTTTTGTTCCGATAGGAACAATGAATCGTCCTGGTTCTGATGGTGTTCTGATGGAGGCTCGGGCTATTGGATTTCGACCTGTGGTTGGTCGGTCCGTTTCGTAGCGTAGAAGATGGCTTCGAACTCTGCGGGCGGTATGTCGTGAAGGTAGCCGTGCAGGCGGCTGGTGTTGTGCCAGTGGACCCAGCCCAGGGTCGCCAGCTCGACGTCCTCGACGGTCTTCCACGGCCCGCCCCGGGTGGGCCCGTAGATCAGTTCGGCCTTGTAGTAGCCGTTCACGGTCTCGGCCAGAGCGTTGTCATAGCTGTCACCCACGGTGCCGATCGAGGGCCCGCACCGATCTCGGCGAGCCGCTCGCCGTACCGGATGGACGTGAACTGCGATCCCGCATCGGAGTGACATCTCAAGCCCAACGTGTTTCCGCGTGACCAGCGGGCCATCTCGATCGCATCGAGGACCATCGTGGTGTGCATGTTGCTAGCGACTCGCCGGCCGACGATCATCGGGCTGTGAGCATCGACGATGAAGCAGACGTAGGCCACGCCGGCCCAGGTCGGCACGAACGTCAGATCAGTCACCCAAAGCTGGTTGGGCGCAGTCGCGGTGAAGTCACGCCGAACCAAGTCGGGATGCCGCGGCGCCACCGGATCCGCCTTGGTGGTGCGGACCCGTTTCCCGCGCCGGAGAATCCTCCCTACGATCACGCCATCCTGCGATCACCTTGAACTGACTGTGCGACAGTGCTTTACGCGTATCGACCCCTAGATCAATCGTGCGTTGCAACGCGGTTAGGGCGTTGATGGCACGGGTGCGTTCAGCGACCATTTGCTCACGGGCCACGACCAGAACGGGCAACACCACCCGCTGGCCGGTGGCGCGGGGCTACCGCAGTCGCGATGTGTCGACCGCCAGAACCGAGCGTGCGATACGGACCGCGTCCAACGCATCGGTCTTGCCGATCCCGCGGCGTTGGGCGGCTGGCATCGCTGATGGTTCGGCGCCAGCAAACCTGCATCGCTGACGCGCTGGGCAAGCCCGGCACCGTAGGAACCGACACCCTCGATGACGATCAACGCTGGGTGGCCGCCGATGCTGTGGGTGATCCAGTTCAACGCACGGTCAAGTCCTGGTGGCGTGTTCGGGAACACCGCTTGATCGACCACTGCCCCGTCGCGGCGGTGACAGTGCTAATGAGTGGGTGGCCGCGTGGGTGTCGACTCCGATGACAAACAGATACTGCTCTGCGACGATGGGCATTGCGACTGACTGAGTTCCTTCCGATGGGCGACGTCGTGTTCGGCGTCGGCCCGGAAGAGAGCACTTCGAGGCAGGCCTGTAACGGGCCACGACTCGCGGCAACGAGTCGGGCAGGCTTCTATCAAGCCACCGAAGCAGTGACCGGGCCGGCGCCGCCGCCTCGATCGGGCGGCCAGATCCCGGGAAGAGCACCCATCAAGGGGCCACACGATTCATGAGTCACACCCAGCCGGACCGCGGCGACACCGATCCTGTCAGCCAGCTCCGGGCCAGCCACTGCGAATGCTTACAGGCGATTCACTTTGGCTGAGCGTCAGCACGCCGCCGACGGTCGGCTAGTTTAGCGGCGATCAGTCCAGCGCGCTGGCCGAACGCCGTCACGTCTGGATGAAGCCCGAAGCCACCAACACTGAAATGGTTGTGCATAAGAGGCACAACGGATTTGGGCATCATCACCTCCGCACCTAGCGTCGAGACGTCCTCACCATCCGCAGACAAGTAGCCCGACAGTGCGCGGAAACAGCTGCCAACACCACGACGGTCACCGTCGGGCCGGGCTGATCGGATCGGTGCCGCATCAGCCCCGCCGCGCGTAGCCTCCGCGCGCGGCGCCGTGATTTTCACTCCCCCTGGGTGGCATGGTCGGCGCTGGTGCGGCCAGGCGCAGACACGGAGCTCCATCTTGACCGTCCATGCCCGCCGTGAGCGGATCGAGACCACATGCGGGCTCATGCCCGACAGCGTCACATGCCGCCTTGGTAGTAGTCGATGATGTCGGCGCCGGAGATCGACCGCTCGGTCTTGCGCCCGAGGAAGAAGACGCTGCTGGCCGCGTCGACGGAGTGCCGGGGGTCGAGGACCCGGTCGAGGATGCTGAGCCAGAAGAAGCAGAGCGCGACGATCCGGCCCAGCGGCACCGAGCGGGTCAGCGCACGGACGAAGTAGTCGACCGACCAGCGCAGCGCCGTCCCCGCGCCGGCGACCGCGCCCGAGTCGATTCGCTCGAAGCGGCGGAACAGGTAGCGGTGGCCGCTGTCGGTGAAGCGGGTGAAGTCGTAGGGGCCTTCGTGCACCTGCTGGAGGAAGGGTGTGTCGGCGTACACGATCCCGCCCGGCCGGAGCACCCGCTCGATCTCGGCAGCAACCACGGTCGGCTCGAGGACGTGCTCGAGCACGGCCTGAACGATGACGCCGTCCATGCTGCCGTCGACCAGCGCGATGGCGTGGCCGTCGCCGATGAACTGCACCGCAAGGCTCATGTAGACGTCGAAGGAGACCAGGTCGACGGTGGGATCGGCGTACAGGTCGGCGAGGCCGTCGCCTACCGTGCCGCCGCCGACGACCAGGATCCGCGGACGGCGACCTGCGCCGGCGGCCTCGGCGCGCAACTCGGTCAGCATCCTCGCCACCTGGGTCGGCGCGGTGGTGTTGGCCGGGTGGACCAGCTTGCGCAGCACACCGGCGAAGCTCGACCGGGCCACCTCCGAGGCGCCTTCGACCGCGCGCAGCTGGTCCGCGTCGAGCACACTGTGCTCGAAGTCGACCAGGGCCGGAACCCCGGAGACGACCGGGAACGGCTTGCCGGCGTACCTGCAACTGGCGCCGGTGCACCGCCACTGGCGCCCCTCGGGCTGCACGGGGCTGTGGCAGCGCGGGCAGACGAAGAGGTCCTGGTCGACCATCTGCTGCAGGGAGAGCATGGCGGCCTCCATCAGCTAGTAAATTAGTGGCTCTACGCGGCTAAGCGTCGTTGTCGACCTCGTAGTTGGTGTTGGGGTGTGATGTTGCCAGGTGATTCCGCAGTGCAGCCCGCTGTTACCAAAATTGCGGAAGCCAACACGGCCATGCCTGCCAGCCCAGCATCGCCGTGGCACTAACTGTTCTCAATCACCTGGGGGCCTTCCCGTTCGTGTGTTCCGTAGCATCACGAATCATGAGGCCACAGGGCCATGCCCAACGTCAGGCAACCAACCGTGTCACCCGACCACAACCGGGCTTCATCACGACTAGTGCTTGGTTGCCCGCTCAGGGGGTAATGCGCGGATCCTCGAAGGCGGCGGGTTCGGCAGAGCCAATGTACTGGTGCATCTTCAGCCAGTTGAGCGCCTTGAACGGGCGTATCCGACGCTTGCTGAAGCGACAACCACCGTCCCAGACAACGAGCCTTCGATGCCTAAGCCGGAGTGCACACAGAGAGAACATGATGTTTGCCATTAAGAATTTGCCATTAAGAAAACGCCTCGGCGCTTGAAAACTCTCGCCACTGAATGACTATCGTGACCGCTCGGCAACTCTGACGGAGTCACAAAGTTGTCCTCCTCACCTCATGCTGCGCATCGCCGTTGGTGTCGCTGCTAGTGGCGGTCGTACTCCCTGTTCGTTGTGTGCGTATTGCCTTGAGCAGCACCGGCAGCGCAAGAAGTGCGCACGTGACAGACATCACCAACCAACAAAGGCACAAAACGGTTATTCCGCCCAACAGGCCCCCCGCGACGGCACCGGTT
>NZ_JAVROT010000270.1:0-12135 GCF_032162605.1 Mycobacterium sp. | reverse complement strand
ACGAACGTCGACGCGGCGCAGCCTCGTGGATCGAAGAAGATCTCCGTTCCGTCGCGTTCGGTGCGCAGACCCGTCCCGTCGGCCATGTCGTAACCGTGCGGTGCGACCGACACGCGAACGTGCAGATCGGCGTAGTCGTCGCGCCGCAGGGTGAAGTGACACTCGTAGGGGTCGGACCCCTCGGCGTCCCAGCCGTCGACGCGGGATGCCACCTCGACACTGGCGAACCGGTCGTCGGTCACCCCGGCCACCTTGATGTCGACGTCGCACTCGCCACCGAAACTGCACACAGATCGTCGAAGTCCTCGAGAACGCGATCTCCCCGCAGGCTCGGGCTATGGCATGCAACTTTGGGACCCGCGGCCTTCCGGAGTAGAGTGTTCTGCGTGCAGCGGACGCTCCTCCTCGGACGCCGCGACGGGGTCTGATCCAGACTGGCTTCCCGTCGCGGGTGGTCTTGATGCGCCGGTCTGAATTTCTTCCAGACAGAATCCGGAGCGACAACCGTGAACAATCCCAATCCCCATTCGATCGACGCCTACACGTCTGCGCGCACCATCAGCACTCCCGCGGGCCCGGCCAACCCCGGCCAACCCGCCTGGAACACCCAGCGCGCGACGTCGATGCCGGTCAATCGGTACCGCACGTTCGCCGCTGAAGTTCCAGGGGGAGACCCTCCTGCGCCGTTCGACCGCACCTGGCCCGACCGCGTCGTCGAAACGGCACCGATGTGGTGCGCGGTCGATCTGCGCGACGGCAACCAGGCCCTGATCGACCCGATGAGTCCGGAGCGCAAACGGCGGATGTTCGACCTGCTGGTCCGCATGGGCTACAAGGAGATCGAGGTCGGCTTCCCGTCGGCATCACAAACCGACTTCGACTTCGTCCGCGAGATCATCACCCAGGGCGCGATCCCCGACGACGTGACGATCCAGGTTCTGACCCAGTGTAGGCCCGAGCTGATCGAGCGGACCTTCGAGGCCTGCGCGGGCGCGCCGGCGGCGATCGTGCACTTCTACAACTCGACGTCGATCCTGCAGCGGCGCGTGGTGTTCCGCGCCGACCGCGATGCGGTCAAGGCCATCGCCACCGACGGCGCCAGGATGTGCGTCGCAGAGGCCGCCAAACATCCTGATACGCGGTGGCGTTTCGAATACTCCCCCGAGTCCTACACGGGCACCGAGCTGGAGTACGCCAAGGAAGTGTGCGACGCCGTGTCTGAGGTGATGCAGCCGACATTCGATTCACCGCTGATCGTCAACCTCCCCGCCACCGTCGAGATGGCCACCCCCAACGTCTATGCGGACTCGATCGAGTGGATGAGCCGCAACCTGGCCCGGCGGGACTCGATCATCCTGAGCCTGCACCCGCACAACGATCGCGGAACTGCCGTGGCCGCAGCCGAATTGGGTTACCAGGCGGGTGCCGATCGCATCGAGGGCTGCCTGTTCGGCAACGGCGAGCGGACGGGCAACGTGTGCCTGGTGACCCTGGGGCTGAACCTGTTCAGCCGCGGCGTGGATCCCCAGATCGATTTCTCCAACATCGACGAGATCCGCCGCACCGTCGAGTACTGCAACCAGCTGCCGGTGCACGAAAGGCATCCGTACGGCGGTGATCTGGTCTACACCGCGTTCTCCGGCAGTCATCAGGACGCCATCAACAAGGGCCTGGACGCGATGAAGGTCAGTGCCGACAAAGAAGGCACAGCGGAGTCCGACCTCTTGTGGCAGGTGCCCTATCTGCCGATCGACCCGAAGGACGTCGGTCGCACCTACGAAGCCGTGATCCGGGTGAATTCTCAGTCCGGCAAGGGTGGCGTCGCGTACATCATGAAGGCCGACCACGGACTGTCACTGCCGCGACGGCTGCAGATCGAGTTCAGCCAGGCGATCCAGAAGATCACCGACGGGGAGGGCGGCGAGGTGTCCCCCAAGGAGATGTGGGACGTCTTCGCCGACGAATACCTGGCACCGATCAGGCCGCTGGAGCGCATCCGCCAGAAGGTCGACGCCGCCGAGGTCGACGGGGGAACCGACGCCATCACCGCAGTCGTGAAGATCGACGGTGTCGAGACGGAGATCGCCGGTAAGGGCAACGGCCCACTGGCCGCGTTCGTGGACGCCCTTGGCACCGTGGGATTCGACGTATCGGTACTCGACTACTCCGAGCACGCCATGTCCTCCGGTGAGGGCGCCAGGGCGGCCGCTTACGTCGAGGCGTCGGTCGGCGGCAAGACCGTGTGGGGCGTTGGCATCGCTACGTCCATCACCACTGCGTCTCTGAGAGCTGTAGTTTCCGCTGTCAACCGTGCGTCCCATGATTAACTGACGCTCGCGCACACCGCGCCATCGGCGACGTTTGAGGAGTAGACGTGAACTGGGGCTCGACTTGGGATTTTCTGTGGCACTTCCTGATCATCTTCGCGTGGGTCGCGTACCTGTTGGTGCTATTCCAGATCCTCTCGGACCTGTTCTGGCGCGACCACAAGACATCGGGCGTAGTGAAGGCGATCTGGGTGATCTTCCTGTTCCTGATCCCGTGGCTGACCGCATTGGTGTACTTGATCTTCCGCGGTCAGGGCATGTCGGAGCGGGCGCGCGAGGCCGCCGCTGCGGCAAAGCAGCAGACGGACGACTACATCCGCCAAGCCGCCGGGCGGTCGCCCGCCGAGGAGATCGCGCACGCCAAGGAATTGCTCGCAGCCGGCACGATCACCCAGGGCGAGTTCGACTCGTTGAAGGCGAAGGCACTGACCTAGTCGGTGCGAAGTGGGTACTGAATCAGCTCGGCATCAGCTCGGCATCAGATCAGCCCGGCCGGGTCTCCCGTGCCGGGCTGATTGCTCAGAACGCCAAGATCACTTAGACCGCCAGATCACTTAGAACAGGGTGAACTGGTCGCCGCTGAGCGTCGCGTCGGTGAAGTCTTCGACTCCGGTACCACCCACGATGCGTGCCACCAGCGTCATGAAGTCCGCATCTCTGAGCAGCGGAACCCCCATCTCGCCGGCCTGATAGCCACGCCCCTGCCCGGGCTCCAGCTCGTCACAGATCACCAATGACGTTTGCTGGTCGACGGTGTCGGCGTACGCCAGACCGGCGTGCAGAATTCGCTCGATGAGTTCCTCGTAGGTGTGCGTCACCTCCGACGAGAGCGCCACCCGCATGCCCTGCACCAGGGGTCTGCCCGCCACGAACCGGCCCGGATTCTGGAAGTCGCACGGCAGCCGCGCCGCGATCGACTTGAGGGGCAGCAGCTCCTCGTGGGTCACCTGCCCGTTGGGCCAGCACCGCCTCTTGACCGGGCGCACCGGCAACCACGCCTTGCGGTCGTGGGCACCGGCGAGCGCCGGTTTCAAGATCTGCGCGAGGACGAGTGCGTCGTCCAGAGCATCGTGAGGGCGCATCTGGGTGACTCCCCAATGCGCAGCGAGTGTCTCCAGCCGGAGGTTCTCGATGCCAAGCGCCAGTCGGCGCGACAGCTCCACGGTGCACATCACGGTGTCGACGGGCAGCTCGGCGCCGACGAGTTCGGCCTCGGCGGCCAGGAACGCGTAGTCGAAGCCCACGTTGTGCGCCACCAGCGTGCGACCTTCGAGCACGCCGTTGAGCTCGCCGACGACGTCGCCGAACGTCGGCTGCCCCTCCAACATCTCGGTGGTCAGCCCATGGACGTGGGTGGGGCCAGGATCGACACCGGGGTTGAGCAGGCTGGAGAAACTGCCCTCGACGTTGCCGTCATCACCAAGGGCCAGAGCTGCGACGCTGACGACGCGAGCCTGCCGCGGGTTAAAGCCCGTCGTCTCGACGTCGACCACCGCCCAGCCCGAACCGGGCTCGGTGGCCGGTCGGCCGAACGTTTGGCTCACGTTTCGAGGATGGCACGGTCCTCGGACATTCTTGGCCAAGGCCGGACTAGGAGACGCCGCGTGTCGCCCACCTAGTTTTCCCCTCTTAGACTGCCGAGGATGGTTACCGCTCGTGGACGGCTCGCGCTCGGTACGGGCGCTGCGGCCCGCTGGGCATCGCGTGTCACCGGCCGCGGTGCGGGGGCGATGATCGGCGGCCTCGTCTCCATGAAGCTGGACAAGTCGATCCTGAGCCAGGTCGGTGCCGACCGCCGCACCGTCGTCGTAACCGGCACCAATGGCAAGTCGACCACCACCAGGATGACCGCCGCAGCGCTCGCCACCATCGGTCCGGTCGCCACGAACGCCGAGGGCGCGAACATGGACGCGGGCCTCGTCGCGGCGCTCGCCGGTGCGCCGAAGGCAGAGCTCGCCGCACTGGAAGTCGACGAGATGCACGTGCCGCACGTCGCCGACGCCGTCAACCCGTCCGTGATCGTCCTGCTCAACCTGTCCCGCGATCAGCTCGACCGCGTTGGTGAGATCAACCACATCGAGCGGACGCTGCGGGACGGGCTGGCACGCCATCATGGCGCCGTCGTCGTGGCCAACTGCGACGACGTCCTCATGACGTCGGCGGCCTACGACAGCCCCGACGTGGTGTGGGTGGCCGCGGGCGGCGGTTGGGCCAACGACTCGGTGAGCTGCCCGCGCAGCGGCGAGATCATCGTGCGCGAGGGGTCGCACTGGTACTCGACGGGCACGGATTTCAAGCGGCCGCCGCCGCAGTGGTGGTATGACGACGACAACGTCTACGGGCCGGACGGCCTGAACTTGCCGATGACCCTGGCGCTGCCCGGCGCGGTGAACCGGGGCAACGCCACCCAGGCGATCGCCGCCGCGGTCGCGCTCGGTGCCGATCCCGCGGCTGCGGTGGTCGCGGTCTCAGGCGTCGACGAGGTGGCGGGCCGCTACCGGACCGTGCGGTTGGGTCAGCACACCGCTCGCGTGCTGCTGGCCAAGAATCCGGCGGGCTGGCAGGAGGCTCTGTCGATGGTCGACAAGCACAGCGCGGGCGTCGTGATCGCCGTCAACGGGCAGGTACCCGACGGCGAAGATCTGTCCTGGCTGTGGGACGTCCGCTTCGAGCACTTCGACGACACGGCCGTCGTGGCCGCCGGTGAACGGGGCACCGACCTCGCGGTCCGCCTCGGGTACGCGGGCGTCGGCCACACCTTGGTGCACGACACCGTCATGGCCATCGCGTCGTGCCCGCCCGGGCACGTCGAGGTGATCGCGAATTACACGGCGTTCCTGCAACTCAACCGGCGGCTTCCGTGATCCCAGGGGGCAGGAGCGAAGCGACCGGGGCGAAGTCGACCGAGTCGACCATCCGGATCGGGCTGGTGCTGCCCGACGTCATGGGCACCTACGGCGACGGCGGCAACGCCGTCGTCCTGCGACAGCGGTTGCGGCTGAGGGGTTTCGACGCCGAGGTGGTCGAGATCACGCTGGGCGATCCGGTGCCGGACTCGCTGGACCTCTACACGCTCGGCGGGGCGGAGGACTACGCCCAGCGGCTGGCGACCAAACACCTGATCCGGTATCCGGGCCTGCAGCGGGCGACCGAGCGTGGCGCTCCGGTGCTGGCGATCTGCGCGGCGATTCAAGTGCTCGGCCACTGGTACGAGACCTCGTCGGGGGAGCGGGTCGATGGCGTCGGAGTGCTCGACGTGACCACGTCACCGCAGCCGAAGCGGACCATCGGCGAAGTGGTCTCGCAGCCGTTGCTACCCGGCCTCGACCAACGGCTCACCGGCTTCGAGAACCATCGCGGTGGAACGGTTTTGGGCGTGGCCGCCGAACCGCTCGCGAAGGTCGTCACCGGGGCGGGCAACCGCGACGGTGACGGCGTCGACGGTGCGGTGCAGGGCAGTGTCGTCGCCACCTACCTGCACGGTCCGTGCCTGGCGCGCAATCCCCAGCTGGCCGACCACCTGCTGTCCCGCGTCGTCGGCGAACTGGCGCCCATCGAGCTCGCGGAGGTCGATCGGCTGCGACGGGAACGGCTCGCCGCGCCGCGCCGCGTCTAGCGGCCCGGCCCCCGCGAGACATGAACGGTGGCGGCGTCCACCGGCGTGTCGCCGCCACCGTTCATGTTTCGTGATAACCGCGGCTAGCGAGCGCCAGACGGATACGGTCCAAGACGTCCATCGGGTGGTCCACCGCGAGGACCCGAATGACCATCCAGCCGTTGCGTTCCAGCATCCGCAGCCTGCTGATGTCCTTGCGATACTGCTTGCGATCCGTGCGATGTCCCCCGCGAGCGTTGGGTGCCCCCAGGTCGCCGTCGTACTCCGCGGCGACCATGTACTCCTGCCAACCTAGGTCCAGGTAGGCAAGCGGGTAGTAGTCGCCGTTGTGAACCATCAACTGCGCCTGGGGTTTCGGAAGCCCGGCATCGAGTACCAGCAGTCGCAACCAGGTCTCCTTGGGCGACTCACCACCGGCATCCATTAACGCAATCGCAACTCGCGCTCGTCGGGCGCCGCGAGTTCCGCGACGGCGAGCGAGCAACAATTCGACGTCTGCAGCCGCAATGCCCGTCGCATGGGCAAGCGCATCTAGCCGGGCCACCGCATCGTCACGCCCTAGATGACGACCGAGATCGAGCGCGGTGCGGCCTTCGACGTCACGGTGATCCCATCGACGACCACGATCTCGTCGGTCTCGACGAGTTCGTCGTCGCCCACCCAGCGGGCTCCATGGAGCGCCGACGCGGCGACCCCCGCCACGACCCCACGCTCCTTCGACCAGAGCCATGCTGCCCGCGCCCTGTCCTCCGTCGTCATGTCCGTGAACTCCGGCACGTACACATCGGGGTGGACGGACTCGAACCGGGTGCGGAGGCGATGACGGGTCAGCCGGCCATGCCCCACCGCCCGACTGCCTGAAAAGACTTCTGTCATGGCCGCACGATGACACCAGCCACCGACAGCTCGCGAAACGCGAAACTCAGAGGCCGAGATCGCGGAGGAACTCCGGCTTGTAGGCCTCGAGGATCACATAGCTCGGGTCGGGAACGGGAGTGTCCGGTGCGTCGTCGGTGACGGCGTCGCCACCGGTGGGGTCGACCCACTCCTGCGCATCCGCATTCCACCGGCTCACGGTGTATTCGGCGGTGATGTCGTCTGCCTGGACGAGTTCACGAACGTTGCGCTCGGCCTCGCGGGCGTCCTGCAGGCTGTGCGTATAGAGCTGGATCCGGTTGCCGTCCCGCGTCACCGTCACCCGGCTGCCTAGCCGCTTGCGTGCCTCGTCGTCCACGTCCAGCGACCGCAGCCGCTTCCAGAACGAAAGGTGATGCTCCTGGTCACCGAGCTCGACCTCGACCTTGAATTCCTCGTCCGGCATGAGCGACACCCTACTCAGCTGGTGGCAGCGGGGATCAGGCCATGGCGCGGCGGCCGGTGAGCGCCCGCCCGAGCGTGAGTTCGTCGGCGAACTCCAGATCCCCGCCCATCGGCAGGCCCGAGGCGATGCGCGTCACGGACAGCCCGGGAATGTCGCGCAGCATGCGCACCAGGTACGTCGCCGTCGCCTCGCCCTCGGTGTTGGGGTCGGTGGCGATGATCACCTCGGCGACGTCGACCCCGTCGACCCGTTCGCCAATTCTGTTGAGCAGCTCACGAATTCGCAACTGCTCGGGCCCGATGCCGGACAGCGGGTCCAGCGCACCGCCCAGCACGTGATAGCGACCGCGGAACTCCCGCGTGCGCTCGACGGCCTGCACGTCCTTGGGCTCCTCGACGACGCACACCAGCGAGGCGTCCCGGCGGGAGTCCGAGCAGATGCGACAGCGATCGTCGTCGGAGACGTTGCCGCACACCGAACAGAACTTCACGCCGTCGCGGACCTTGCCTAGCACGGCAGTCAACCGGTCGATGTCGGGCGGCTCAACGGACAACAGGTGAAAGGCGATGCGCTGCGCGCTCTTCGGCCCAATACCCGGCAGCTTGCCCAGTTCGTCGATCAGATCCTGGACCGGCCCCTCGAACAAGTCAGAGCCCCGGAACGTTGAGGCCGCCGAGGCCGCCTGCAAGCGGACCCAGCTTGCTCTGTGCCATCAGGGTGACCTGACGGGCCGCGTCCTGGACGGCGCCGACGATCAGATCCTGCAGCGTCTCGACGTCATCCGGGTCGACGACCTTCGGGTCGATCGCGACGCTGATCACCTCACCACTGCCCTTCATCGTCACCTGAACCAGACCGCCGCCGGCCTGGCCGTGCACCTCCGCGACGGCGAGGGTTTCCTGCGCCTCCATCAGCTGCTGTTGGACCTGCTGGGCCTGCGCAAGGAGCGCCGACATGTCGGGCGGTTGGCCGGGCTGCATGACGGTCCCCTTGCGTGTTGGTACCAGGTTGGTATCGACTTGATTGCTGTCGTCCGCACGTGGCGTTTTGCCCTTCAAGCCTAGTCGCCCCCCGGGCTACGTTGGCGCCGTGCACGTACCTGCCTGCCTGCGTGTCGGCGCCGCTCTGGCTGTCGGCCTCATCATCGCGGCGTCCGCCGGACCCATCGAGGTCCCGGCCGCCGTTGCCGCCCCCACCAGCATCGCCGGGATGATCGTGTTCCTCGATCCCGGACACAACGGCGCCAACGACGCGTCCATCAGCAAGCAGGTCCCCACGGGGCGGGGCGGCACGAAGGACTGCCAGGCCAGTGGGACGTCGACCAACGACGGCTATCCCGAGCACACGTTCAACTGGGAGACGGTGCTGCGCATCCGCCAGGAGCTGACCAACCTGGGGGTGCGCACCGCGATGTCGCGCGGTGACGACACCGGGCTCGGGCCGTGCGTGGACGAGCGGGCCACGATGGCCAATGCGCTGCGCCCCGATGCGATCGTGTCGATCCACGCCGACGGCGGCCCGGCCACCGGCCGCGGCTTCCACGTCAACTACTCGTCCCCGCCGCTCAACGCCGCGCAGTCCGGGCCGTCGGTCCAGTTCGCCCAGACCATGCGGGATCAGCTGCAGGCCGCCGGCCTGATGCCCGCCAACTACATCGGCCAGGGCGGGCTGTACCCGCGCGCCGACCTCACCGGGCTGAATCTGGCTCAGTATCCGTCGATCCTGGTCGAGATGGGGAACATGAAGAACCCCGCCGATTCGGCGCTGATCGAAAGCCCCGATGGCAGGCAGAAGTACGCCGACGCCGTCGTGCGCGGGATCGCCGGCTTCTTGGCGACCAGGCCCCCGCGGGCCGTCGCCTAGCTGCCCTCGACCTGCTTCTTGAGGTTGTCAAGCACCTCGGCCTGGATCTTGCGGAGGCCCAACGGCGCGAACGTCTTCTCGAAGAAGCCCTTGACTCCGCCCGCGCCCTGCCAAGCGGTCTTGACCGTGACCGACGAACCGGGTCCGGCGGGAGCGACGGTCCAGTTGGTCACCAGCGTCGAGTTGGCGTCCTTTTCGATCACCGTGTGTCCAGCTACGTCGACGCTGGCCTTGACGTCCCGGACGCGCGATTCGGTCGCCTGCAGTTTCCACGTGGCGACGGTGCCCGCACCCTGCCCGCCCTCGAGGACCTGATAGCCGCTGTAGTGCGAGGACAGGATCTTCGGGCGAACCGTTTGATAGTCCGCGACCGCCGTGAGGACGGCATCCGGCTCGGCGTTGATCAGAACAGTGCTTGAGGCGCTGACCAGTCCCATCGGAGAAGGCTCCTAGATAAGGGGATGAACGGGAGTGATCCCGGGTCGGTGCGGTCGCATCGGGTGCAACCGAGGTCTAGCGTATATGTGTGACTGTTGCACGGATCGAAGCGCAGTCCGCCCATGCGGCAGGCGTGGAGAGACTGCTGGCGAGCTACCGCGCCATCCCACCAAACGCCACCGTGCGACTGGCCAAGCCCACGTCGAACCTCTTTCGCGCCCGCGAGAAGGCGACGGCCAAGGGTCTGGACGTGTCCGGTCTGACGGGGGTCATCTCCGTCGATCCCGACGCCCGCACCGCAGACGTCGCGGGTATGTGTACATATGAGGACCTGGTCGCCGCCACGCTGCCGTACGGGTTGTCGCCGCTCGTGGTGCCGCAGTTGAAGACCATCACCCTCGGCGGCGCGGTGACGGGGCTCGGCATCGAGTCGGCGTCGTTCCGCAACGGCCTGCCCCACGAGTCGGTGCTCGAGATGGACATCCTCACCGGGTCCGGTGAGATCGTGACGGCCAGTCGAGACCTGTGCTCGGATCTCTTTCATGCCTTCCCTAATTCCTATGGCACCCTGGGCTATTCGGTTCGCTTGAAGATCGAGCTGGAGCCGGTGAAGCCTTTCGTGGCGCTGCGGCACCTGCGATTCACGTCGCTGCCGGAGATGGTCGCCACCATGGACAGGATCGTCGACACGGGCGGCATCGACGGCTCACCGGTCGACTACCTCGACGGTGTGGTGTTCAGCGCCGACGAGTCCTACCTGTGCCTCGGCGTGCGGACGTCGACGCCAGGCCCCGTCAGCGATTACACCGGCCAGGACGTCTATTACCGGTCGATCCAACACGCGAGCGGCGAGAAGCACGACCGGCTGACCATCCACGACTACCTGTGGCGCTGGGACACCGACTGGTTCTGGTGCTCGCGGGCGTTCGGTGCTCAGAACCCGACGATCAGGCGGTTCTGGCCACGGCGCTTCCGGCGCAGCAGCTTCTACTGGAAGCTGATCGCGTACGACCGCCGCTTCGACATCGCCGACCGCATCGAGAAGCGCAGTGGCAGGCCCCCGCTGGAGCGCGTGGTGCAGGACATCGAGGTGCCGATCGGGCGCACCGCCGAATTCTTGGATTGGTTCGGTGAGAACGTGCCCATCGAGCCCGTGTGGCTGTGCCCGCTTCGGCTGCGCGACGACACAACCTGGCCGCTGTACCCCATTGCCGGGCATCAGACCTACGTCAACATAGGCTTCTGGTCATCGGTGCCGGCCGGCGCGTCAGAGGGTGAAGCGAACCGCCTGATCGAGGAGAAGGTCAGCGAGCTCGACGGCCACAAGTCCCTGTACTCCGACGCCTACTACTCGCCCGAGGAGTTCCGCGGGCTCTACGGCGGCGAGACCTACAACACGGTCAAGAAGGCCTACGACCCAGACTCACGTCTGCTCGATCTGTATGCGAAGGCGGTGCAAAGAAGATGACGACCTACAAGGAAGAATCGACCCAAGCGGCGACTGGCAAGCTCACGCTCGCCGAAATCCTCGAATTGCTCGCCGCAGGCAACGATCTCCCGCTGAAGTTCACCGCATACGACGGCAGCTCGGCGGGCCCCGAGGATGCCGAGATCGGCCTCGATCTGCGTACCCCGCGAGGTACCACCTACCTGGCCACCTCACCCGGCGAATTGGGCCTGGCCCGTGCGTACGTCTCCGGTGACGTCGTGCCGCACGGCGTTCACCCCGGCGATCCGTACGAGTTGCTGCGCGCCCTCGCTGACAAGCTCGACTTCAAGCGACCGTCGGCGCGGGTGCTCGCCAACATCGTTCGGTCGATCGGCTTCGAACACCTTCGGCCGATCGCCCCGCCGCCGCAGGAAGCGCTGCCACGCTGGCGTCGCGTGGTGGAAGGATTGCGGCACAGCAAGTCTCGCGACGCCGATGCCATCCATCACCACTACGACGTGTCGAACACGTTCTACGAATACGTGCTCGGCCCTTCGATGACCTACACCTGCGCGGCCTATCCCGACGTGGACGCCAGCCTTGAAGAGGCGCAGGACAACAAGTACCGGCTGGTATTCGAGAAGCTGCGCCTGCAGCCCGGCGACCGCCTGCTCGACGTGGGTTGCGGCTGGGGCAGCATGGTGCGTTACGCCGCGCGTCACGGTGTGAAGGCCATCGGCGTCACGCTGTCGAAGGAACAGGCGGCGTGGGCGCAGAACGCCATCGCCGAGGAGGGCCTGTCCCACCTGGCCGAGGTCCGTCACGGTGACTACCGCGACGTCCGCGAGTCCGGGTTCGACGCGGTGTCCTCGATCGGGCTGACCGAGCACGTCGGGGTGCACAACTACCCGTCGTACTTCCGCTTCCTCAAGTCCAAGATGCGCACCGGCGCTTTGCTTCTCAACCACTGCATCACCCGGCCGGACAACCGCGCCGGGGCGACGGCGGGTGGTTTCATCGATCGCTACGTGTTCCCCGACGGGGAGCTCACCGGGTCGGGCCGCATCATCACCGAGGCTCAGGACGCCGGCCTCGAGGTGGTGCACGAAGAGAACCTGCGCCACCACTACGCGATGACGTT
>NZ_JAVROT010000269.1:0-7704 GCF_032162605.1 Mycobacterium sp. | reverse complement strand
ATCCGGATCCACGACGGCTTCGTCGTTCCCAGTCCTAGGGACGACTGAAAATTGTCCAGGCCGAGCACGAATGCGATCGGAATCAGAGCGAAGAGAGAGTTCACGGTCGTACTTCCAAGGGGATTTGTGACCGGGCGCGGCCCGGGTTCGGTCGAGGAATCAGTACGCCGTCCCGCGGCCGCGTCGGGTCGTTTGCTGCCGTCACCGCCGCCTCGACCAGCTCATGATCCGGGGAGAGATGACAGACCGGGTCAGTGCGGGCGGCGTCGCCGGTGAGCGCGAAGGCCTGGCAACGACAGCCGCCGAAGTCGATCTCACGACGGTCGCAACTGCGGCACGGGTTCGGCATCCATGCGTCGCCGCGGAACTGCTGAAACAGTGGCGATTCCAACCAGATCCACTGCAGGGAGTGCTCGCGCACGTTGGCGCTGGGCAGGCGGAGCCCGCGGGCCAACTCATGGGCCGCCGGGCATGGCAGCGCTTCGCCGTTGGGCACCACGGTGAACTGACGGCGGGCCCAGCCGTCCATACAGGGCTTGGGATACTTGCTGTAGTAATCGGGGATGACGTAGATGATCTCCATCCGGTCCCCGAGCCGCTCCCTGGCCGCCCGCACCACCGTCTCCGCGCGCTCCAATTGCGCTCTGTTCGGCAGCAACCCGGCACGGTTGCGCCCCGCCCAGCCGTAGTACTGCGTGTTGGCTAGCTCGATCCGGTCGGCGTCCATCACCGCCGCCATGTCGACGATGGCACCGATCCGATCAATGTTCTGCCGATGCAGCACCACGTTGAGGGTGAGTGGCCAGCCCAGCTTCTTGACGAGCCGCGTGACCTCGTGCTTGCGCTCGAACGAGGCAGTGCCTGCGATCTGGTCGGATAGGTCTCGCTCATCGGCCTGGATGCTGACCTGCACGTGATCGAGGCCCGCGTCGCGGAGTTCCTCGGCGCGACGGGTGGAGAAGCCGAGCCCGCTGGTGATCAGGTTGGTGTACAGGCCCAGCTTGTTGGCGCACCGCACCAGGTCGACGATGTCGTGACGCTGCATCGGCTCGCCGCCCGAGAGGTGCACCTGCAGCACGCCAAGTTCGGCGGCCTCGGTGAACACCCGTTGCCACTCGTCGGTCGTCAACTCGTCGCGATAGTCGTCCAGCGCAACCGGATTGGAGCAGTAGGGGCAGTGCAGCGGACAGGCGTAAGTGAGCTCGGCGAGGAGCGCGTAAGGCTTATCCATGATCTATCTCCATCCCGTGCTTGGTGACGAGGTCGGCCACGAATCGTCGTACGTCGCCGTCGGCGACCTGGTCGTATCGGCTGCGCAGCTCGGACTGGATCTCTGCGATGGTCCGGCGGGCGTCGCAGAGCTCCACGATCGCGACCCCGGTGTCGTTGAGGACCCAGATCGTCTCCGGCGAGAGCAGCGCGTATTGCCCGCGCGCGGCGTCAAACCTCATCCGTACGTGGCGAGCCAGCCGCGGCCGGGCGGCCTCGTCAGCGATTTCCATAAGCCTGGTCGATCGCATCGAGCATGCTCCACAGCACGTCGCACTTGAACGACAGCGCCGACAGCGCGGCTGCCTGGGTTTCTGGCGTGACGCAGTGCGTCCGCACCACCTCAAGACCGTGCTCGGAGTCGCGGGGCGCCTGGGTGATGCGGGTCCGGAAGTAGGCGAGCTCCTGGGGGTCGATCCAGGTGTAGTGGCGTTCGAATGCCGCGAGCCGCTCTGCCATGAGGTCGGGTGCGAACAGCTCGGTCAGCGAGGAGGCCACCGCCTCCACCCATGGCCGGGTGCGCGTGAAAGTCACGTAGGCGTCGACGGCGAATCGCACGCCCGGGAGCAGGTGTCGGGCGTCCTCGACCTCCGCCCGGGTCAGGCCGACGGCCTCACCGAGTCGCAGCCACGCCTCGATCCCGCCGGTTCCGTCGGTGGTGCCGTCGTGGTCGATGATGCGCTGGACCCAGCGGCGCCGTATCTCACGGTCCGGGCAACTACTGAGGATCGCCCCGTCCTTCCGGGGGATGTTCAGCTGGTAGTAGAAGCGATTGGCCACCCACCCCCGGATCTCCTCCCGGCTGGACTGTCCGTTGTTCATCCGCCGATGGAAGGGATGTTGGTGGTGGTAGTCCTTGACGTGCTCGCGAAGCGCTTCCTCGAATTCGTCGGGCGCCAGTGCTGCGGTCATCATTGCTCCTCAGATGTCTAGCTCGAGCCCGTCCGCGGCGACTTCGATGCCGTGCTGCTCGAGGAGCCGTCGTTCCGGCGAGTCCTCCAGCAGGACCGGGTTGGTGTTGTTGATGTGTATGTAGACCTTGCGGTCGATCGGCAGCGACGCAAGCAGCTCGAGACTGCCGCCGGGGCCGGCGATCGGGACATGTCCCATATCTCGTGAGGTCTTGCTGGCCAGGCCGAGACTGGACATCTCGTCGTCCCGCCAGCAGGTGCCGTCGAACAGCAGGCCGGAGCAGTCGGCCAGTTCCTCGAGCACCTCAGGGGTGAGCTGCTGCACGCACGGCAGGTAGACCAAGCTGCGGCCGCTACCGGTGTCGGTGACGCGGTAGCCCACGACCCGGCCGTGCGTCGCGGCGCTTGGCGATGGGCTGGGGAACCGCATCGGCTTGACGGTGGGTACGTCGAATGCGCGGTACGACAACCCATTTGATCCGTCGCCAAGCGGCACGTCGGCGCCGGGCAGCACCGGGTGCCACTTGACCGGGCAGTACGCCTCGAGCGTCCTGAGCACCCCGGTTCCGGAGATCAGGGTCTCGTGAACCGATTCGGTCGCGTGCACTTCGAGACCGCGCCCCTCCCGCATCAACAGCAGGCCGAGGGTGTGGTCGAGTTCGGCATCGGTGAGCAGCACCGCCTGAAGCGGGACTGCCCTGCCCGCGTCGGGATGCAGCGCAGGGAAGGACTCGATCTGCGACTGGATGTCCGGTGAGGCGTTGAAGAGGAACCACTGCTTCCGGTCAGCGCTCACCGCGATCGACGATTGGGAGCGTGGCACGCAGGGGCGCGATCCAGTCCGCGCCGCGCGGCACTGGGGGCACCCGCAATTCCACTGCGGAAACCCACCGCCGGCTGCTGATCCAAGCACTCGCACCCACACGACCGATCACTCCCTCCGTTGGGATGCCGCGACGGGGCGCCGGGCCGTTTCGGGCCCGGCGCCCTGACGTGATCCGCTACCTGGCCCCGTCCAAGATGGCCACGTATGCGGTCACCTCGGCGGACACCCGGATCTCTGCGAACGTGGGGGCCTCCCACTGCTCCAGAGCGCTGACTGCGGTCTTCTTCTCCATGGTGTTCTCCTTCTCTCTCGGGTTTCGTGGACGGTCTAGCGGATGGGAATCAACCGGGCAGGGCGAAGGCGATCAACGCGCTGCCGTGGCCCTGGCCGAGCATCCCGGGGATGATGCCCTCGAGCCACCCACCCCAGCCGACCGGCACGACGACGTACTGCTTGCCGTCGACGCTGTACGTCGAGGGGCTGCTGTGGTGGCCGCTACCACACTGGAATTCCCACAGCTTCTCGCCGGTGCGGGCGTCGAGCGCGGCGAATTCACCGGTCGGGGTGCCTGCGAACACCAGGTCGCCAGCGGTGGCGAGCACCGACGCGGCCATGGGGTAGTCGAGACGCCAGCGCCACTTCTCCTCGCCGTAGCTGTCGAACGCGCTCACCGAGCCGGCCATGTCGTCGATGTCCACCTGGACGGCCGCGCCCCAGTACGGCATGCCCTCCTTGAACTCACGACGACGACGAGTTGCCGTGGCGCCCACGTCGGCGACCGGCACGTAGAACATGTCGGTCTTCGGGCTGTACGCCGCGTGCGTCCATTCCTTGGCGCCTGCCGGGCCAGGGTAGAAGTGGACCGGCTCGCCTTCCTTGTCCGGGTACTTCCTCGGGGTGACCTTGCCGTCACGGGTGATGACGCCCCAGTCGATCCGGTCGACGAACGGAGTAACGTGCTGCAGTTCGCCGTTCGTGCGGTCGAGAACGAAGAAGTAGCCGTTCTTGTCGAAGTGACCGAGCAGCTTCTTGCCGTCCCGCTCGAAGAGGGTCATCTCCATCGTGGAGTCGTAGTCCCATAGGTCGTGCGGGGTGAACTGGTAGTGCCACTTGATCTCACCCGTGTCGACGTCCAACGCCACGACGCTGTCCGTGTAGAGGTTGTCACCCTCGCGGACCTCGCCGTCGAAGTCGGGTGCCGGGTTGCCGGTGCCCGCGAAGTACAGGTTCAATTCCGGGTCGTACGTGCCAGTGACCCAGTGGTTCGCGCCGCCGCGCGCCCAGGCCTCACCGTCGGCGGGCCAGGTCTCCGAACCCGGCTCGCCGGGCTTGGGAACGGTGTACGTGCGCCACAGGTGCTCGCCCGTCTCCAGGTCCCAGTTGTCGATGTGGCCACGCACACCGAACTCGCCGCCTGCGCTGCCGGTGATGAGGGTGTTCTTGACGACCAGCGGAGCCAGCGAGGCGCTCTCGCCCGCACGCACGTCGCCAATGGCCTTCTGCCAGACCAACTTTCCGTTGGTGGCATCCAGCGCGAGCAGTTGTGCGTTCGGGGTGACGAAGTACACCTTGCCGTTGGCCACCGCGCAGCCGCGGTTGACGTTGCCACAGCAGAGCGAGACGTCGAACGGCACTGCGTGCTTGTAGCGCCATAACAGTTCGCCCGACGCCGCATCGAGAGCCCAGAACCAGCCGTCCCAACCGGTGACAAACATGACACCGTCCACGATGAGCGGGCACGCCTCGAACGCGTAGGTCGAGGAACCCGCGATGTGACCGGCGGAGCCGGCCTGGAAGATCCACGCCGGGCTGAGGCTCTTGACGTTTCCGCTGTTGATCTGGTCCAGCAGGCTGTACCGCTGGCCGTCATACGCACCGTAGTAGGTGAGCCAGTTCTGCGATTCCGAACGCGCGTCGAGCAGACGTTCGGAGTTGACGTCGTCCGTCACCGCAGGTGCGTTTCCCGGGATGGCGCTCAGCGCGCTGTGGTCGATCGCCTCGCCGGCGTCGACGTATTCAATGGTCATTTGGGTTCCTCCTACGGGCGTGGCTGGTCGGGACGGTCGAGACGGGCTTCCGGTGGCACCTCGCCGAGCACGACGATGGCGGCGGTGAGTCCCCGACCTTCGTCGTTGCCACCGGGCGAGCTGTACCAGTGGTAGCCCGGACCGTCCAAGGTCAGCGTCGCCTTACCCTTCGAATGGTTGAGCAGCCCGATGAACTGCTTGTCGCCATTGCTGGGAAACAGTGCAGAGTGCGTGTTCTTGTCATCGTTGATGACCGTGAGCTCAATCACGCCACCGTGCGGCATGACCAAGACGGCCGGCTCCCAGCCGCCCGAGTCCTCCATGATCGTCAGGGTGGCCTCCATCGTGCCGTCGGCCCGTTCGGTGGCCCTGGCGATGGAACCAGTTCCGAGTAGCCGGCCAATGGTCGCGTGGTTCTGTGCGTCCAAGCCGAGTTCGCTCAGTAGGCCGGCTCGTTCATCTGTGATCGTCATAGGACCTCACCTCCTCATCAGTGAAACTTCGTTGTTTGTCGTGCGGAATGCGAAAGCCGTTCAGGACGGATCGCATTCACGTCCTATTCTGTTGAATTCGTCGAGCCGAAATTCGGTTGGCTGTGCATTGATCCTCGGCTCTATTTGGTCGGTTACAGCTCGCCGCACAATGCCGCCGGTCGTCGAATCGCTTCGCTCGCGTAGGCGCCTGTTTCGAGGCTGTAACTAAGTGAACGATAGGTTCGGTCAAGCCCTCCGTACAGGCACGACCGCTGGGCGGTCGTACCTTGCCGTTCGCACGCCGCTAGGCGCCGTTCGTGGTGATGCGAGTCACATCCGCGGGTGCTAGGCCCCCACGCTAGGCGTCCGCGCGGTGCCCGGGACCTGCTAATCTGCTATGGAACCGGACCGAAAGGCTGCATCACGTCGGCACTGGGCTGAGCCAGTCCCGACCGCCCCTCGCAACGCTGACTGCCGTCGTTGGGCACCGAGTGCTCGCCCGGTTGGATCAGCGGATCGCAGTGCGTAGGCGGTGGCCGTCAAAGCCCGAGCGATCCGCAGTGCTCCGGCGACCTCATCATCCTCATACAGAATTCAGTACGGCGGTATCCGCGGACGGTCGACAACTTGGCAGGTAAAGCATTTACGACGGCGTTTCCGCAACGAATACGGCGGACTTCTGCGAAAAAGGAGTCAGGGCCGGTCGAACAAGTCGAGGTTCATGACCTTGTGCCACGCGGATACGAAGTCGCGTACGAACTTCTCCTCACCGTCCTGGCTCGCGTACACCTCCGAGATTGCGCGCAGCATGGGGTCGGCCGCGAAGGCGAGGTCGACGCGGCTGGCGATCCACTTGACCTCGCCGGTGCATCGGTCACGGCCGTCGTAGGTTGCCGTCCCGGCGACGATGTCCGTCCTCGGTGCCCACTCGGTGTCCTCGTCGAGCAGGTTGACGAAGAATTCGTTGGTCAGCGTGCCCGGTGTCGAGGTGAACACGCCCAAGGGGGACTGGTCGTGGTTGGCGCCGAGCACGCGCAGCCCACCGAGCAGCACTGTCATCTCGGCGGCGCTCAGGGTCAACTGACTCGCGCGGTCGATGAGCAGGTGTTCCGGCAGCAGCCGGTTGCCCTTCCCGACGTAGTTGCGGAATGCGTCCGCGGTCGGCTCGAGCGCGGAGAACCACTCGACGTCGGTCCACTCCTGCGTCGCGTCCGTACGCCCCCGCCGGCAGGGGACTTCGATGTCGTGACCGGCCTTCGCTGCGGCATGTTCGATCGCGGAGCATCCACCGAGCACGATCAGATCGGCAAGCGAGATCTTCTTGCCCCCGCGATGGGAATCGTTGAACCCTTGGCGGATCTGCTCCAGTGTGCCCAGCGCAGTCACCAGGGTCTCGGGCTCGTTGACCTCCCAGCTCCGCTGCGGTTCGAGGCGGATGCGCGCGCCATTCGCCCCGCCGCGCTTGTCACTGTTTCGGAACGTCGAAGCCGAAGCCCACGCCGTGAAGACGAGTTGCGATACCGACAAGCCCGACTGGAGGATCTGAGTCTTGAGCGCGACGATGTCGTCGGCATCGACGAGCTCGTGATCGACTTCTGGCACCGGGTGCTGCCAGCTCAGCCGTTCGGACGGAACCAATGGTCCCAGGTAGCGCTCGATCGGGCCCATATCGATGTGCGTGAGCTTGAACCAGGCCCGCGCGAACGCGTCCGCAAGCTGGTCCGGGTTCGCCAGGAAGCGTCGCGCTATCGCCTCGTATATCGGATCTTCCTGCAACGCAAGGTCCGTGGTGAGCATCGTCGGGGCGTGGGTCTTGGATGGGTCATGGGCGTCTGGAACGGTGCCTGCCCCGGCACCGTCGCGCGGGACCCACTGCCACATCCCGGCAGGGCTGAGCGCCACATCCCACTCGTAGGCGAACAGGGTCTCGAGGAAACTGTTGTCCCACTTGGTCGGTGTGGGCGTCCATATCCCTTCGAGCCCACTGGTGACGGTGTCGGCAGCGTTGCCAGTGCCGAAACTGTTGGCCCAGCCCAGGCCTTGTGCCTCCAGCGGCGCGCTTCCGGGTTCCGGACCGAGGCAGCTGCCAGGGTCGGCCTGTCCGTGGGACTTGCCGAACGTGTGCCCGCCCGCGATCAGCGCAACGGTCTCCTCGTCGTTCATCCCCATCCGGCGGAACGTCTGACGGATGTCGCGCG
>NZ_JAVROT010000268.1:0-3315 GCF_032162605.1 Mycobacterium sp. | reverse complement strand
GCACGCCTCCCCAGAGAAGGAGCCCTTCAGATGCATGTGTCCCGAACCCTGCGTGCAGCACAAGTGGCTGCGCTGACCGCCGGCGGCCAGGCCGCCCGCCTAAGCAGCGGAGGCTGATGTGGCGCTTCTCGACCCGAAGCCCGGAGCACTGCGACCAGCCGCCATCGGCGGTCCGGCCATTGACAGCGTGGCCGAGGACCGTGCCGCGGGCACGCCGGAGAAACTCCGGGAAGACCTCATCGGTCTCCTGGGCGAAGGCAAGGTGTTGCACAAGCTCTCCGACCTGGTGCGGTATGCCTCGGACGCCAGTCCGTACCGCTTCGTCCCGCAGGTGGTGGTGATCGCCGAGACGGCCGACGACGTCGCCGCGGTGCTGCGGTACGCCCGCGAGCACGATCGGGAGATCGTGTTCCGCGCGGCCGGCACCTCGTTGAACGGACAGTCGGGAGGCCAGGACATCCTGGTCGACGTGCGCCGACACTGGACCGGCGTGGAGGTGCTCGACGGGGGTGCGCGGGCGAGGATCAAGCCGGGCACGACGGTGGGGCACGCCAACATCACGCTGGCCAGGCATGGTCGCCTGATGGGTCCCGATCCGGCCAGTTCGAGTGTGTGCACGGTCGGCGGCGTGGTGGCCAACAACGCCTCGGGGATGACGGCGGGCGTGACGCGCAACTCCTACAAGTTGCTGTCCTCGCTCACGTTCGTCCTGCCGTCGGGCACCGTGGTGGACACCGGCGATCCGCACGCCGACGATCGGCTCCGGCAGGCCGAACCCGAGCTCTGTGCCGGGCTGATCGCGTTGAAGGACGAGATCGAACGCGACAGCGAGCTCGTCGCCCGTATCCGCAAGAAGTACCGGCTCAAGAACACCAGCGGTTACCGGCTCGACGCGTTCCTGGACGGCGCCACCCCGGTGCAGATCCTGCGCGGACTGATGGTCGCCTCGGAGGGCACCCTGGGGTTCATCGCCGAGACGGTGTTCGACACGGTCCCGTTGGACCGGTTCACCCATACCGCGATGCTGGTCTTCGCGACGCTGCGCGACGCCGCAGCGGCCGTGCCGCTGTTCGCCGATGCCGGGGCGCGCGCGATCGAGGTGATGGACGGCAACACACTGCGCGCCTGCGCAAGCGTGGCGGGGGTCCCGGCTGATTGGGCGGACATGCCGGCGGGTGGGGCAGCGCTGCTGGTCGAGTTCCGCGCCGGGGACGCCGATGCGCACCGCGACAACCGGCAAGCCGCTGCGGTGGTTCGGGACGAGCTGACCCTGGTGGCGCCGGTCGCCTCGATCACCAACCGATTCACCGAGGATGCCGGCACGATCAACATGTATTGGCATGCCCGGCAAGCGTTCATGACGGCGGTGGGCAAGGCGCGTCCCACGGGCACGACGCTGATCACCGAGGACTTCGCGGTGCAGCCGTCGCAGTTGGCGGACGCCTGCGTGGCCCTGAGCGAACTGCAGCGCAAATACGGCTTCGACGCCGCCGTCGCCGGCCACGCGGCATACGGCAACCTGCACTTCTTGCTTGCCTTCGACGCGGGCCGGCCCGGCGACGTCGCGCGCTATGCGGCGTTCATGGAGGAATTCTGCGCCATGATCGTCTCGCGTTTCGATGGTTCGCTGAAGGCCGAACACGCCACCGGGCGCAACATGACGCCATTCCTGGAACTGGAATGGGGTTCCCGCGCCACTGAGGTGATGTGGCGGGTCAAGCAGCTCCTCGATCCCGATGGCGTGCTCGCTCCCGGGGTGGTGCTCAACCGCGAACCCCGCGCTCATCTACGGGGTCTCAAGACCATCCCGACCATCGAGGCCGTCGCCGATGCGTGCATCGAGTGCGGTTTCTGCGAGTCCGTCTGCCCGAGCCGCGATCTGACGACCACGCCGCGGCAGCGCATCGTGTTGCGCCGTGAGATGCTGCGCCAGCCCGCGGACTCGGCGGTCACCGACGCGCTGCTGGAGTCCTACGGCCACGACGCGGTCGACACCTGTGCCGGCGACTCGACCTGCATGATCGCGTGCCCGGTCGGCATCGATACCGGCGCGATGATGAAGGGGTTCCGCCACCTTCGTCACTCTGCCCGCGAGGAGCGCAACGCGGCCCGCATCGCGAAGGCGTTCGCCGTCGCAGAGCGGTCGATCCGAGCAGCCCTCGGCGTCGCGGACCACCTCAGTGACCGGGTGCTGGAGGACGTCACCTCGGCGGTGCGCGAGGTGGTCTCTCCCGAACTGATCCCCGAATGGCTGCCCGAGATTCCCGGCCCGGCGAACCGCCGGCTGCCGTCTACCGACCGGGCCAGGGCCACCGCCGTGTACTACGTGGCGTGTGTCAACCGGATCTTCGCCGGCCCCGACGGGGAGGACCTGGCCGAGGCCATCGTCGAGGTGTCACGCAGGGCCGGACGGCCGGTGTGGATTCCGCCGGACCTCGTCGGGTCCTGCTGCGCGACGATCTGGCACTCCAAGGGCTACGACGAGGGCAACGCGGTGATGGCCAACCGGATCGTCGAGAGGGCGTGGGAGTGGACCGACCGCGGCCGCCTGCCGCTCGTCGTGGACGCATCGTCGTGCACCCTCGGCATCGCGCACGAGGTGCAGCCGTACCTGACCCCCGAGAACCTTCGAAAGCACGCCGCTCTCAACGTCGTTGACTCGATTGTCTGGGCCGCGACGGAGCTGTTGCCCAACCTGGTGATCACCCACCGGATCGACAGCGCGGTACTGCATCCCACCTGCTCGATGCGCCATCTGGGCGATGACGACGACCTCCGCGCCGTTGCGGCCGCGTGCGCCCGCGACGTCCGCGTTCCCGTCTACGCGGAGTGCTGCGGGTTCGCAGGCGACCGGGGCATGTTGCACAAGGAGTTGACCGAGTCGGCCACCAGGCACGAGGCGGAAGAGGTGACGGCGCGAGAGTTCGATGCGCATCTGTCGGCCAACCGCACCTGTGAAATCGGCATGCAGCACGCGACCGGCCGCCCGTACCACTCCGTGCTGATCGAGCTCGAGCGCGCCACCCGGCCGAATCCCGACACTCGCTGCTGATCCGCGGGTCCGAACATCCAACCATCAACTGGAATCGAGTGCACACCATGCGGATTGCGAATCTCTCCGGCCGACTCGTCATCGTGACCGACGGCGGCGCCGTGGATGTCGAGAAGACCAGCGACGGCCGCTTCCCGGCCGACCCGCAGGCGGTCTACTCGCAGTGGGCCGAGTTCCGCGCCTGGGTCAATCGAGCCGAGTTCAACGGTGCAGACGCCTTCGACCCGGCCGACCTCGGCGCGCCCGCCCCCGCCCCCCGGCAG
>NZ_JAVROT010000267.1:0-9372 GCF_032162605.1 Mycobacterium sp. | reverse complement strand
TGTGACATCGCGTCCGCAGACGCCGACGACGGTCGAGCCGAGGTCCTGCAAACGCCAACCGTGAATGCGGGAAATCCCGCCGGTGCCCACAATCGCCGCCCGCAGCGGGGGGGCGTAATAGCTGCTCACCGCAGTCACAGCCACAGCCTCGCCTGTAGCGGCGGAGGGGTTGATCGCTGCTGAGACTGCCATGTGCGTTCTCCGTTTAGTGCGTCCACTTTAGTGCATCCACACCCGTTCCGGGCGCGGGACTGAGGCGTCCGCCCGCGCCAGATTATCGAGTGGGTGAAGTCTGGACATGCCTTGACAGATTGTCAATACATTGGCACATCAGCTCATGAGATGGCCCGTCCTCAAGGCTCGAGGTGCGTCCATGAGAAATGGTGTAATCACCTGGCTTTATCGCGGTGCCGGTGTGTCAGCCCAATGCCAAGCGGGCAGCACAGCCGAGTTGTTGGATGCGGCCACCTGTTCCATCGACAGGCACTACCCAGCTCGGGCTCGACGCTCGTCGCGCCTGCCCGCAGCTCGGCGGTCGACGTCGTCCCACGAGCCGCCAGCCATGAACGAGTACGAGCCGTAGAGGACCAACGCCCGGACTCGCTCCGGTCGCTTTGCCGAGAAAGGACGGACGCCGGATCGGCCCTCACTCATGCCGAAGACCGCGGTCTCCTCAGTGAACCCCTAGGAGTCTCCTGAATAAGGGGTTTATGGGGCGGGGCGTCTCGAGCCGCGTGGCGGCATTGGTGAGGTCAGACCCTGGGGCCGACAGAGAGATCGCCCCGCCGTTTTGAGTTTTGCAGTCGATTCCTGGTGCGCGCAAGGGCTTGGGCGAGTACCTAGGCCAGTGCTGGCTGCGACCACCCGCACGGTCAGGCTCTCGACGTCACCGACCAGGTGATGTTCGTCGGCTGTGAAGGAGAACATTCGCGGGGAGTAGTGCTGCCATCGAATGGCGCCGAAGCACTCGAGCCGTGAGGGTGTCCGACACGGCGCGGTGACGGGTTGCCCGTGGCTCCGGGCACCGCGTAGTTGCGGATTGCCAGAGCAAGACGATCGCGTCATTCCGCTCTTCGAACTCGCCCGCGCCTGACCCTACGCATCGTAGCTGGGCTTGTTGATGCGGCAGAAGCGTCCCGCGCCGACGATCGTCCACATGTATTTGCATCCCTATGCGTATGCATACGGCCTCAGCCGAGCGGCTCCATTGGTCACAGAACCAGTGGCTTCCGGGTCATCGCCCGGCCATGGGTCGGGGATCGGAGACGACCGCTGGCTAGGCGAATCGGGCTCGCTTACCGTCCAAGCGGCCGTGGATGAATGCCGCTGATCGCCAGTGGTCAGGCCTGGCGGAGCGAGGAAGGTCAACGACTCACGAGCTGGTTCGGGCGCCGTGTCGAGCTCGACGGATACTTTCCTCGGTCTGATGACGTCGCCGTCAGGTGTCCAGTGGATCGATCGTCGCGGCTGCCAGCCCACGGAGCGCCGTAGCGAAGCCGTGCACCGTGGCATCGCTGGTCTCGTGTGAGCACATCCAGCGCACCTCACCGGTGGCGGGGTTCCACGTCTGGAACTCAGCGACCCGGCGCACCTCGTCTTCGATACCGGGTGGAAGGATCG
Source organism: Mycobacterium sp. (assembly GCF_032162605.1). Lineage (GTDB taxonomy): Bacteria > Actinomycetota > Actinomycetes > Mycobacteriales > Mycobacteriaceae > Mycobacterium. The sequence goes on along the minus strand of NZ_JAVROT010000267.1, from coordinate 7,752 downwards.
CGAAGACGGCGTTGGCCTGTGTCGGCTGGGTGATGGTGAGGCCGGGGATGTCCTCGACGAGCTTGCGTAACAGCGCTGCTTGAGCGTTGGCATGGTGGGCCCCGCGCAACCAGAGCTCATCTTCGAACAATGCGATGAACTGGGCGGAGATGAATCGCATCTTGGAGGCGAGCTGCATCGTGTACTTGCGGACGTAGTCGATGCCTGCCGAACGCGCCGGATCGAGGACGACGACGAGCTCGCCGAACATCAGCCCACTCTTCGTGCCGCCGAGCGAGATGACGTCCACACCGACGTCGGTGGTCAACGCCCGCAGCGGGAGATCCAGTGCAGCAGCGGCATTCGCAAGTCGAGCACCATCCAGATGGACTGCCATTCCGTGGCCATGTGCCAGCTCGGAGATCTCGGCGATCTGGTCCGGGGTGTAGAGCGTCCCGAGTTCGGTGCTCTGTGTGATCGATACGACTGAGGGCTGCGCGTGGTGCACGTTGCCGAAGTTGTGCGCCAACGCCGAGATGTGCGCACATGTGAGCTTCCCGTCGTCGGTGCGCGCCGGCAACATCTTGAGCCCGGCTACCCGCTCGGGGGCACCGCCCTCGTCGGTGTTGATGTGCGCGGTGTGGGCACAGATCACGCCGCCCCACGTCGGCTGCATGGACTGCAGTGCCACGACATTCGCGCCGGTGCCGTTGAACACTGGGAACGCCTCGGCGCTCCCGCCGAATTGGGACTTGATGATCTGTTGCAGGCGCGCGGTGTACTGGTCACGGCCGTAGCTCATCTCATCGCCGGAGTTGGCTGCGATCAACGCGTCGAGCACCTCCGGATGTGCACCGGCCCAGTTGTCGGAGGCTAGTAGGTATCGCAGGTCGGTGTTCATCGCGGAGATGTCTGGCTCACTTCGATCGTTGTGCCGTTGGGTGGGGAGTCTGCCCAGCTGAGACCGAGGGAGGCCAGCGTGGTGGGTGTTGGCGTGCCGAGGTGGTCCCAGCCCGCTAGTTCGTAGTACTCCTGCAGAGATCTGCAGAACACCGCCCGGTCCAGCACCGCCCCGGCGTGCCGACCGGCGTCGACGGGCCGCTCGAAGAACCGGTCGGGCAGCCCGTCGAGTTCGCTGCCGATGCCCTCGCGCAGGTTGTACAGCCGCATCAGGTTCCAGCGGCGCCGCCCCCAGAGAAAGAGTTCGTAATCGCTTGTCAGCCAGCCGGTCACGGCGTGCACCAGTTGCGCAACGCGCCGTTGGGTCAGCTCTCGCATGGGCGGTCCGGCGAACAGGCAGACTCCGAGCGCATCCAGCCCGCTCCACAGGTCCAGTAGGGTCGCCGTGCGGGCGACGCGTGCCGAGTCGAGCCGCGCCATGTCCTGCCAGTCGTAAGTGCCGAGGGTTCGCATCTGGGCCAGTCCGTGCGAGGGGCCGTCCTCCGGGTCGAAATCGATGTCGTGTTCAACGATTTCGTAACGCGGCCCCAGCGGGCTGACCGCGTACGCCAGCGCTTGGCCCGCCGATACCCGCGGGTCGTACCGGCAGAACTCCATGCCCTTCACATGCATGGCAGCGGCGGGTTCGCCGAGTGAGTCCGCCAGGCGGCGCACGCCTTCACCGTGTTGCTCGTATCCGGCGGCGCGTGCGGCGATCTTCTCCGTGGCGCCGGGTAGGTCCTCGTCGCCGTCTCGTCCCAGCTCACGCAGGCACGCCCACACTGCGGACAACGAGACGGGGTCGAGGCCCAGCGCCTGACAGCGGGCGTGCAGATTCAGTGCAGTGGGCATATCGGTGATCCCGCAACCGAGGACGAGTGCCGCGAGCCCCTCCTCGTCGAGACCACCGAGGTGTTCATCGACCTCGTTTCCGTAGCGCTTGATGCAGTCGTTCGGGCAGCCGGGGCATTCGCCGCCGGACGCCGTCAACCCAAGTGTCAGCTGGTCGGCGGCATCGGCCGGAATCGTTGGCAGGACACTTGTTTCGAAGTTCCCCACCGCGGCGTATCCCGTCAGGCCGTCGTCCAGGAACCATCCGCCGAAGCCGGTGGGTGACAGCTGTGCCGCGGTCAATGGATTCTGCGCGATCCGGCTTCGATACCCCTCGGTGAGGTCATGGAGATCGTCGGGGTCGTACACCGGTGGCAGGTCGCCGGGAAGGATGACCACGGCCTTCAGGTTCTTCGAACCCATCACCGCGCCAAGCCCCATCCGGGCCGCGGGGTGGGTCCACTCGGTGAGGACGCTGGCATATCGTACGAGACGCTCGCCCGCGGGTCCGATCACCGCGACCGCTGCTCCAGAGCCATGGCGTCGCTTGAGTGCGTCAGTCGCGCGGTGGGTTTCGGCTCCCCAGAGATCTCTCGCCGGGCACACGCGCACTCCGTCGGCGTCGATCAGCAGATAGCTCGGTTGTGGCGCACGCCCGCGCAGCACGACGCCGTCGCACGCGGTCGCCTTCAGCGCCAGCCCGAACCGTCCGGTCACGCGAGCCTCACCCACCCCACCGGTCAGCGGTGACTTCGCAACGATGGTGAACTTGGGCAGACCGACGGCGGGGTGTCCTGCGACCACGCTGGACAGGAACATCAGCTGCGCAGCGGGATCGAACGCGTCGAGGAGCGCTGGCGTATCCGTCAGCAGGCGGCGTACTCCGAGCAGGCCCCCACCCACGTAGCGCCGCCACTCCTGCTCCGGCAGGTCCTCGATGGTGGCCGAGCCGGAGGTCAGATCGACGTGCCGGAGACGGCCGGTGTACCCGTACCGGCGGGATGCAACTGTCATGACGCCGGTGCCGGTACGCCGCATTCCACTGCGAGGTCCGCCCAGAGCTGGTCGGGAATCGGCAGGTCGACGAGGGTGGCGTTCTCGGTCAGTTCGGCAGGCGTCCGCGCTCCGGTAACCACGGCGGCGACCGCCGGGTGCCGGTACGGGAACTGCAGCGCCGCGGCCTTCAGCGGCACGTCGTAGCGTGCGCACACCACCGCCATCTCCTGAGCCTTCGCGGTGATCGCCGGGGCGCTCGGTACGTAGTCGAACGTGGCGTTTGGTGCGGTCGGGTCGGCCAGTACCCCGCTGTTGAAAACCCCGCCGGCGATGATCGCCACTCCGCGAGCGTCGGCGAGCGGTAGCAACGCACTCGCGGCGTTCTGGTCCAGAAGTGTCCATCGTCCCGCGATCAGCACGCAGTCCAGGTCGACCGCCCGCATTATCTGCACGGCAGGTTCGCAGTGGTCGATTGCGAGCCCGACCGCGCCGATGACGCCTTCGTCGCGAAGCTTCATCAATGCCGGGTACGCGCCGCCGATCGCCTGTTGCACGTGGTCATCGGGGTCGTGGACGTGGACGATGTCAACCCGGTCGAGGTCGAGCCGCGTCAGGCTCTCGTCGAGAGCGCGCAGGGCGCCGTCGTAGGAGAAATCGAACACCGGCAGTGCCGCGCCGGTGTCCTTGTAGAACGGCTCACCCTCGAATTCCTGGGTCGTGTCGAGTTCCCACGATCGGTCCGCCGACGGTTCCCTCAGCAGTCGACCAACCTTCGTTGCGACGGCGAACTCGGTCCGTGGCCGCCCGGCGAGCGCACGCCCGAGACGTCGTTCGGCATTGCCGTAGCCGTAGAGCGGCGCAGTGTCGAAGAGTCGCAGCCCGCGGTCCCGCGCGGCGTCGACGGTCGCGGCGGCATCGTCGTCGCGCACCGGCGTGAACAATCCGCCCAGCGGGGCGGTGCCCAGGCCGAGACGGGTGACCGTGACGTCGCGGATCGTGCTTGTCTCGGCAGCCTTCATGCCTGCCGCTCCGGCACGACGGCGACGACACGCGCGGGGCTGCCGTCACCGTCGACGATGCGGAGGGGGCTCACGATCAGCTCGAACCGATCAGGCAGCGCGGCCGTGTTCGACAGGTTCTCCACAATGATCACGCCGTGCCCGAGAAGGATCTGATGAACGTCGTCGCATCCGGGAGCGTCCACCGACGGGCTGTCGATGCCGACCAGCCGTACTCCGCAGCTCAGCAGATGCCGGGCCGCATCCGCATTCAGATGCGTGGACGCCGTGATGTATTCCGGCGTGTCGGCCCGGTCGCTCCACCCGGTGTGCACGACGACGCGTTCCCCCGACGCGGTCGACAGGTGCTCAGCGGTGACCACCGGGGCGTCGACGCTGACCTTCTGGGCCGCCCCGATCAGAACGTCGATCGGGATCTGGTCGACGCCGATGTCCCCGGCAACGAAGTGCAACGGCGCATCCACGTGGGTGCCGCAGTGCGAATCGATGGTGATCGCCGTGCCCGCCCACCCGTCAGATGCGATGTGGGAGTAGGGATTCAGTACGGGTGGGAAGTGGTCGGGCCGGTTGGTCGGCATGTCCGGGGAGATCGGCATGCTCAGATCGATGTAGACGCTCATCCTCGGGCGATCTCGGGGTCGGTGTCGTCTTCGAACTCCCGGCCCCGCATCACCTCCGGCGTTGCCCGCCGGACGTAGAGCACCCAGCATGCGCCCAGCAGCAGCCAGATGACAACGGCTATCTGCACACTGCGGCCGAAGGTCCAGCCGGCGTCCCACAGTGACCCAAGGTAGGACTTGTAGATCACGAAGCAGACCACCACGATGCCGACCACCGGGACGATGCCGTGCATGAAGACGTGGAACCGCTCTCGCTGAGAACGCAAGTGGTAGACGATGTTCGCGATGTTCACCGCAAGGTAGGTCAGCAGTGCGAGTGACGACGCCATGGTCGCCGACCAGTTGTACTGGCTCGCCGTGCCGAGCACAGCGCCGAGCAGGAGGGTGACCACCACGGTGACCACCAGACCGAGGGTCATCGCGTTGCCCGGTACCTGCGCACCGGGCTTGAGCCGGCCCAGCCACCTGGGCGCCGTGCCCTGTCGGCCCATCGCGTACAGCGCCCGGCTGCTGGCGACGTTCTGTGCCAGAAAGATGGCGGTGATCGAGGTGAACGCGATCACCGAGATCAGCAACTGGCCTGCGCCGCCCCAGAATTTGTCGGCCATCGCCGACACAGGGGTGCCTCCGTTGGCGACGACTTCTACCACCTGCTGGACGGGGAAGGCGGCCACGAACCCCAGCGCGGTGACCACCCAGTACGCGCCGACCGCCACCACGGCGACGACGGTGGCGATCGGGATGTACTTGCGCGGCGTGTGCGTCTCCTCGGCCAGCGTCGACACGGCGTCGAAGCCCACATTCGCCTGGATACCGAACACCAGCGCGGAGAAGATCGCGGCCGCGCCGCCCGTAGCGGCCGACGGCGTGAAGGTGCTGGCGACGTCGCTGCCGGTGAACGAGCCGTTGCCGGACTGCACGATGAAGATGGTTAGCATGAGGGCGAGCACGACCACCGACTCCAGCACCATGAAGATGACCGTGCCCTTGAGGCTGAGGTCGATGCCCCGGAAGTTGATGGCCGCGACGATCCCCGTCATCACCAGGACACCGATCGCCCAGGTGAGATAGCCCGTGGGTATGCCGATCTGACCGAGGATGTCGTTGAAGAACAGCGCCCCGATGCCTGGCAGCACGATCTGAGACAGGAGATAGAAGCCGTTGAGGATCCACCCGGCGAACACGCCGGTGTTCGGGCCGATCGCACGGCGGACCCAGGTGTACGCGCTACCCGCGCTGGGGAGTGAGCGCGACAGTGCGGCGTAGGACAACGCCGTGGGCAGCGTCACCACGATCGCGATCAGAAAGATCAGCGGTACGACCGGACCTGCCGTCGCCTCTATCGGGGTGAAGTTGAAGTAGAGGCCACTCGCCGGCGACATGATGATGGCGCCAAGCAGGGCAGCACCGACCCAAGTCATGGAGTTTCGGCGCAGTCCCCCTGCACCGGCGTCCGCGCCGGTGGGGGGATCTGACTTCTCGTTGTTGATGCGGGGTTCAGCGCTCATGTGCTTCCCGTCCTTGATGCTCGTCCTCGGCTTAGGACGGAACCCTACGAGCGGGGCGCGAAAAGTGCTGTCCATGTAACATGAAGATTTGTGAAGCAATCCTTCACGAATCGTGAACTTGCCGACCTCCGTCTGCTCGCGAGCTTCGCGGGGGTTGCGAGGTTGGGTTCGATCACCCGGGCGGCAGTGGAGCTCGACTACGTCCCGTCGGCGGTATCGCAGCACATCACCGCCCTCGAGCACCGACTGGGCGGAGCTCTGCTGTTCACCCGCAAGCCGGGCAGTCGCGTCGTGCTGACCGCAGCGGGGCGGGCATTGGCTGATGCCGCGGACGACATGTTGGCGGCCGCCGCCGTATTCGGTGACGTAGCACGCCGGATCTCCGACGGAGAGGGGATGGTGCTGCGCGTGGGCGCCTACGGCAGTGCGATGAGCTTCCTGCTCCCCGAGGCGTTGACAGCGCTGGACGACACGAAGCCCCGCACGTACATCGAGACCGTCGAGATCGAGCCAGCAGACGGCGTTTCGCTGATCGACACCGGAGAGCTCGACATCCTGATCGCACACCGGTATCTGCCCGAGGAGCAGCCGCCATCCGGCGAGAACACCGATTCCCGCCTGATCGGTCGGGAGCCGATGCTGGGGGTCACCTCCGCCGCCAACGGGCCGAAACGCCTCGCTGACTGCGTGGACGCCGACTGGGTCGCGGGCTCTCGGCGGGACGTAGACCGTCAGTTGTTGATGAGGTGGGCGGCACAGGTCGGCTTACATCCTCGGGTCAGTCACGAGACGCCCGACTGCCACACCGCGGTCGAACTGATCGTCAGCGGTGCGGCAGTGGGGCTAGTCCCCGCATCAGTCGTTTCAGCCCCGCACAACCGGATGCGATTGGCAGTGCTCGAACGGGATCCCGGAGTGGAGTTTCCCCACCGCGACGTCCTGACCATCACTCGCGTCGGATTCCAGACGCAAGTGGGAGACATGCTGCTGAATCGAATCGCCGATGCGTTTGCCCGGAGTGCTGACCGACAGGACGCATCGTGAGCAACTTGGCGGTGAGGACGGAGCTGGATTCGCCTACCACCGCCTCGCTACGTCATCGTCAGGCCGGTTACTGTCCGGGCGGCGGTATGGGATCGCAGATCTCGCTCGCTTACTGCGACGGGGTGGCGCCGCGCGTTCGTCGAGATCGGCCGACCCAGCCTGCGCGTGCACGACCTGCGGCACACCTACGCCTCGCTGGCCCGACGGGCCGGCGCGGACCTGCGTCTGCTTCAGAAGACGTTGGGTCATGCCTCGATCACGGTGACCGCGCACATCTATGCCGACCTCTACGACGACGAGCTCGACGACATCGCATCGGCACTGGACGCCCTCGATGAGACGCGCAAGGACGTTCCGTAATCATTCGTCCGGATCGCCTGGATCGTTTGGCCGGATATTGGCCGGATGACTTTTCCTGGCTGAGCCTGCCGATGGGCTGATCAGGCCTCTGAACTGGCGTTTTATGAGTGGTCCCGGCTGGTATCGAACCAGCGACCTTCCGCGTGTGAGGCGGACGCTCTCCCACTGAGCTACGAGACCGGGAAGGCATCGATCGTTTGATCGATGGACGACGAAGATTAACACGCGACGGCATTCCGCCGAGAATTCAGACCCACGACATGGCGGCTGAGCCGCCGGAAATCTCGCCCCCACGACGCTCCGAGCTCCTTGCCGTGGCCTCCGCCGTGGTGTCTGCATGCGGCGGGCAGAGTTCGCCACTGCGTCCCCCTGGATCGATGACCCGGCTCAGCACCGCGTCGCACTCCACCTAGGGCAGCACGTCGCGAGTTTCCGGCACCGGCGCCAATAAGGCGC
>NZ_JAVROT010000266.1:0-4224 GCF_032162605.1 Mycobacterium sp. | reverse complement strand
AACCGCGGCTTCGCGGATGCGCTCGAACAATTCGGACGCCTCGACGGCCTCGTCAACAACGCCGGCGTGCTTATCCCCAACGACGACCCCTCCAGCACGCTGGCCGAATTTGACGCAATCTTCGGCGTCAACGTCCGCGGAACGTACCTGTGCTGTCGGGCCGCGCTGCCGATCAGGATCGAGCAGCACACAGGATCGATTGTGAACATCGGTTCCATCAACTCGATCGGCGCCGAAAAGAAACTCGCCCTCTACGTCGCGAGCAAAGGTGCCATCCTGATGCTCACCAAGGCCATTGCGCTGGACCACGCGCACCAGGGCGTGCGCGCCAACGTCGTCTGCCCGGGCTTCGTCGACACCGCACTTAACGTCCCTCATTACGAGATGCTCGGCGGCCGAGGTGAACTTGAACGATCACTCGCCGACTTTCAACCCATCGGGCGTCCGATCGAAACCCGCGAGATCGCCGAGCCGATCGCATTCCTGCTCTCCGACGCATCAAGTGCCATGACGGGTTCAGCGATGGTCGTCGACGGCGGTGTGCTAGCCAAGGCGTGACGGATGCGGCACCGACATTCTGACTCGGCCGGGTTGAAAGTTGTTGCATGGCAGACCTCATAGGGAGGAAGAACTTCTGTGAGGACCGGCCGCCACAAATCCACAACGATCCACCTTTGCAGCGGAGTCGCGTGTGTCGACCGGGCCGACCGCACTCGCCTACCCGGCCGCCCCATTTGCCGAAGAGTGGACCGGACGCAGATCCCGGGCTGGGCGCCGCAGCGATGACCCGGTAGCCGCCCTGTTGCGTCCGGTGGTGATCTCGCTCAAGCGTGGCGGCGCGAGCGTTCACCGTGAGAACTACGGCCGTAGCAACTTCGTGATCAGGTAGGTCACCGCGGCGGGTAACGCGGCATTCCTCCCTGCCGCGCGCAGGCGACGCTCGACAGCTCAGCGGTCATCACATACTTCTCACTTTCGTCTCCTAAAGCATTGTTGCCCAACAGTACCCACCTATCGACTCCCTACACAGGTCCATCCAATCCTGTCTCCATGCATCATCCGCTGCATCCCAACATCTCCAACGCCATCGCCCCAGAGAGGCGTCGGCACTTTGGCGCGAGGGCCGTGATACTGGTTTCTGGCGCACCCGAAAATGCCTCCGCGGGACCGCGGTTCGCCCCTAGGTGAGGTGATTGGAGGTGTTGACGATATCCCGGTTGGCGAAGTGGAGCATCAGCTACTACAACGACACCGCGAACAAAGCCATCGCCCGCGACGATGGAGACCAACCGTCTCGACCATTTGGCCCGACAGACCGGGCTGCTGAACAGGTCGCCACGGATTTCGGCGGCTCGCCAATCGCTACTCGGCGGCCTTGAGCAGTTCTTGGGAGACCGTCCACAGTCGGTCGGCATTCGCCGGGTCGAGAGCGTATCGCGCCACGCCCATCGGGGTACGGGCGCGAGTGCGCCCGGTGGGATGGTCGATGATCTCGGCTTGGTTGCAGTCTTCGAAGTAGCGGCCGCCGATACCCTCCAGCAATGGCGACACGGCGAGAAGCACCGATGTGGCCGCACCCTGCTGCGCGGATTTGAGCTGATCCTCTGGGAACCGGTTGCTGCTCGTGCCCCCGATGTGGCGCATCAGGTTGGTCATGATGAGACCGGGCATCAGGGCATTGGCGGTGATGCCGTCGCCGGCCCATCGACGAGTCGCTTCGACCGCGAACAGCACGTTGGCGGTCTTGGACTGTCCGTAGGCCACCCACGGGTCGTAGGGCCGCGTCGTGAAGTGCAGGTCGTCGAAGGATACCGGGGAGAGCAGGTGGCCGGCGGAGCTCACCGACACGATCCTGGCCGCGCCGTCGGCGGCGAGCGCGTGGTGGAGTCCGGTGGCGAGCGCGAAATGGCCTAGGTGGTTGGTCGCGAACTGCAGTTCCCAGCCGTGCGCAGTGCGGGTTTCGGGGCTGGCCATCACTCCGGCGTTGTTCACCAGGACGTGAAGAGGTCCGTCCCAGGACTCGACGAATGCCGTGATCGAGGCCGGATCGGTGAGGTCTAGCGCTGCGACGTGTAGCGCGTGGTTGCCAGTGGAGTCGGCGATGTCCTTGGCGGTACGTTCGCCGGCTGCGGTGTTTCGCACGGCCAGGGTGATTTCGGCGCCGGTGCCGGCGAGCGCGCGAGCGGTCTCAATGCCGATGCCGGACGCCGCGCCGGTGACCACGACGCGACGGCCGGAGAGGTCGATGCTGGCTGCGACTTCTCCGGCGGTGCTGGAAAAGCCGAAGCGGGTCTTGATGGCACTCACGATGGGGTCTCCTCGTGGATTGGCATTGATTGGGGGGAGCCAGGCACCTCGACATGCAGTAGCTCTAGGTGGTCGCACGGTTCAGGCAACGTGTCACTGCGGTGTGGATGCGAGTAGCTCGTAGTGAAGAGTCAGTCGCTTCATGGGCTTCGGCATGTCCAACCCTGACCACGTTAGCGAACATGGCGACGATATGTAGCCATTGGCTGATTCCTGCGCCAGCTTTGCTTGGAGCCTCAACAAGGCCGTCGCCACCATCGACAAGCTCTGGACGGCCGACGAAGACGCCGCCTAGTGCGGTGGGCCGCTCATCCGCGTCTCTTGACGCAGCTCCCAAACATGTTTGACAGCAGTCAATTTCATCTGTCTGTGCGGGCGGGTAGCGCTGAGGCACTGTCGGTCAGCGGTGCGAGTACGACTCGCAGTATCCGGCGGCACTCCTCCTCGGTAGGCGGGCGCTGGCGGGTCTCCCTCCAGAGCACGACGCCGAAGAACGCCAGATACACGATCATTTCGGTGTCGTCGGTCGGTCCCACCTCGCCTCGGGCGCCGGCGCGATCGAAGGCGCGCCGAAATGCGCCGAGCCCACGGGCATTGACGGTATCGACGAGGTCCTTGAGTTCATCTGAGGTCGACCCGACCGCGCGGTGGACCGCCTGCCCTTCGGGCAAGGCCATTCGTTCCGCCATGACGAGCATCAGGGCCAGCAGATCCCCGCCCAGCGAACCGGTATCGGGATCCTGGTCGAAGCGCTCGAGTCCCGGCTCGAGGACGGCCAACAGCAGGGCGCCCTTGGACGGCCATCGCCGATAGATCGTCGTGCGATTGACGTTGGCCGCCTTGGCGACTCCCTCGATGGTCAGCCCGGGGAAGCCCACTCGTGCCAGTTCGGCCACGGTGGCCTCGCGCACCTTCTCGACCACCTGCTGGCTTCGGGGACCGCGCTGCGCGCCCGTCGTTCGCCGCGTCGAACCGTCCATAGGCCCAGGAGGCTAACACGTTGGACTAATGGCAACAGTACGTTGCCATTAGTCGCTTTCCGCGCTAACGTCAGTGCTGACCCCAGCAAGAGACTCCATCGGAAGGGCTGGTGATTTTTGTGTCCACTGATACCCGCGAAGAGCGGTTCACACGCCGCATCGCCGATTTGCACGCCACGGACGACCAGTTCTCCGCGGCCCGACCCAGCGAGGCCGTATCTGCGGCGATCGGCCAACCGGGGCTGCGACTACCGCAGCTTCTGCGAACGCTGATGGAGGGCTACGCGGACCGGCCCGCACTCGGGCAGCGCGCCTTCCGATTCGTCAATGACCCGGCGACGGGCCGCACTTCCATTGAGCTGCTGCCCCGGTTCGAGACCATCACCTACCGCGAGGTGTGGGACCACGTTTGCGAATTCACGGCTGCCCTGGCAGACGATCCGGTACGGCCCGGCGACCGGGTCGCTGTGCTGGGCTTCACCAGCGTCGACTACACGACCATCGACATGGCGTTGGTCCAGTTGGGCGCGGTGTCCGTTCCGCTGCAGACCAGCGCGCCCGTCGCCCAGCTACAGCCCATCGTCGCCGAGACCGAGCCGGCCGTGATTGCCTCGAGCGTCGACTATCTCGACGACGCCGTCGACTTGGTGCTGACCGGCCACGCGCCCGCGCGGTTGATCGCGTTCGACTATCACCCGGAGGTGGACGCGCAGCGCGAGGCGGTCGAAGCCGCCCGGGCGCGGTTGGCGCAGGCGGGCAGCCCGGTGATTGTGGAAACGCTGGGCGAGGTCCTGGCACGCGGTCGGGCGCTGCCGGCCGCTCCGCCGTTCGTCGCCGATGAGGACGACCCGTTGACGTTGTTGATCTATACCTCGGGCAGCACCGGCGCGCCCAAGGGCGCGATGTATCCCGAACGCTTGGTTGCCAATTTCTGGCG
>NZ_JAVROT010000265.1:0-3118 GCF_032162605.1 Mycobacterium sp. | reverse complement strand
ACGCCGTGGAACGGGCTCTGTCGGACGCCGGGTACGTGCTGATCGTCGGAGATTCCCACGACGACGTGGAGTCGGAGAAACGCGTCACCGACTCGCTTCTGGACCGGCAGGTCGACGGGATGATCGTGGCACCCGCGGCCGGATCGGAGCGCGTCACCCTCCCCGAAATCACACGCACTGGAACACCACTGGTTCTGATCGACCGCGGTGTCGACGTCGGGAGCGATCAGGTCGGCCCGGAGAACTTCTCGTCGGCACGGTCGTTGACCGAGCACCTGCTCGACCTCGGGCATCGTCGGATCGCCGTCGTACGCGGCCTCGCCGGGATCTCCTCCACCACTGAACGATTCGATGGTTTCTCCACGGCGCTCGCAGACCGCGGTATCGCAGTCGACGCCGCTCTGGTCCTCGACGGCGACTCCAACACGGACGTGGCGGAACGCGAAGTGCACTCGCTGATGTCGGGTGGGAACCGGCCCACCGCCTTGGTGTCCTTGAACAACTCCATGACCATTGGAACACTCAAAGCCGTTCGCAGTCTTGGTTTGTCGATTCCGGCCGACGTGGCATTCGTGTGCTACGACGACTTCGAATGGTCGGACTTATTCGAACCCAAGCTCACCGCGGCGGCGCAGGACGTCGAGACGATCGGCGCCACCGCGGTCGAATTGCTTCTGCGCCGCATGCGGGGACAGGATGGTGCGCCGCAACGAATTCGCGTGCCGACGACGTTCCACCATCGCAATTCGTGCGGATGCACTTAGCGCTCACCGATAGGACTTTCGATCATGCCGATAGCAACCCCCGATCACTACGTCGTGATGCTCGACCGCGCCAAGGAGGGCGGGTTCGCATATCCGGCCATCAACGTGACCAGTTCCCAAACTCTCAACGCTGCCTTGCAGGGGTTCGCCGAAGCGGACAGCGACGGCATCATCCAGGTGTCGCTGGGAACGGCACTCTATCTGTCCGGAAACACGGTTCGGAACCGCTTCGCGGGGTCGAAGGCGCTCGCGCTCTACGCGCACGAGGTCGCATCGCACTACTCGGTCACGGTGGCCCTGCACACCGATCACTGCCCCGCCGAGAACCTCGACGACTGGGTCCGGCCGTTGATCGCCGACTCCATCGAACGTCGCCGCCGCGGCCTGGACCCGCTGTATCAATCGCACATGTGGGACGGGTCCGCGGTCCCTCTCGACGAAAACCTGCGCATCGCGGGAGGATTGCTGGAGTCGTCGGTGGAAGCGAACACGCTCCTCGAGATAGAGGTCGGCGTGATCGGCGGCGAGGAGGACGGCGTGTCCCACGAGATCAACGAACAGTTGTACTCCACCGTCGACGATGCGCGCGCCACCATCGAGGCGCTGGGGACGGGGGAGCGCGGTCGGTACCTGACCGCGTTGACCTTCGGCAACGTGCACGGTGTCTACAACCCGGATTCGGTCCATCTGCGCCCGGAGATCCTCGAGGAGATCCAGACCGTCGTCGGCGGCGAAACCGGAAAGGCCAAGCCGTTCGACCTCGTCTTCCACGGTGGATCGGGATCGAGCGCCGAGGACATTGCGTCCGCCGTCGCGAGTGGTGTCGTCAAGATGAACATCGACACCGACACCCAGTACGCGTTCACCCGGTCCATCGCCGGTCACATGATCGGCAAGTACGACCATGTGCTCAAGGTCGACGGCGCCTACGGCAACAAGAAGGCCTACGACCCGAGGTCGTGGGGCAAGCCGGCCGAGAACGCCATGGCCGCACGGGTTGTCGAGGCGGCGCAGATGTTGGGATCGGCCGGATGGGCAATGCGCTAGGCCAGTGGGCTGCTGTCGATGCGGGCGAGTAGGTCGGCCGCGTCGTCTAACACCGAGTGCGCACCGGCAGAGAGCAATGCGGACTCGTAGCCGTCGCGGAGCCCAGCTTTCAAAGGGGGTTATTCGTTGTACGACGCGCGCAAAATCTCCTGTGCTGCTGATAACTCAGGTTGAGTTCTCTGGCTCGTCGCTTGGGTTTGTGTTGTGGGAAGGGCGTGATGACGTCGTGGTGTGCGCCGATTCTCGGTGCCATATCCATGCCTGAGACCGATCAAACACACGACCGTTGTCAAGTATGAGGCTGGAACCGCGGATCCTTCGGTGTTCGATCGAGGGAATCGCCACCCATCGGCGCATCCAGCCTGATCAGTACCGCCCAGAATGGGCTTGGTCGGCGATAACACGCTCAATGATTGCCCGTGAGCGGGCTGCTGGACGGCGGTCGTCGGCCTCTAGCTGGCGCACAGGCTGATCAGCGCTTTCCATAGAGGCTGAGCACGCTCTCAGCGATGGCGGATCACCCCCTGTGAGTGTTCTCAGCTTCGTTCAGCAACGACACAGGCCCGGTGGGCATGTTGGACCCAACAGCCAAATGGGCTGCGACAGAGGGTGACAACCCGGACGGTATCGTTGCCGCCGATACGGACAACGTCCAGGAAGGTGACCAGAGCGGTCCGGAGGTGCCGGACACTCCCGTTCCTCCCGCACCGCCGACCCGCTGATCGCTGGACCGAGAGAATCGTCGGGTCCGCCGCCGTTCGGGCGTGAACGGACGACACTATTACGGGCAGATCGGCGAAAGGCGGGTGGGGTATGCGGGTGCTACTCGTTGAGGACGAGACGGCGCTGGCCGAAACGCTGGCCGCCGGGCTGCGGGCAGATGGCTTCGCCGTCGACATCGCCGGCGACGGTGTCCAGGCGTTGACTCGAGTGCAGACCATCAAATACGACGCGCTGGTCCTGGACATCATGTTGCCGGGGCTGTCGGGCTACGAGGTGGTGCGCAGACTGCGGACCGAAGGGGTGTGGGTTCCGGTCCTGATGCTCACCGCCAAGGATGGCGAATACGATGAGGCCGACGCTCTTGACCTTGGTGCCGACGACTATCTGACCAAACCGTTTTCGTATGTCGTGCTGTTGGCGCACCTGCGGGCGGTGATCCGCCGCGGGGCTCCGGAACGTCCGGCGCAGTTGGTCGCAGGAGACTTGATACTCGACCCCGGGTCGCGCACCTGTTGGCGGACCGCCACCGAAATAGATCTCACGCCAAGGGAGTTCGCGGTGCTCGAGTATCTGATGCGTCACCG
>NZ_JAVROT010000264.1:0-7929 GCF_032162605.1 Mycobacterium sp. | reverse complement strand
CGGCGTCGAAGGTCTGCTTGGTCGCTTTGTCTTTCACCAGCTCGATGCCGAAGAAGTACCCCTCGCCGCGGACGTCGCCGACGATCGGCAGGTCGTACAGCTTCTCGAGGGTGGCCCGGAAGGCGGGTGCCATCTCCTTGACGTGATCGTTGATGCCCTCGCGTTCGAAGATGTCCAGATTGGCCAGCGCCACCGCGGCGGACACGGGATGTCCGCCGAAGGTGTAGCCGTGCCCGAACGTGGTCTTGCCGTCGTTGAACGGCTCGAACAGCCGGTCGCTGGCGATCATCGCGCCGATCGGGGAGTAGCCCGACGTGAGGCCCTTGGCGCAGGTGATCATGTCCGGCACGTAGCCGAAGTCGTCGCACGCGAACATCGACCCGATGCGGCCGTAGGCGCAGATCACCTCGTCGGAGACCAGCAGCACATCGTACTCGTCGCAGATCTCACGCACCCGCTCGAAGTACCCGGGCGGCGGCGGGAAGCAGCCGCCCGCATTCTGCACCGGCTCGAGGAACACCGCGCACACGGTGTCCGGGCCCTCGGCTTCGATGGCCTCGGCGATCCGGTCGGCGCAGTAGCGTCCCCATGCCTTGATGTCGGTGTCGAAGGGCTCCGGCGCCCGGTAGAAGTTGGTGTTCGGCACCCGGAACCCACCGGGGGTGAGGGGCTCGAACGGCGCCTTGAACGCCGGCAGTCCGGTGATCGCCAGTGCACCCTGTGGGGTGCCGTGATAGGCGATCGAGCGCGAGATGACCTTGTACTTTCCAGGCTTGCCGGTCAGCTTGAAGTAGTTCTTCGCGAGTTTCCACGCGGTCTCGACCGCTTCGCCGCCGCCGGTGGTGAAGAAGACCCGGTTCAGGTCACCCGGTGCGTAGTTGGCGATCCGCTCGGCCAGTTCGATCGCCGGAGGCGTCGCGTAGGACCAGAGCGGGAAGAACGACAGGGTCTCGGCCTGCTTTGCGGCTGCTTCGGCGAGTTCCTTGCGGCCGTGCCCGACCTGCACCACGAACAGCCCCGAGAGGCCGTCGATGTATTGCTTGCCCTTGTCGTCCCAGATGTGGACGCCCTCGCCGCGGGCGATGATCGGCGGTGTGATGTCGTCGCCGTGGCGGGCGAAGTGCCCCCAGAGGTGGCGCTTGGCCTTGGCGGCCAGGTCGGTGGAAACTGCTGGATCTGAATCGATGAGTGTCATCTAGTGCCCCAATTGTATTGCTGTTTGACGAGTTTGAGGTAAACCAAAGTCTCGGTGGATATCACCCCTGGGATGGCGCGGATCTTCGTGTTGAGTAGGTCGAGCAGGTCGCCGTCGTCCTCGCAGACCACCTCGACGATGGCGTCGAACGAGCCGGCGGTGAGCACGACGTAGTCGACGGACTCGATGACGGCCAGCTTGTCGGCGATCGTGGTGGTGTCTCCCGTACAGCGGATGCCGATCATCGCCTGGCGCGCGAAGCCGAGTTGCATCGGATCGGTGACTGCGACGATCTGCATGACGCCGGCGTCGACCATGCGCTGGACGCGCTGGCGGACGGCGGCCTCGGACAACCCGATCGCCTTCCCGATGCCGGCATAGGACCGTCGTCCGTCCTGCTGCAGCTTTTCGATGATCGCCTTGGACAGTTCGTCGAGCTGGAAGGCGGCGCCGGGACGAGAATGGCTGATTCGCAGCGAGACGGCGCCGATGACGGGTTGAGCACCCTGATCGACCATGCCCACGATTGTGCACGGAATCCGTCGTCGCAGGCAACCACAACCATGAAATCGTTCGTTCAATACGGTCGTCACCGCGGTAATGCGTAG
The DNA here is from genome assembly GCF_032162605.1 of Mycobacterium sp. Lineage (GTDB taxonomy): Bacteria > Actinomycetota > Actinomycetes > Mycobacteriales > Mycobacteriaceae > Mycobacterium. The sequence continues at coordinate 6,126 of NZ_JAVROT010000264.1, read as the reverse complement.
CCCGTGCGACGGTGCTCCGCTAGTTTTGAGGCATGACCGTGGCGAGCAGCTGGATCGACGGCGCCGATGTGAAGACCAGCGGCGAGGTGCATCGGGTGGTCGATCCGGCCACCGGAAACGTGGTTGCCGACTACGCGCTGGCGACGCCGGCCGACGTCGACCTGGCGGTGACGTCCGCGCGCAAGGCCCTGCCCGGCTGGTCGACGGCTACTCCCGCGGAACGATCGGCGGTCCTGGCCAAACTGGCTCACCTCGCCGCCGAGCACGCCGAAACGCTGGTGGCCGAGGAGGTCAGCCAGACCGGTAAGCCGGTGCGGCTGGCACGGGAGTTCGACGTGCCGGGCAGCGTGGACAACATCGACTTCTTCGCGGGCGCCGCCCGTCACCTCGAGGGCAAGGCGACCGCCGAATACTCGGCCGACCACACGTCGAGCATCCGGCGGGATGCGATCGGCGTCGTCGCGAGCATCACGCCGTGGAACTATCCGCTGCAGATGGCGGTGTGGAAGGTGCTGCCCGCGTTGGCTGCCGGCTGCACCGTGGTGATCAAGCCCGCGGAGGTCACGCCACTGACGACGCTGACGCTGGCCCGGCTCGCCAGCGAGGCAGGCCTGCCCGACGGCGTCTTCAACGTCGTCACCGGCGCCGGCGGTGACACCGGTACCGCATTGGCCGGGCACCGCGACGTCGACCTGGTGACCTTCACGGGTTCGACCGCCGTCGGGCGCAAGGTGATGTCGGCCGCCGCCCAGCACGGCCATCGCACTCAGCTCGAACTCGGCGGCAAGGCACCCTTCCTGGTCTTCGACGACGCCGACCTCGACGCCGCCATTCATGGCGCGGTCGCGGCGTCGCTGATCAACACAGGACAGGACTGCACGGCAGCGACGCGGGCCATCATCGCGCGCCCCCTGTACGACGACTTCGTGGCGGGCGTCGGTGAGCTGATGAGCAAGATCGTCGTCGGCGATCCGCACGATCCCGACACCGACCTCGGCCCGCTGATCACCACGGCGCACCGGGCCAAGGTCGTGGGCATCGTCGACCGTGCGCCAGCCGAGGGTGGGCGGATCGTCACCGGCGGCTCGGCTCCCCAGGGGCCCGGCTCGTTCTACCGGCCCACCCTGATCGCAGACGTCGACGAGCGTTCGGAGGTCTACCGCAACGAGATCTTCGGCCCGGTGCTGACGGTGCGCGCGTTCACCGACGACGACGACGGCATCCGGCAGGCGAACGACACGGAATACGGGCTGGCGGCGTCGGCGTGGACGCGCGACGTGTACCGCGCGCAACGCGCCTCGCGGGAGATCAAGGCCGGTTGCATATGGATCAACGACCACATTCCGATCGTCAGCGAGATGCCGCACGGCGGCGTCGGCGCCTCGGGCTTCGGCAAGGACATGAGCGACTATTCGTTCGAGGAGTACCTCACCATCAAGCACGTCATGAGCGACATCACTGCCAGTGCCGAAAAGGATTGGCACCGAATCATATTCACGAAGCGCAGCGGAGCTGAATCATGACCGAAGTCAGCAAGCGTTGAGACGCGTGACCGTTCCCGCTCCTTTGACCCTGCGTGACGTCACCGACGCCGACTGGCCAGGGGTGGCACTGTTGGCCGCCACGAGCTACGGCTCGTTCTGGCACGCGGAGACCCTCGCCGCTTGGCGGACCCTGATGCCGCCCGATAGCTCGGTGGTCGTCAGCGACTCCGACGACGTCATCGCGATGGCGCACTACGTCGACATGAAGCTCACGGTGCCCGGCGGTGCGGTTCTGCCGGCCGCCGGGATCACCTGGGTGGGTGTCGCGCCGACTCATCGCAGGCGCGGTCTGCTGCGGGCCATGTATACCGAACTGCACCAGCGCTTCGCCGATGCGGACTACCCGATCGCGGCGCTGACCGCCACCGAGGGTGGCATCTACGGACGCTTCGGCTACGGGCCGGCCACCACCGAGACGGAGCTGACGCTGGACCGCCGCTTCGCCCGGTTCCACCACGACGCAACGGATCCCGGCCAGGTGCGGGTCGTCCGGCCCCGCGAACACCGTGACGACTTCGCCGGGATCTACGACCGCTACCGCCGACACACGCCCGGGGGCCTGGATCGACCCCTGCCGCTTTGGGACGACCTGTTGGCGGACTGGGAGGACTCGCGCGGCGGCGGCACGAAGTGGTGCTCCTTCCTGCACCCGGACGGCTATCTGCTCTACCGGGCGTACCGGGGCAAGTCGAGAGACATTCGCGTGGAGGAGTTCACCGCGGCGACCCCCGAAGCGCACACCGCGTTGTGGCGCGCACTGCTGGGCCTGGATCTGGTCGAGACGATCACCGTCGCCAGTCATCCCGCCGACCCGTTGCCCTACCTTCTGACCGACTCGCGTCTGGTGCGCACTACGGCGTCGGAGGACGCCCTGTGGCTACGCATCATGGACGTGCCCGCGGCGCTGCAAGCCCGCACCTATCAGGCAGACATCGACACCGTCATCGAGATCGGCGACGGATTCCGTTCCGACGGAGGACGATTCGCGTTGGAAATCCGCGGCGGGAAAGCGCGTTGCGCGCCAACGGATGCGTCAGTGGAGTTCGTGATGGACCTCGACGTGCTGGGCAGCCTGTATCTCGGCGCTCATCGAGCCGCGACCCTGGCGGCGGCCAATCGCATCCGGGGCGGCAGCGCCGAGACGTTGGCAGGCCTGGATGCCGCCTTCCGAAGTGACGTTCCGGCGCAGCTCGGTTTTCACTTCTGATGGTGGTGGCGTCGTGAAGTGCGTGGTGATCGGCGCTGGCGCGTGGGGTCTGCCCGCCGCAGCCGAACTGGCTCGACGCGGACACCGGGTCACACTCGTCGATCGTTACGGCGCGCTCAACGCGATGTCCTCCTCCCTTGGGCCGACGCGGTTGTGGCGATTGGCCGATCCCGACCCGGCCCGGGTCCGCTTGGCCGTGCGGGGCGTCGAGGCCATGCAGCGGCTCGCCGATCGCGCAGGCGTGTCCGTGTTCGAGACTCGAGGTCTGCTGTGGCGTGACGACCAGTCCCTGGTGCCGCTGGTGTCCACGCTGGAACAGGTGGGCGTGCACCACACGGCGATCCAGTCTGCCGACGTGGGCCGGTTCTTTCCAGGATTGCGACCCGACGGGCGTGACGCCGTCTGGCAGCCGGAGGCGGGCATCGTGCTCGCGGCCGCCTCATTGCATGCGCAGCTCAGGTTGTTCGAGAGCGCTTCCGGTGCAACGGTTCTGATCCGAAGGGTGACGGACGTCGAGTTCGCCTCGGGTGGCGTTCGGGTGGCGATGGCCGATGGCACGGTCATCGATGCCGACGTCGCCGTCGTCGCTGCGGGTCCCGGTGCCGGGGCGCTGCTCGCTCGGCTTGGCGTCGACGTCGCGACGCATCCCTATCTCGAGCAGGTGGTCCACTTCGGTGACCCCGCGCGGCCCGGCGCGACCGACCGGCTTCCGTGTCTGTTCGACGGGCCCGACGACCACCGAGCGGGCATCTATGCGATGCCGTCGCCCGGCGTCGGATACAAGGTCGGCCTGGACGTCCCGCTGCGCGACTACCGCGACGGCGACCTGGACCGGACACCCGACCCCGCACGCACGGCAGCGATCCGGGAACGCGTGCGGTCGGACCTCGCTTCTGTCGTGCCGACCGTGCTTGATGCGCAGGTCTGCTCCTGGACCGACTCACCCGACGGTCGGTTCGTGGTGGACCGGCTCGACGGCGGAGTGGTCATCGCCTGCGGTGACTCCGGTGAGGGCTTCAAATACTCCGCATTGATGGGCGAGGTGCTCGCCGATCTCGCCGAGGGGCGCACGCCGGACGCCGACGTCGCGGCCCTGTCGCGGGCGCGCTTTGCGGGGGGAGTGCCCGAGAGGTCAGGGCCCCACGTGTTGGGCAGGCACTAGCCGCCTCGTGGTGGCATCGCGGGATCGTCGACGTCGCCCGCGTCGATCCAGTCGTCGAGACGCCTCCGGTACTTCCCCGGCGAGCGCGACGATGCCGCGGGCACGGCGACGATCATCACCAGGAGGATCAGCCCGAGCACGATTAGGCGTGCGTCGGGCCAGCTGTGCAACCGCGCCTGGACGAACGCCATGATCACCGTGCCGACGACCGGTCCCATGACCGTCCCGAGGCCGCCGACCACCAGCATCGTCACCAGGAGGGTCATGGGGGCCAAGCCCATGAGTGTCGGTGCGACGACGCTGAAGGCGAAGGCGTACACCGCACCTGCGACACCTGCGAAGAATCCCGCCACCCCGAAGACGACCATCTGCAGCACCCGTGGGCCGATGCCGCGCGCGGCCGCCAGCGTCGGGTTGTCCCGCAGCGCAACGAGTCCGCTGCCCAGCGGAGAACGCATGATGGCGAAGATCGCCAGACCCGTCATGATCGCGACGTCCATCGCGATCGCATAGTGCAGGCGGTCACGTGTCAGCGCGTCCACTGAGTCGAAGCCGAATCCCGCGAATCCGGACAGACCGAACGTGCCACCGGTGAGCCCCGTGCCGTCGGCGATGATCAGCAGGCGGACCACCTCGCCGAAGCCGAATGTCATGAGGGCCACGTAGATACCGCGCAGCGGGAGCGCGGGCAGCGACAGCAAGGTGTGCGACGAAAATGATGGCGATATCGATCTCGAGCCAGAAATCCGCATGACCGACGGCGATGGCCTGGCCGGCCCCGGTTGCCCCTCGTGAATCGACGGTCAGCGACCCGGGGCGAGGTCGGCGGCGCGCGATCGGGGAACTGGTTGGCCGGCCGTCGAACTCGAAACGGTCCGCCGCCCGGTAGGCCGCGACTGATCTCGGTCACCGGGGTGGTCTCGTAGATGGTCATTCCGAGGCGCTCGACGGCGTCGGCTAGTGCAGGCCGAGGCTTGGGCAGGCCGATCTGCTACCACCAGAAGGACACGTCGCGGTTGACCGTCACGACATACCCCCACCGGTTGCGGGTCGGTGACCGAACAGGCGTACTCCTCCGTCGACGCGATCCTCGTCCAAGTCCGTCAGCTTCAGTATGCGGGTGGCGCGGAACGGCGTGTGTCACAGTTGATCGGTGAAGTACGGCAAGGACTGGGAGCCGAAGACGGTCGACTGGTCCTCGACGCGGGGCCGCATCCTGCTCGCGTCATCGATTCTGTTCGCCCAGCGTGGCTACTTCGGCACGTCGACGCGCGACATCGCCGACGCCGTTCGGATTCGCCAGCCCTCGCTCTTTCACCACTTCCAGGCCAAGCACGAGATCTTCCGGGCCCTCGTCGAACTCGATCTCGGGCCGTCGATCGGCCGGATGAACCAGCGCCTCGACGAGCCGTCGAGCTGGGCCGAGAAGCTCCACCTCGCCATCGCCTGCGACGTCCGAGAGATCCTGGTCCAGCCGTTCGACGCACGGGGCCTGTATCAGGATGCCGTCCTCGCGCTCGACGACTTCGCGGCCGAGCGGGAGGGCATCGCGTTGTTCCACGACCAGATCGAACGCGTCATCGACCGGGGCAGCGACACCGGTGAATTCGTGCCGTGTGAACCAAGTTTCGTGGTACGCGCGATCAACGGCACGCTGTTCGAGACGCTGCGTGAACAAGGTGGTCCATCCGGACCCACGCGACGCGAGCGCCCATTGCAGGCGGCCGACTTCGTCGTGCGGTCCCTGCTGGTCGACCAGTCCCGGCTGCCTGCCATCCGGAAAGTCACGCGGACCAGGCTCCGCGATCTCGAACTGACCACCGTTCGCTGACCGCCGCGGGCACCCGCATCGAGTGTGCGGTGGAGTCGCGAACGCGGCCGAATCCGCGATCACCCAGGACTTTCGGTGATTGATCGGCGCGTTCAGCTCGTGAAGGCTGCGTTAATGGTGTTACGAGTTCGGTCAAATGATTCCCTATCGGCCGATAGTGCCCTATCGTTCGATAGGACGACCGGTGTGACCTGGCATACACCCGGCTGAACAGCTGACATCTGGAGGAAAAGGTGAAGACCACATTGATCGCCGGGCTTGCCGGCGTGGCGCTCTTCGGGCTCGTGGGTTGTTCGTCGTCACCCGACGAAGCGGCGCCGAGTCCAACGGGCCCGGCGAAGGTGCAGCCGCCCGCGATCCTCGACGCGGGCACACTCACGAT
>NZ_JAVROT010000263.1:0-15326 GCF_032162605.1 Mycobacterium sp. | reverse complement strand
CGTCGGGGTTGCCCATGCCGGGGGCGGCGAGCTTGGCCAGGATCGGTTCGACGGTGGCGCGCCACTGCGGGTCGACCCAGCCGGTGAGCTTGCTCATCCCGTCGACACCTTGCGGGCCCAGGGTGATGGTTCGCTTGCGGGCGCGTTCGGTGTCGTCGGGTTCGGGCCCGTCCTGATCGATGACGGTGAGCAGCAGTTTGGCGGCCTTGCGGAGCTCGTCAGGCCCGAAGTCTCGGGCCACCCGCACCAGGGGAGGCCTCGGCCTGCTCCTGGGTCGTGGCGTCGACCCAGCCGGGGAGCCGGGTGAGGGTGGCACGGATGACGTCGACGTGTTCACGTCGACGTGTTCGGCGCCGATTCTGCCCTCGGTTTGGGCGGCCGCCACTTTCGCCAGCGCCGGTTGCAAGGGTGTGCCGTTCAATGCGGTGCGCGGCCCGAGGTCGGTGGCCTCGTCCAGGCGCCGCGTGGCGTCGGCGCCCGAAATCCGCAGCCGGCTCTTCAGCACGGCCTTCCACGACTTCACACCCAACTCGACCGGGGAGGCTTCACGTTGCAGACCGGCGATGATCCGGTGAGCGACGGTCGGTGTTCTCCACGACACGGTTTCCATCTTGTCGAGGACGTGCAGGAGTTCGGGCGGGGTCAGGGCGTCGAAGGACACCTTGCCAGCGTGTCGACGGCCGTCAGGAAACCGTCGACCGCCGCGGCGATCTGCTCGCGATCGTGGACGGAACCCGAACTCATGCATCGAACACTAGGGCGCTCCACCGACAAGAAACCCCGGCTTTGTGACGTCTGAAACCAATGTGGCACAAGGGATTCAGCCAGACCGCTCGCCCCTACTACAGGACCCGGGCGCTTTCGAAAGTCCGGCGTTCGCCAGTCAAGGGGTCGTCGAACTGCAACCGCCGGGCGAGCAGCGCCAAGGGTGCCGAGAAGTCACCGGACACGACGTCGAGCACCCGCGGGTAGAGCGGATCCCCGAAGATCGGCAGCCCCAGCGACGCCATGTGCACGCGGAGTTGATGGGTCCGGCCCGTCCGTGGCGTCAGCAGGTATAGGCCGTCGCCAAGGTGCTCGACCAACGTCTCGGCGTTCGGCTCACCCGGCTCCTCGTAGGCCTGAAGTCGGCCGCGTTCCTTGATGATTCGGCTGCGCACCACGGTCGGCAGCTCGAGGGCCTGGTCGACGGCGGCCCGCGCCAGGTATGCCTTGCGCACCTCGCCTCGGGCGAACAGCGTCTGATAGTCACCCCGTACCTCGCGGCGGGCGGTGAACAACAGCACACCCGCAGTCAGCCGGTCCAACCGGTGCGCGGGATTGAGCTCGGGCAGATCGAGTTCTCGACGCAATCGCACCAGCGCGGTCTGCGTGACGTGTCCGCCCCGCGGCATGGTGGCCAGGAAGTGCGGCTTGTCGACGACGACGATGTTCTCGTCGCGGTACAGCACCGGGACGTCGAACGGGACCGGCACCTCGTCGGGCAGGTCGCGGTAGAGGTAGACGTGCGAGTTCGGCGGCAGCACCGTGGCCGCGGTGACGACACTTCCGTCGGCGGCGAGCACCTCGCCGCCAAGCACCTTGGCTGCGGCTGCCTCGCCGAACCGATCCGCCAACTCCACCAGCACGCCGCCACCGCGCAACCGCACCCTCGCCGGACCAAGCCCGTCACGATCAGGCAGCGGCGCAGGGCGGGCGCGCCTCACGTCAGCGGTACCGGCTCGAGGATCTCCGCGCGCGCCTCGGGGGCCGCGGCACGCAACGAGTCGGCGGATTCGTCGTCGGGCTGAGTCTGTGACATCACCTCTGCCTCGACGCGGGCCAGATAAGTGGCAACCTCGCGGGCGACGTCCTCGGAGCTCCAACCCAGCACGGGGGCAACGACTTCGGCGACCTCGCGGGCGCAGTCCACACCGCGGTGCGGATACTCGATCGAGATGCGCATCCGCCGAGCCAGGATGTCCTCGAGGTGCAGCGCACCCTCGGCCACCACGGCGTACCACGCCTCCACCTTCAGATACACGGGCGCCTCGGTGATGGGCGTCAGCAGTTCGGGGCGTCCCTCCGCCATGGCGAGCACCTCGCCAATCAGCGAGCCGTAACGGTCAAGCAGGTGTCGCACACGGTATGGGTGCAGTTGGTAGTGCGAGCCGACGTGCGCGGTCTGATTGATCAGCGCGAAGTATCCGTCGGCGCCCATCAGCGGCACCTTCTCGGTGATCGACGGGGCCACGCGGGTGGGAACGAACTCGGCGGCCGCGTCGATCGCGTCCTGCCCCATCACGCGATAGGTGGTGTACTTGCCACCCGCGATGGCGACCAGGCCCGGGGCGGGCACGGCGACGGCGTGCTCGCGCGACAGCTTCGAGGTCTCCTCGCTCTCCCCCGCCAGCAGCGGTCGCAGGCCCGCGTAGACGCCGTCGATGTCATCGTGCGTCAGCGGCGTGGCCAGCACGGTGTTGACGGTCTCGAGGATGTAGTCGATGTCGGCCTTGGTGGCCGCGGGGTGGGCCAGGTCCAGATTCCAGTCGGTGTCGGTGGTGCCGACGATCCAGTGCGTGCCCCACGGAATGACGAAGAGCACCGATTTCTCAGTCCGCAGGATGATCGCCACCTCGCTGACGATTCGGTCCCGCGGCACCACGATGTGCACGCCCTTTGACGCCCGCACGCGAAAACGGCCACGCTGCTTGGACAGTGCCTGGATCTCATCGGTCCAGACACCGGTGGCGTTGACGACGACGTGGCCGCGGACGTCCGTCACGGCACCGTCCTCGGAGTCGCGAACGCGGACGCCGGTGACGCGGTCACCCTCGCGCAGCAGCGAGACCACCTGGGTCGACGTACGCACCACCGCGCCGTAGTGCGCCGCGGTGCGGGCCACCATCATGGTGTGCCGTGCGTCGTCGACGACGGTGTCGTAGTAGCGGATGCCGCCGATCAGCGAGCTGCGCTTGAGTCCAGGAGCCAGCCGCAGTGCGCCCGCCTTAAACAGATGCTTCTGTGCGGGGACGGATTTCGCGCCGCCCAGCTGGTCGTAGAGGAAGATCCCGGCAGCCACGTAGGGCCGCTCCCACAGCCGCCTGGTCAACGGGAACAGAAAGGGCAGCGGCTTGACGAGGTGAGGCGCCAGCGTCGTCAACGAAAGCTCCCGCTCGTGCAGCGCCTCGCGCACCAGGCCGAACTCGAGCTGTTCGAGATAGCGCAGACCGCCGTGGAACATCTTCGAGGACCGGCTCGACGTGCCTGAGGCGAAGTCGCGCGCCTCGACGAGCGCCACCTTGAGGCCTCGGGTCGCCGCATCGAGCGCTGCACCGGCGCCGACGACTCCACCGCCGAGGACGACGACGTCGAACTGCTCGGCGCCTAGGCGCTCCCACGCTTGGGCACGCAGTTCGGGGCCAAGAAGGGTCTGCCCATTGCCCGGACCGGGGATCGGGTCAACTGCGCCGATGGTTCGCTCGCAAGCATCGCTCACAGCCAAGGACTCCTTGTTACTCGTCGGTAGGCGCTGCTGGTACGAGCCTACGTGCCTTTACCCGATCGGCGCGGGTTCCTCGTTCAGTCGAGGTCGTCGTGAGCCATCAACCGCCGGGCCGCCTCGACCGTCGAGCCCGACAGCGACGGGTACACCGACAGTGTCTGTGCGAGGTCAGTCACCGAGATCCGGTTCTGCACCGCAAGGGCTATCGGCAGGATCAACTCCGACGCGATCGGCGCGACGACGACGCCACCGATGACGACACCGGTCGCCGGACGGCAGAAGATCTTGACGAAGCCCCGGCGCAGAAGCGACATCTTGGCGCGGGCGTTGGTGGTCAGCGGCAGCATCAGTGTGCGGGCTGGCACGGCCCCGTCGTCGATCGCCGTCTGGGGCACGCCGACCGCGGCGATCTCGGGGCGGGTGAACACGGCGGCCGCAACGGTGCGCAGCCGAATCGGCGACACTCCCTCACCAAGGGCGTGGTACATCGCGATGCGGCCCTGCATCGCAGCCACCGATGCCAGCGGCAGGAGCCCCGTGCAGTCGCCCGCGGCATAGATACCCGCCGCCGTGGTCCGCGAAACACGGTCCACTTCAAGGTAATTGCCCCGACCGAGGTCGATTCCGACCTTCTCGAGGCCGAGGCCTTCGGTGTTCGGCACGGAGCCGACGGTCATCAGCGCGTGGCTACCCTCGACGGTGCGCCCGTCGGCGATCGAGACCCTGACTCCGTCCGCGGTACGGCTGACCGTGTCCGCGCGCGCGTTCTTGACGAGCTGCACGCCGCGTTCGGCGAACGTCTCCTCCAGCACCGCGGCGGCGTCGGAGTCCTCGTGAGGCAGGATCTGGTCGCGGCTGGCCACCACGGTGACCTTGACGCCCAGCTCCGTGTAAGCGCTGCAGAACTCGGCTCCGGTGACGCCGGAGCCGACGATGATGAGATGCTCGGGCAGCTCGGTGAGGTCGTAGAGCTGGCGCCAGTTCAGAATCCGCTCCCCATCGGGCACGGCGTTCGGCAGGACGCGGGGTCGGGCGCCGGTGGCGACCAGTACGACGTCGGCCTTGAGCACGCCGACCTTGCCGTCGGCTGTGGTGACTCTCACGCGGTGGTGCGCCATGCCAGGGATGTCGTCGACGAGTTCACCGCGGCCGTGCACGATGCTGACGCCCTCGCGCAGCAGGTTGGAGCCGATGTCGGCCGACTGCGACCTGGCGAGCGTCTTGACGCGGTTGTGGATCTGCTCGAGCGAGATCTTGGCGTCCTCGATCGCGATGTCGAAGCCGAGGCCGTTGGCGCGGCGCAGTTCGGTGCGCACGCCAGTCGACGCGATGAAGGTCTTGGACGGCACGCAGTCCCAGAGCACGCATGCACCACCGATGCCGTCGGAGTCGACGACGGTGATCTGCACGGTGGCGGGACCACGGCCCGCGGCGACGAGTGCAGCCTCATACCCGGCGGGGCCACCGCCGATGATCACGATGCGGGTAACCACCGCCTCAACTTAGTACCCCGGGAACGCGTGACTTCCCTTTGCGAACGAAAGCCACAGCCCCCGTCACTGCGCTCCTGGCCGCCACAACCGATTCCCCCGTCGCTGCGCTCCTGCCCGCCACAACCGATTCCCCCGTCGCTGCGCTCCTGCCCGCCACCACCCCTTAGGCTTGCCCCCGTGCCGATCTACGCCGCCTACGGATCGAACATGCATCCGGAGCAGATGCTGCAGCGCGCGCCGCATTCCCCGATGGCGGGAACCGGCTGGCTGCACGGTTGGCGACTGACGTTCGGCGGCGAGGATCTCGGCTGGGAGGGCGCACTGGCCACCCTCGTCGAAGATCAGCTGTCGAAAGTCTTCGTCGTGCTCTACGACATGACCAAAGAAGACGAAGAGAACCTCGACCGCTGGGAGGGTTCGGAGCTCGGCTTCCACAAGAAGATCCGCTGCCGGGTGCACCGGGAGTCCTCGGACACCAGCACCGATCCCGTGCTCGCCTGGCTGTACGTGGTCGACGCCTGGGAGGGCGGCATACCGTCAGCGCGCTACCTCGGCGTGATGGCCGAGGCCGCCGAGATCGCGGGCGCACCCGAGGAGTACGTAAACGATCTACGCAATCGACCGGCCGGCAACGTCGGACCAGGGACGTAACCCGCTCGTCGGCCCCATTTCCACGCCACCCCCCTTCCGCGCGAGCGTGCGCGTCTGTACCCGACACGCCGAATCTTTCCGCGAGTCTGCGCACGCTCGCCGCGCCCGAGCGCCCATGACTCGCAGGTGACGCGCTCGCGAGCGTGCACGAAATGCCGATGCCCGTCGGCGTGTCGCGGAGCAGACACGCACGCTCGCGGGAGGAGGGCTCAGAGCCCGGCGGACTGCTCAACGATGTTGGTGAACACCCGAACCCCGACCCCCAGCGCCCGCTCGTCCAGGTCGAACGTCGGCTGGTGGAGATCCAACTGCGGACCGTACCCCGGCCACACGCCCAGTCGCGCCATCGCCCCTGGCACGTCCTCCAGGTACCAGGAGAAGTCTTCGCCTCCCCCGGACTGCCTGGTGTCGGTCAACACGTCAGGCCCGATGGCCTCGATCGCGTGGGTGAAGATCCGGGTCGAGACCTCCTCGTTGACCACCGGAGGCACGCCCCGGCGGTAGTGCACGCTGTACTCCACCTGCAGCGGCGCCAGCAACGACGAAACGATCTCGCGGACGAGCTCTTCCATCACCACCCAGGCCTCGCGGCTGGCGGTGCGGATGGTGCCGGCGACGCTGCCGGTCTGCGGAATCGCGTTGGCGGCCACGCCTGCGTTGACGGCTCCCCACACCATCACGGTGCTGTTGCGCGGGTCGACCCGCCGCGACAGCACGCCGGGAACGCCCGTGATCAGAGTGCCAAGCGCGTAGACGAGGTCACCCGTCAGGTGCGGTCGCGAAGTGTGGCCGCCCGGTGAGTGCAGCGTGATCTCCACCTGATCGGCCGCCGAGGTGATGGGGCCTGGCCGCACGGCCACCTTGCCAACCTCCAGCCGCGGATCGCAGTGCAGCGCGAAGATCCGCGACACTCCATTCAGCGCACCCGCGGCGATCGCATCGATGGCGCCGCCGGGCATCAGCTCCTCGGCGGGCTGGAAGAGCAGGCGCACGCCGACCGGCAGTTCGGGCACCGAGGCCAGGGCGAGCCCCGCGCCGAGCAGGATCGACGTGTGCCCGTCGTGGCCGCAGGCGTGTGCGACGTTGGGCACGAGCGACGTGAATGGCGCGCCCGTCCGCTCGGCCATCGGCAGCGCGTCCATGTCAGCCCGCAACGCCACCCGCGGCGCGTTTTCGGGCCCGAAGTCGCACGTCAGTCCTGTGCCGCCGGGCAGAACCTTCGGGTTCAGGCCGGCGTCCGCCAAATGCGCTGCGACGAACTGCGTCGTCTCGAACTCCTGGCGGCCCAACTCCGGATGCTGATGGATGTGCCGGCGCCACGCCACCAGCTCGCCGTAGTGTGTGGCCAGCCACGTCTCGGCGTACTCGCTGACGTTCATGCGCGATCCCGCTCTGCTGCTCGCTGAAGAGTCACGAGCGATCCGCCTTCAGTCGCAGCACCCGGTCGCGCTCCGTGGGCGTCTCGGCCAGCTCGACGACAGTGCGTGCCAGCATGACGGCTCCCTCGATGACGGCCTTGTCGGCGCTCGGCCCAGCCGCGGCGACAGTGAACGCAGGCTGGTGGATCGATGCGCCCTCGGAATCGATGCCGACGATCGGGTGGATACCCGGCATGATCTGGGTGACGTTGCCCATGTCGGTGCTGCCGAGCGGCAACGCGGCCTCCACCTCCACCCCGACTGGGGCCCGGCCGAACCGGATCATCTCGGCGCGGAACACGTCGGCAAGCCACTGGTCGGGCATCAGCTCCAGGTAGGACGGCTCGGTCGCCTCGACCTGATGGCCGCAACCCGTGGCCACCGCGCCCGCGAGGAAACAGTCAGACATCCTGCCCTCCAGCTCACGCAACGACCCGGAGTCGTTGGCGCGCATCGTGTAGTGCATCTCGGTGCGTGCCGGGATGACGTTGGTTGCCTGACCGCCGTCGGTGATGATGCCGTGCATCATCTGGCCGGGCGCCAGCTGCTGACGCAGCAGACCGATTGCCACCTGGGCCACCGTGATCGCGTCGGCGGCGTTGAGTCCCAGATACGGCGCGACGGCGGCGTGCGCCTCGCGTCCGACGTATTCGACGGCCACCTGCGACAGCGCCAGCGACCGGGCGCGGGCGATGTCGATCGGACCGGCGTGCAACATCACCGTCACCGCAATGTCGTCGAACGTGCCCGCCTCGAGCATCAGGGCCTTTCCGCCGCCGGCCTCCTCGGCGGGCGTGCCGAGCAGCACCACCGTCAGGTCCAGTTCGTCGGCGACCTCGGCCAGCGCCAGCGCCGTCCCGACCGCAGAGGCCGCGATGATGTTGTGCCCGCAGGCGTGGCCGATACCGGGCAGGGCGTCGTATTCGGCGCAGATGCCGACGACCAGCGAGCCGCTGCCGAAGTCGGCACGGAACGCGGTGTCCAATCCTCCGGGCGCAGCGGTGATCTCGAATCCGCGCTCGGCGACCAGTGCCTGCGTCTTGGCGCAGCTGCGGTGTTCGGCGAAGGCGAGCTCGGGCTCGGCGTGGATGGCGTGCGACAGCTCGATCAAGTCGCCACGACGTCGCTGGACTGCGTCCTCGACGGTCGTCGACGCTGTGGCGGTGGGCATCGGAGCAGTATCTCACCGTCCGCTTTGCGCTTCGCGCGAGCGCTCATCCGCCGCTAGGCTGCGGCGCTGTGAGCAGTGCGCCGTCCGATCCACAGGCCGTCGCCGACGCGGCGGCCGCCGAACTCCTGCGGCGCACCGGCGTGGACGGCTTCGACGTCGCCGTCGTCCTCGGCTCGGGATGGGCGCCCGCGGCAGCGGAGCTGGGTGAGCCGTCCGTCGTCGTCCCGATGGCCGCTCTTCCCGGTTTCAGACCGCCGACCGCTGCGGGCCACGGCGGCACGTTGCTGGTGGTGTCTGTCGGCACCAAGCGGGTCCTGGTACTGCTGGGCCGCATTCACGCCTACGAGGGCCATGATCTGCGCCACGTCGTCCATCCCGTGCGCACCGCGTGCGCCGCGGGTGCCGGCACCGTCGTACTGACCAACGCCGCAGGTGGGCTCCGGGCCGATCATTCGGTGGGTCAACCCGTGCTGATCAGCGACCACCTCAACCTCACCGCGCGCTCGCCGCTGGTGGGCGCCCAGTTCGTCGACCTCGTCGATGCGTATGCGCCGCGGCTGCGAGCTCTGGCGCACGACGTCGATCCGACGCTGGCCGAAGGTGTCTACGCGGGGCTGCCCGGCCCGCACTACGAGACACCCGCCGAGATCCGGATGTTGCGCACACTCGGCGCCGATCTGGTCGGCATGTCGACGGTGCACGAGACCATCGCGGCGCGGGCGGCGGGCGCCGAGGTGCTCGGGGTCTCGCTGGTGACGAACCTGGCCGCGGGCATGACGGGCGAACCGCTCAGCCACGTCGAGGTACTCGAGGCGGGCCGTCAGTCGGCGACGCGGATGGGTTCCCTGCTCTCCGAGGTGCTGGCCCGTCTGTAGCCGATCCACGCGGTCAGCCTGAGGAATCCGCGCGCCATCAGCGGCGCGGCGAACAACATCAGGAGCACCCGCACCACCTGGGCGGCGATGATGAACGTGACGTTGGATCCGGTCTCGACCGCCGTGGCCAACACGGCATAGATGCCGCCAGGGCTGGTGGACAGGTAGCCCTCGAGCGGGCTGATTCCCGAGACGTGCGCCAGGAGGATGCCAAGGCCCGCGGTGGCGGCGTTGAGCAGGACGATCAGGCCCACCGCGGCAGGTAGGGCACGACCGATCGCGCGGATCGATTCACGCGTGAACGCGACACCGGCCTGCCAGCCGATCACGGCGTACCCGAGCTGCACCAAGACGAGCGGCACCGACAGCCCGAAGGACACCCCGGTCAATTCCAGCGCGATGGTCAGCGTCATGGGTCCGAGCAGACCGGCGCCGGGCAACCGGATGAGTCGGCCGCCCGTCGCCCCGACCAGCACGATCACGGCGACCATCGAGATGCTGAGATACCAAGGCGCCGCATCATTCTGGGGAGGTGCAGCGGACTGTCCGGTCCTCTCGGCGCGGTAGACGAAGGCGACGATCAGCGGCATCGACGCGGTGATCAACGCGACCCGCAGATACTGCACCACGGCCACCACGCGGTCGTCACCACCCAACTCGCGAGCGATTGCGACCAGGCCGGAGGCACCGCCCGCGACGAGCGCCAACGCCCCGGTGAGCGGGCTCACGTCACGGTGCAGACCGAGCAGTGCGCCCGCAACGACGCTCAACAGGAGGGTCGCCAGCGCGACACCGAGCACGATCGGCCAGTCCGAACCCAGCGCCGTCAACGCGTCCCGATGGACCATCGTCCCGATGTAGACGCCGAGCACACCCTGCGCGGCGGCGCCAGCCTTGCGCGGGACGCCCGACGGGGCGAACGACAGTAGCGCCAGCACGATGCCGACGACGAGTGCCGCGAACAATGCCGCCGACGGCACGCCGACGATGGTCAGCGGCAAGGTCACCGCGACAGTGACCACCACCAACAACGCCCAACGCATCATTACCCCAAGTATGCCCTTGTCAATTGCTTGTCGCAAACTGACGTTCATCATGCTATTGCCAAGGTATAACTTGGTAGTGACCATCGAGCGGACGAAGAACGCCACCGACCTTCGCGAGTCGATCATGGCGCTCACCCGACAGCTGCGCAGGCACCGCCCCGACAACGGCCTGACGTTGAGTCAGATGCAGTTGCTCGGTGAGATCAGCCGCTCGGGCGTGACGACCCCGGCAGAACTCGCTGCACGCATGCACGTCCGGGTTCAGTCGCTCACCGACGGCATCAACGAGCTGGAGGCGCGGCGACTGGTGTCGCGGCGAACCGATCCCGATGACCGGCGTCGACAGCTCATCGAGACGACGGTCGACGGGTCAACCCTGCTCGACGCCGACCGCGCCGACCGCGACGCCTGGCTGGACGCCGCCATGCGCGAAACCCTGACCGATCTCGAGTTCGATCTGCTGATGCTCGTGGCCCCGGTGCTCCGAAAACTCGCCGACGGCGATGAGCGCCCGCGCGAAGAGCATGCCACCCCAGATGAGCATGTGGCTACCGATGAGCGCACCGCACAATGAACGCCATGACCAGCCCCTCCCCGCTTCCCCTGACGTTCGGTACGGCAGGGCTGCGGGGACCCATGCGTGACGGTCCCGGCGGCATGAACGTCACGACCGTGACGGCAGCCACGTGGGCGCTGGCCAAGGTGCTGAAGGACCACGCCGCGGGCGCGGCACATGCCGCAAGCCTGGGTGGCTCGACCGTCGTGGTCGGCCGCGACGCCCGCCACAACTCCGACGACTTCGCCCTGGCTGCCGCTGAAGTGCTTGCTGCCGAGGGCTTTTCCGTGATCCTTCTGCCCGATCCGGCTCCGACGCCGGTCGTGGCGTTCGCCGTCCGACGCCTGGGCGCTACCGCGGGCATCCAGATCACGGCATCGCACAATCCGCCCGCGGACAACGGCTACAAGGTATACCTCGACGGCGGGCTCCAGATCGTGCCACCGAGCGACCGCGAGATCGAAGCGGCGATGCGGATCGCACCGGCCGACGTCGCCCGTGCCGAGGTGACACCGGCGAACACCGACCTCATCGTGGAGTACGTCCGTCGCGCCGCCGCGGTGAGACGTGGCACGGGTGACGTTCGCGTCGCGCTGACACCGATGCACGGCGTCGGCGGGGAGCCCGCTCTGCTGGCCCTACGCGAAGCGGGCTTCACCGATGTCCACGTGGTCGCCGAGCAGTATTCGCCCGACGCGGACTTCCCCACCGTTGCGTTCCCCAATCCGGAGGAAGCGGGCGCTACCGACCTGCTCCTGGCACTCGCGGCCGAGGTCGACGCCGACGTGGCAATCGCCCTGGACCCCGACGCCGACAGGTGCGCGGTCGGCATCCCGACGGCCTCGGGCTGGCGGATGCTATCTGGAGACGAAACTGGTTGGCTACTAGGCGATTACATCCTTTCGCAGACGGAGCCGGGCGACGTCATGTCGAGCAGTGTGGTGGCCAGCACCTTGGTGTCCTCGCGCATGCTGGCCGCGATAGCCGCAGGCCACGGCGCCCAGCACGTGGAGACGCTGACGGGGTTCAAATGGCTTGCGCGCGCCGACGCGGGCCTCGCCGGAAGTACGCTCGTCTACGCCTACGAAGAGGCGATCGGCCACTGCGTCGACCCCGCCGCCGTGCGAGACAAGGACGGCATCAGTGCCGCGGTGCTCGCGTGCGATCTGGTGGCCGTGCTGCGCAACGACGGCCGAACGCCGTCCGACGCTTTGGATGCGCTGGCACTGCGCCACGGCGTACACACGACGTCCGCGGTGTCGGTGCCCGCCGACGCCGCCCTGATGAAACGCCTTCGAACGTCACCATCCGCCCGCTTGGGAGGCGAGCCGGTGCAGGTCACCGATCTGCTGGAGCGCAGCGGCCATCAGCGCACCGATGCGCTGATCTATGAGGGTGATTCAGTACGGGTCGCGATTCGGCCGTCGGGAACAGAGCCGAAGGTCAAGGCATACCTCGAGATTCGCCTTCCGCCGCGTGACGACCTGACGGCCGCCCGCGAGGCCGCGGCCCAACGGCTCGACGATCTGCGGACCGACGTGATCGGACTGCTTCAGCGCGGACCGAACTGACGGTCCCCCGCATCGCCGAGGCCAGGAACGATGTAGGCGACGTCGTTGAGCCCGTCGTCGATCGCCGCAGTGTAGAGCCGCAGGCTGGGGGACGCCTTCTCAAGGGCTGCAATGCCTTCCGGCGCACACACGACGCAGACCGCGGTGATGTCGACGGCGTTGCGGTCGTGCAGCAGTCCGAGGGTGTGCGCCATCGAACCACCGGTGGCCAGCATCGGGTCGAGCACCATCACCGGAACGTTGCTCAGGTCGTCGGGCAGCGACTCCAGGTACGGCGCGGGTTGGGCCGTCTCCTCATTCCTGGCGATGCCCACGAACCCGACGTGAGCCTCGGGGATCAGAGCGTGCGCCTGGTCGACCATCCCGAGACCGGCGCGCAGCACCGGTACCAACAACGGCGGCCGGGCAAGGCGCGATCCGACGGTCTCGGCGAGCGGGGTGCGGACCGCGACGGCTTCGGACGCGGCGTCACGGGTGGCCTCGTAGACCAGCATCATCGTGAGGTCGCGCAGTGCGGAGCGGAATCCCGCGTTGCCGGTGCGTTCGTCCCGCAGCGTGGTCAGCCGCGCTGCGGCCAATGGGTGATCGACAACGTGCACGTCCATGCGCCCAGACCCTAATGGAACCAGCGCGCCCTGGCCGCCGTCATAACCTCGTGCTCGCCGATATCTCTGACATTCACGCGTTCAGCGTCGCCCTGCATCGCCATGCGGACGACCTCGCCTCGGTCGCCGCCGAGCTGACCGCCGCGCGGGTGTCCGCAGACGCCTTCGGTTCGGTCGGATTCGGCTTCGTGACGGCACTGAACGACGCATTGACTCGGGAGGCCTACCACGTCGCGCAACTCGCCGGAGGCCTGTCGGCGGCGAAGTCCAGCGCAGGAGCGGCCGCCGATGGGTATGAGGCATCCGAACACCATGTGGGACAGTCCATCTCGGAACTGGGGGCCTAGCCGATGCCGAGCGCCCTGGTGCGCGGGCTGTCCGCTCCGCTACGCGAGCTGCAGGCGACGGTGGGAACGGGTACGCCCGAAGCCGCAGAGGCACTGACGGGCATCCGCAACGCCCTGGGCGACGTCGCCGTCGCCACGGATCGGTCGTGGCAGCGGACTCGGTGGCACGGCGATGCCGGTGAGGCCGCCGCCGAGTTCACCAGCGCGACCGTGGCGGCCGTCGACGCGCTGGCCAGCCGAGCCGGCCGTCTCGGCGAGGCGGCGACGAACGCCGCGGACGCCGTGGCCCGCGCCCGGGAGCGACTGCAGGCGATCATCGATGAATTCGAGTCGCGTGCCGCGGCGCTCGAGGCCGAGATCGACGAACCGGGCTCCGCGGACGAACTCATCGCGGAGGCCCGCCGCGCGCTTTCCGAGGCCGAAGCCGTCGTCGACGAGTTGCGCGCCGAACTCGACGGCCATCAGACCGCCGTGGCCGAACCCACCACCGGCGCGATGCAGACGATGCCGACGATGCCGATGGGTGCGTTGCCCAGCCTTGGCGGCGGCCTCGGATCCGGCTCGGGCTCGGGAGCCGGCTTGGGAGCGGAATCCGGCTTGGGCAGCTCGGAGCCTGCCGGCTTCTCGGGGTCGTCCGGCACGAGCCCCGACTCGTCGTCGGGTCTGTCCGACGGCGGTCGGCCACTCGCCGATCCCGGCATGTTCGGCAGTGGCGTCACCCTGCAACTCCCCGACGGCAGCACGGCGACGGCGCCCAACGCGGTCGCCGCAAGCGCGGTCCGGCACGCACTGACCCAGTTGGGCGTGCCCTATGACTGGGGCGGTACCACCCCGGGCGTTGGCCTGGACTGCAGCGGCCTCACTCAGTGGGCGTATCACGAAGCGGGACTGGACCTTCCGCGGCTCGCCCAGGAGCAGGACATCGGCGC
Organism: Mycobacterium sp.; assembly: GCF_032162605.1. GTDB lineage: Bacteria > Actinomycetota > Actinomycetes > Mycobacteriales > Mycobacteriaceae > Mycobacterium. Next base: position 1,180 of record NZ_JAVROT010000263.1, on the reverse strand, counting down.
GGCAGTCGATCAAGCGTCGTTGCGCCCCGGCGACCTGGCGGTGTGGGACGGACACGTCGCGATGGTCGTGGGCAACGGCTTGATGATCGAGGCGGGTGATCCCATTCATCTTTCTGCGATACGGACCACCAATGCGGGACAGGGTTTTCAGGGCTTCTGGCGGCCAACGGCGTGACTGGCCCTACCTCAGCCGCGCGTCGAGCTCACTGGCGAAGCCGACGAACCAGTCGAGTGAAGAAGGGTTCGCCATCGCGTCACGGTTGACCACCTCGTCGGGTGAGTGTCCGAGCAGGATCTTCTTCACGGGCACTTCCATCTTCTTGCCGGTGAGCGTGCGCGGTACCTCCTGGACCACGATGACGTCATCGGGCACGTACCTCGGCGACAGCTCGGTGCGGATCGCCGCAAAGAGCCGCGAGCGAAGATCCGGCGAAACCGCTTCGTCGCCGTCCCGCAGCACGACGAAAAGCGCCAGGAAGGAAGGCCGCCCCAGGTACTCGAGGTCGATCGCGAGCGAGTCGAGAACTGCCGGGAACTCCTCGACCACCCGATAGATCTCGCTTGTGCCCATGCGGAGCCCGTGCCGGTTGATCGTCGAATCCGAGCGGCCGTAGATGATCCCGGTGACGGACTCCGGTCGCGGGACCAACCGCAGCCAGTCGCCATGCCGCCACAGACCCGGATAGGTCTCGAAGTAGCTTTCGCGATAGCGCTTTCCGTCGTCGTCGCCCCAAAAGTAGAGCGGCATCGAAGGCATCGGTTCGGTGACGACGAGTTCGCCCACTTCGTCGACCAATTCCTTGCCTGAGTCGTCCAGCGCATGCACCGCGACGCCGAGCCCGCGGCACTGCATCTCACCGGCGTACACCGGCAGAATCGGGCAAGAGGTCAAATACGCGGCTCCCGGATCGGTCCCACCGGAGATGCCGGCAAGCAGCATGTCCTGCCTCACATTTCGGTACACCCAGTGGTATGCCTCGGCCGTCAGTGGTGATCCGGTCGACCCAAGCGTGCGGACTGCGGAGAGGTCGTAGTCGCTGCCCGGAGATATGCCGGCTTTGATGCAAGAGGACAAGTAGGCCGGGCTGGTGCCGAGGAAAGTGGCACGTTCGCGTGCGGCGAAGTCGAACAGCGCTCCAGCGTGTGGATGTCCGGGGTTGGCGTCGAGCTGCAAGATCGT
>NZ_JAVROT010000262.1:0-2850 GCF_032162605.1 Mycobacterium sp. | reverse complement strand
AGCGAACTCCACATCGCTAGAGGAGTCCGATCAGCTGCAGGTCGGTGACGTACTTGACGATGACCGGCGCCGACACCTGAGGAATGTCCGGATTGATCTTGTCTGAGCCGACTTTCGCTTCCTGCACCGCAGCGCGGAACCTGTCGGCCGGCGCAAAGGACCCCAGCGTCGGCTCCGGCGGCTCCAGATCCTTGGAGTCGGCCAACAGCATCAGCAGCATCTGTAGCACCGAATTCTGGCGCTGCCGCTCCGGCAGGGCGAGCAAACCGGTCTCGAACCGCTGCAGCCATTCCCCGAAATCGTCGATGCGCTCGATCGGGTAACCGGCCTCGATCAGCCAGTCCACGTACTCGTCGATCCCGATGCCGTCGTCGTGCGGGTTCATCACGTGATAGGTCTCAAACCCGTCGACCAACTGGGCACCCAGCGTGGTGACCGCCTCCGCGACGAATCCCACGGGCAGCCCGTCGAAGTGCGCGCGTTGCCGCTTCCCGTCATCGTCCAGCTGGTAGAACGAGCCGGGTGCCACGCCGGTGGCCACGAGACTCAGCACCATCCGGGTGACAGTGTCCGACACGTTCAACTGGCCCGCGTAGGCGGTGTCGGCCAGGATCATGCCGGAGCGAAAGACAGAGACCGGCAGCCCGCACAGCTCGTTTGCCTCCCGCAGCAGAACCTCACCGGCCCACTTGCTGTTGCCGTAGCCATTGGCGTAACTGGCGTCGATGGTGCGGACGGGACTGATGACCCGAATGTCGGCGTCCTCGACGAACGCCGACGGGTCGATCTGGCGTCCCACGTCGGACGTCGAGACGAAGGCATACGGCTTCAGCTTCGTGGTGAGCGCGAACCGGATCAACTCCGCGGTGCCCACGACGTTCGGCCCGAAAAGCTCGCTGTATGGCAGGACGCTGTTGACGAACGCAGCGGAATCGACGATCAGATCGACGGTGTCGGCCAATCGCTGCCACGTCTGCTGGTCCAGGCCGAGGTCGGCTTCGCCCTTGTCGCCGGCAATGACCTCCAGCCGGCCGGCGGCGAGTTCGTCGAAGTGCCGCCGCAGTTCCGGATCGCCGCTGTCGAAGATCTTCTCGAGACGGCGCCGCGCGTCCTCGTCGGACTTGGCCCGCACCAAGCAGATCAGCGTGCCATCGACCCGTTCCAGTTCCTTCAGCCATTCCAGCACCAGGTAGCGCCCCAGGAAGCCGGTCGCCCCGGTCAGTAGAACCGTTCGCACCTCGGCACCCGGGCCTGGAAGCGTCGCGGCGTTCATCAACGTGGTGGCATCGATGAACTTGTCCAGGGCGAGGTCGCTGGCATACGCCTCGGCGGCTTGGCCGCCGTGCACGGAAGCAAAGGTAGGTCCGTTGGCCTCGGACGCTGCCAAGCCGGCATCGCCGTCCAATACCCGACTCAAGCCGCTCACCGATGGCGCCTCGAACAAGGTGCGCACGGGAAGGTTTGCATCGAGAGCCGTGTTGATCGCGGCGATCACTCGCATCGCCGAAATGCTGTCGCCGCCGAGGTCGAAGAACGAATCGTCGACGCCGACCCGCTCGACACCGAGCACGTGGGCGTAAATGCCCACGATGCTCTCCTCGATCGCGCCCTCCGGGGCGCGATACCGATCGGCACTCTGGTACTCGGGGGCGGGTAGGGCGCGCCGGTCGAGTTTGCCATTGACGGTCAAGGGCAGCGTGTCGAGCACTACGACCGCGGCGGGAACCATGTACGCCGCAAGTCGCTTGCCCAACTCGCTGCGCATCTCAGCCGGATCGGCGGTCCCGGTCACATAACCAACCAGGCGCTTGTCGCCCGGGCGGTCCTCGCGGGCGATCACCACCGCCTGGTCCACCCCGTCCAACTCCGCGAGCACTGCCTGAATCTCACCCAGCTCGATGCGGTAGCCACGGATCTTGACCTGCTCATCAGCACGGCCCAAGTACTGCAGCTGTCCGTCAGCACCCCACTGCACCAGGTCGCCGGTGCGATACATCCGCGCACCCGGTCCCCCGAACGGGCATGCCACGAACCGCGACCCGGTCAATCCGGTCCGGCCCACGTACCCGACTCCTACGCCGCGGCCGGCCAGATACAACTCCCCGACCACACCGACCGGCACCGGCCGCAACCACTTGTCCAGAACGAACACCGCCCCGCCGGGCACCGGCGAGCCGATCGGCACCACACCCGATCCCGGTGTCAGCGGCGCACTGATCGCCGCATAGATCGTCGTCTCGGTCGGACCGTAGGCGTTGAGCATGACCCGCCCTGGCGCCCACCGATCCACGACCTCGGCCGAGCAGGCCTCCCCGGCCACCACCAGTGCCGTGTTCTCCAGACCCGCCGGGGACAACATTCCCACTGCGGACGGGGTTTGGTACAGGACGCTGACCCCTTCGGCCACCAGCAGCTCGTGGAGGTCAACCGGCGAGCCCGCTACCGACTCGGGCACCACCACCAGTCGCCCACCGTGCAGCAGAGCGCCCCAGATCTCCCACACCGAAACGTCGAAGACCAGGGAATGCCATTGCGACCACACCTGTCCCGGTCCCGCGGGCAGGTCGGCGTGCAGCGACTCCAGCACCTGAGTCACGTTGTGGTGCGTGACGGCCACGCCCTTGGGCACACCGGTGGTGCCCGAGGTGTAGATGACGTAGGCGATGTCGTCGGGCGCCGGTCCTGGCAACGGCGCGTTCGGCCGGGCATCGACGGCGGCCGCGTGGACGTCGATCACCGGTATGCCGTCGAACCTCCCGGCCAGATCACCCGCAGTGACGGCGGCGATCGGGGTGGCGTCGGCGACCACGAGTGCGAGCCGCTCCGCGGGCAGCGCCTGGTCGATCGGCA
>NZ_JAVROT010000261.1:0-16858 GCF_032162605.1 Mycobacterium sp. | reverse complement strand
CCCGGCACTACGACACCGATCACCATCAGATCCGCATCGACAGCGCGCGCATGCTTCCCGCTCTTTCGGACACCATCGGCGCGATGAGTGAACCGATGGTGAGTCACGATTGCGTGGCGTTCTATCTGCTGTCCCAAGAGGTCAGCAAGCACGTGAAGGTGGTGCAGTCGGGGCAGGGCGCCGACGAGATCTTCGCCGGGTACCACTGGTATCCGCCGATGGCCTACGCCAAGGATGATGATGCCTGCGATGCCTTATCCCGCTACCGCAAGGCGTTCTTCGACCGCGACCACGACGGGCTCAACCGGCTCCTGCAGCCGCGATGGCAGCTCGATCACGACGTCGCGGGAGAGTACGTTCTCGAGCACTTCGCCCACCCCGGCGCCGCCACCGCGACCGATCGCGCGCTACGACTCGACACCACCGTGATGCTCGTCGACGACCCGGTGAAGCGCGTCGACAACATGACGATGGCCTGGGGGCTGGAGGGCCGGGTGCCGTTCCTCGACCACGAGCTCGTGGAACTCGCCGCCACCTGCCCGCCCGATCTGAAGACCGCGTACGACGGCAAGGGCGTGTTGAAGGAAGCCGCCCGCAAGGTCATTCCGCACGAGGTGATCGACCGGCCAAAGGGCTACTTCCCCGTGCCGGCGCTGAAGCACCTCGAGGGACCCTATCTGGATCTCGTCAGAGATGCTCTGCACAGTTCCGCGGCGCGCGATCGCGGCCTGTTCGCGCCCGCCGCGGTCGACGGGATGCTCGCGGAGCCCAACGGCAACCTCACGCCCCTGCGCGGAAATCCGTTGTGGCAGATCGGATTACTGGAACTCTGGCTCGCCCGCCACGTCGACGGAACAAGGTGAGCATGACTACTACCGAACCCGGCAGCGAATCGAAGGCGGTCGGCGTCGTCCAGGACCTCGGCTGGGGCCGCCTGGTGTTCGGTCAGACGTGCGAGGACCCCGAGCAGTTCGGCACGGCGCTACGCGCGGAGGCCAGTGGGCGCCGCGACATCGGGATGTACCTCGACGCACCCCACGTTTTCGTCGCCCTGCACCCGCAGGAGTTCTTCATCGATCCGAGCTTCACCTACCGGATCGACCTGACGAAGCCACTGCAGTACGAGCCCGCGCCGGTACCCGGGCTGTCGGTGCGCCCGGTGACGGCCAACGACGACTGCGCAGCGATCAACCAGATCTACCTGCAGTGCCGCATGGTGCCAGCCGACGTAGACCTGATGTGGGACAACAGCCAGTCGCAGCCGCACATGGTGTACCTCGTCGTGACCGACGACGAGACCGGCGCCGTTGTGGGCACGGTCACCGGTATCGACCACGCGCAACTCTTCGGCGACGAGGAGAACGGCTCCAGCCTGTGGTGTCTGGCCGTCGACCCCACGCTGTCCCGGCCGGGGGTGGGCGGCCTGCTGGTGCGGTCCCTGATCGAGGAGTTCATCCGACGGGGGCGCTCGCAGATGGACCTGTCGGTGCTGCACGACAACGAAGGGGCCATCGCGCTCTACGAGCGGATGGGATTCATCCGCGTGCCGGTCCTCGGGGTCAAGCGCAAGAACGCCATCAACGAGAAGCTGTTCGCCCCCGCCAAGTCCGAGGAGGAGCTCTTCCAACTCAACCCGTATGCCCGGATCATCGCCGACGAGGCGATCCTGCGTGGCATCGCCGTCCGGGTGCTCGACGCCAAGGGCGGTTACCTCAAGCTGACGCACGGTGGCACCAGCGTGGTGACCCGCGAGTCGCTCTCCGAGCTCACCAACGCCGTCGCCATGAGCCGGTGTGACGACAAGCGCGTCGCCCGCAGGGTGGTCGCCGAGGCGGGCATCCGGGTGCCGGAGGGCCGAACGGCGACCTTCACCGACGAGGACCACGAGTTCCTGGAGAAGGTGGGTTCGGTGGTGGTGAAGCCGGCCCGCGGCGAACAGGGCGCGGGCATCACCGTCGGGGTGACCCGGCCTGAGGACCTCGACCGCGCGATCGCCTTGGCGGCCGGGCATAGCCCCGACGTCCTGCTCGAGGAGCGGTGCGAGGGCGAGGACCTTCGCATCGTCGTGATCAACGGCAAGGTGATCGCGGCCGCCCTGCGGCGTCCACCCGAGGTCGTCGGGAGCGGTGATCACACCATCCGCCACCTCGTCGAGGCGCAGAGCCGCCGTCGCGCCGCAGCCACGCATGGAGAATCCACGATCCCCGTCGACGAGATCACCACCGACACCGTGCGCGAGGAGGGCTGGGATCTCGACGACGTGCTGCCCCTCAACGAGCACCTGACCGTGCGGCGCACCGCGAACCTGCACACGGGCGGCACGATCCGCGACGTGACGGACGATCTGAATCCCAAGCTGGCGAGGGTCGCCATCGACGCCGCGGACGCTATCGGCATCCCCGTCACGGGAATCGATCTCATCGTGCCGTCGGTGGACGGGGAGGAGTACGTCTTCATCGAGGCGAACGAACGGCCGGGTCTGGCCAATCACGAACCGCGGCCGACCGCACAGGCATTCGTGGATCTGCTCTTCCCACGGACCGCGGCAACTCCGTGGGCGTGGCAGCCCGCCCCCGTCGAGTAGAACCGAGTCTCGATAGGCTCTCGTCGATGACTTTGGACCGCCGTACCCAAGAACGAGAACGTGGAAGGGCAACGTTGACTGACTCCGCGACCGCCGCCGTTCAGATGTCCGCAGACGACCGCACCTGGATGGTCGACACCCTGCTCGCACTGCTGCAGACGCCGAGTCCCTCGGGTCGCACGGACGCGGTGATGCAGTTGATCGGAGGCATCCTCGACGACCTCGGCGTGCCGTTCACCCTGACCCGCCGCGGTGCGCTGACCGCCGAACTCCCCGGTGAGTCGGCCACCACCGACCGCGCGATCGTCGTTCACGCCGACACCATCGGATGCATGGTGCGCGAACTGAAGGGCAACGGCAGACTCGAGCTGATCCCGGTGGGCATGTTCTCGGCGCGCTTCGCCGCCGGGGCCCGGGTGCGGATCTTCACCGATGACAGCGAGCAGTTCATCACGGGAACCGTCATGCCACTCAAGGCTTCTGGGCACGCGTACGGGCACGAGATCGACACCCAGCCGACGGACTGGGAACATGTCGAGGTCCGGATCGACCGCAACGTCTCGACCCGCGAGGACCTGGTCGAACTCGGGCTGAACGTGGGGGACTTCGTCGCGTTCATCACCAGCCCCGAGCTCACCGAGGACGGCTTCATCGTCTCGCGCCACCTCGACGGCAAGGCGGGTGTCTCCGTGGCCCTTGCGCTGGCGCGCAATGTCATGGAGAACAAGGTCGTGCTGCCGCACCGCACGACGATCATGGTGACCATCACCGAGGAGGTCGGTCACGGCGCCAGCAGCGGGCTGCCGCCGGACGTGGCGGAGCTGATCTCCGTGGACAACGCGGTCTGCGCCCCCGGTCAGCACTCGCTCGAACACGGCGTCACCATCCCGATGGCGGACATGCACGGCCCGTTCGACTACCACCTCACCCGCAATCTGTTGCGTCTCGCCAAGGAGCAGGGCATCGCCCATGCCCGCGACATCTTCCGGTTCTATCGCTCCGATGCGGCCGCCGCGATCGAGGCAGGCGCCAACACTCGCGCTGCTCTGGTCGCCTTCGGGCTCGACGGCAGCCACGGCTGGGAACGAAGCCACCTGGACTCCCTGGCGGCGTGCTACCTGTTGTTGGAGAGCTGGCTGCGCACCCCGCTGACGTTCGCGACGTGGGACGCCAAGCCCTCTGGCAAGCTTCGTGACTTCCCGTCCTCGAAGCAGCCCGCACCCAGCGAGCAGTGGGTGCCACTGTCGCGCGGTGACTTCACCGAGCCCGGAGACGTCTCGCCGGGGGAGCCCTGGCCGCCGACGGAGGGTCCCCAGGCCTAGCGGCGGGCGCGCTCGTGCGGAGGTGTTCAATCGAACGATGCTGAGTCTGGAAGAGATCTCCGACCGCCTCGAAATCCAACAGCTGCTGGTGGATTACTCCTCGGCGATCGACAAGCGCCGGTTCGACGACCTCGACCTGGTGTTCACGAGTGACGCGTACATCGACTACCGGGCCATGGGTGGCATCGACGGCGCCTTCCCCGACGTGAAGAAGTGGCTCTCGGAGGTGTTGCCGAACTTCCCGGCGTACTCGCATCTGATCGGCAATTTCGACGTCAAGGTCTCCCGCGATCCGGCGGGGGACACCGCCAAGTCGCGCATCCTCTGCTTCAACCCGATGGTCCTCGGTGATGACGGCCAGGTCCTGTTCTGCGGGCTCTGGTACGACGACGAGTTCATCCGCACTGCCGACGGTTGGCGGATGACCCGCCGTGTCGAGACGAAGTGCTTCGACAGAATCGTCTGAGACATTCGTCTGAAGCTCAGGATTTTCATCCGTAGGGCCTGTTCTGGCACAATGGGCGGCTGTCTGACGGGCGACCCTGTTCGATGCGCGATCCGCACGCTCCTCGCTTGATGTTCGAGGCGCGATCCTTCTCGCTCGATGCGCTGCCCCTCGGTCACACACGCGAGGCAAAACCGGACCGGGCATCCCGCCCGAGTCGCTGAATTGCAGCGTGGCAATCATAGGAGAAGTCGCTCAACCATGGCTGTCAAGATCAAGCTCTCCCGCTTCGGCAAGATCCGCAATCCCCAGTACCGCATCGCCGTCGCCGATGCGCGCAACCGCCGCGACGGCCGCTCCATCGAGGTCATCGGCCGCTACCACCCGAAGGAAGATCCCAGCGTCATCGAGATCGACTCGGAGCGTGCGCTGTACTGGTTGGGCGTTGGCGCTCAGCCCACCGACCCCGTTCTGGCGCTGCTGAAGATCACCGGTGACTGGCAGAAGTTCAAGGGCCTGCCGGGCACCGAGGGCACGCTGAGGATCAAGGAGCCCAAGCCCAGCAAGCTGGACCTCTTCAACGCCGCCCTGGCCGCCGCCGACGACGCGCCGACCGGCGAAGCCACCACGGCGAAGAAGAAGAAGGCTCCGGCCAAGAAGGCTGACGCGGCCGAGACCTCCGAGGCGCCCGCAGAGTCCGCACCCGCCGAGTCCGCACCCGCTGCCGAATGAGCACCGCCGTCGTCGACGCCGTCGAACACCTCGTGCGCGGGATAGTCGACAACCCCGACGACGTCCGCGTCGACCTGGTGACCAACCGCCGCGGGCGCACCGTCGAGGTGCACGTGCATCCTGACGACCTGGGCAAGGTCATCGGCCGGGGAGGCCGCACCGCGACCGCACTGCGGACGCTGGTCGCAGGCATCGGCGGGCGTGGGATCCGCGTCGACGTGGTCGACACCGACCAGTAGCACATGGACCTCGTCGTCGGACGCGTCGTGAAGGCGCATGGCGTCGGCGGCGAGGTCGTCGTCGACGTCCGCACCGATGATCCCTACGGTCGGTTCGCACCGGGCACCGCCCTGTGCGCCAGAGCGCGCGACAAGACCGAACGGACCTTGGTGGTCGACTCGATGCGCGAGCACGGCGGCCGCCTGCTGGTCCGGCTCGACGGGGTCGCCAGTCGCGACGCGGCGGATGCCTTGCGGGGCAGCCTGTTCATCGTCGACACTGCCGACCTGCCTGCCATCGACGATCCCGACGAGTTCTACGACCACCAGCTCGAGGGTCTTCGTGTGCGCACGGTCGAAGGCCGCGACGTGGGTGCGGTCGCCGAGGTGTTGCACACCGCGGCCGGCGAGATACTCGCCATCCGGCCCGCCGAGGGCGACGGGGCCGAGGTGTTGGTGCCGTTCGTCGGCGCCATCGTGACGTCGGTGTCGCTGGACGACGGCCTCATCGAGATCGACCCTCCGGACGGTCTGCTGGATCTGGACTCGATCTAGCCGTGCGCATAGACGTCGTCACGATCTTCCCCGACTACCTCGATCCGCTCCGACAGTCCTTGCCGGGCCGGGCGATCGAAGCGGGCATCATCGACATCGCCGTGCACGATCTGCGGCGGTGGACGCACGACGTGCACCATTCCGTGGATGACTCGCCGTACGGGGGTGGCCCCGGCATGGTGATGAAGGCACCCGTATGGGGCGATGCTCTCGATGAGATCTGTTCCGAGGAAACGCTTCTCGTCGTTCCGACACCCGCGGGTCGCCCGTTCAAACAGAGCGACGCGCAGAGGTGGAGCGGCGAGGCCCACCTGGCCTTCGCGTGTGGGCGCTACGAGGGCATCGACCAACGCGTCGTCGAGGACGCAGCGCGCAGGATGCGCGTCGAGGAGGTGTCCATCGGTGACTACGTACTGCCCGGGGGGGAATCCGCGACGCTCGTCATGATCGAAGCGGTCGTCCGGCTGCTACCGGACGTCCTCGGCAATCCTGCTTCGCACCAGGATGATTCGCACTCAGACGGCCTACTGGAGGGTCCGAGTTACACCCGACCCCCTAGTTGGCGCGGACTCGACGTGCCACCAGTGCTGCTGTCCGGCGATCACGCGAGGGTCGTCGCTTGGCGCCGCGAGCAGTCGCTGCGACGCACCCGCGATCGCAGGCCCGACCTTCTGGACTGAGCTAGATGTGCCCGTCCGGGAACATCGTCTTGACGGCCTGGGTGATGGTCGCCCGTGCGGTGACGGCGGACGCGGGCTGCATGGACCCGATCACCATGATGTAGCGCCGGTCCGGACCGATCACGCCCGTCGACAGGTGCATCCAGTCAGAACCGATGCAGCACATCCAGCCCTGCTTGACCGCGACCGACTCGGCGAAGAGGCCGTCGGGGATCCCGAATCGCTGCGGATAAACGCCCCCGGGCTGAGTGCCGTCCAGCGCCAACGGTGCGGACGCCGCCAGGTTCGACAAGATCACGCTGGCCTGTTCGGGCGGCAACCCGCCGGAGCCCGACATCATCATGTCGTAGTACCGGACGAGATCGGCAGCGGTGCTGATGGTGTTCCACCATCGCCCGTTGTTCGGCGGACGCGTCGAGGTCAGCCCGTAGCGGGCGGCGACGCGGGTGACGATCGCACTGCCGCCGCCGCGGTTCCAGAAGTTCTCGGCGGCGCTGTCGTCGGACTGCCGCAGCATCTGGTCGAACGCCTCGTGGTCGGAGGGCGAGAGCTGCGTCTGACCCTTGGACACCTGCAACAGCAGGTCGTCGGCGATGAAAAGCTTGACCACCGAGGCGATCGCGATCGTCTGGGTGTTGCCGTTGGACACCATCTGGCCGGTGTTGCGGTCGAGCACCAGCGAAGTGATGTCCGCACCGTTGTTGGCGGCCTCGGCCGTCGCCTGCCGCTCCCGATCGGACAACCCCGTGAGGGCTGCTGCGGGCTCGTCGGGCGGAACCTCCGGCAGTGGCGCCCTGCCGCCCAGTGGGGCGACGACCGTAAGGGGCGGGGAAGACGGCGGAGGCGGCGTGCCGTAAACCTTGGCCTCGCACCCTGCCGCCACCGTCATCGCGGTTACGGCCAGCGCGGTCACCATCAGCAGCTTCTGCGGCCGCCGGAGCATGGCCCTCCCTAGACGAGTGAGATGAACGGGGACGATGGCTCTCGCGTAAGGCCTCGAACTCCTTACCCGTGCGCACTACCCTAACCGCTGAGAGCCGTTGCCGCGCCCGCAGGTGACCCACCACGTTGGGGCACGATTTCGTGGCTGGGACCCCGTCTGGCACAATTGACCAGTTGTCTGCGCACGGCGGGGAAACGTATCCCCGTCTGATGCGACATACACCCGAAGACCTCGGCCCCGGCCACGCGTCGCCCCGTGACGTGCTGTCTACGGCCGCAAACGAGAACACCGATCCGAACAACCATGAGGAAGTGTCACCGATGAACACCCTGGACTTCATCGACCAGTCGTCGCTGCGCGACGACATCCCGGCCTTCAATCCCGGCGACACCGTGAATGTCCACGTGAAGGTCATCGAGGGTTCCAAGGAGCGCGTCCAGGTCTTCAAGGGCGTCGTTCTGCGCAGGCAGGGTGGCGGCGTTCGCGAGACCTTCACCGTGCGCAAGGAAAGCTATGGCGTCGGCGTCGAGCGCACCTTCCCGGTCCATTCGCCCAACATCGACCACATCGACGTCGTCACTCGCGGTGATGTGCGACGCGCCAAGCTGTACTACCTGCGCGAGCTGCGGGGCAAGAAGGCCAAGATCAAGGAAAAGCGCTGATTGGCGCAGACGCCGCACCCGGACGGGTTTGACGGTTGGACGACGAGCCAATCGGCGGCGGCGCCCATCGCCCTGGCTACTCTGAAGGCGTGACCGACGCCACCGACGCGACCAACGCGTCTGACGCGTCTGACGCGGGAGAAACCACCGACGTCAGCGACGCGACCCCGGACGACGAGGTCGGCGAAGGCGATCCGCCCAAGAAGAAGCGTGGCGCGGTCCGCGAAGCCGCGGTCCTGCTGACCATCGCACTGGTCCTGTACTACGTCATGCTGACGTTCGTCGCGCGGCCGTACCTGATCCCCTCGGAGTCGATGGAGCCGACGCTTCACGGCTGCGCCGGGTGCGTAGGTGACCGGATCATGGTGGACAAGGTGACCTATCGGTTCACTTCGCCGGAGCCAGGCGACGTGGTCGTATTCAAGGGTCCGCCGGCGTGGAACATCGGCTACAAGTCGATCCGCTCCGACAGCGCCCCGATCCGGTGGTTGCAGAATGCGCTTTCGTTCATCGGGTTCGTACCACCCGACGAGAACGACCTCGTCAAGCGCGTCATCGCGGTCGGGGGGCAGACGGTCGAATGCCGCGCCACGACGGGGCTGACGGTCGACGGCAAGAGGCTCAACGAGCCGTACCTCAACGTCGAGACGATGATGGCCGACCCGCGGATCTACCCGTGCCTCGGCAATGAGTTCGGACCCGTGAAGGTCCCTGACGGGCGGCTGTGGGTAATGGGCGACAATCGCACCCACTCGGCTGACTCGCGCGCGCACTGCACCAACCTTCCTGCCGACGCCCTGAAGGGTCTGTTGTGCACTGGCGACCCGGCCGCCGGAACGGTTCCCGTCGACAACGTGATCGGCAAGGCGCGGTTCATCGCCTGGCCCCCGGGGCGCTGGGGTGGCGTTTCGGCAGTCAACCCGCAGACTTCCCCGTAGGAGTGGCGATGAGCCGCTTGCGCGAAGAGCGGATGGCCTGAGTGCCGGCGAGCTGGCCGCCTCGAGCCGTGATCCGCAAGTCCGCGGGCCTGCGCACGATCGAATCCGCGCTGTACCGCGGGGGACTCGGTCCGGTGGCCGGGGTCGACGAGGTGGGCCGGGGCGCCTGCGCGGGACCTCTGGTGGTCGCCGCGTGCGTTCTCGGCCCGAATCGACTGGAGAGCCTGGCGGCGCTCGACGACTCGAAGAAGCTCAACGAGCGAGAGCGCGAGCGGCTCTTCCCGTTGATCCGGCGCTACGCGCTCGCCTATCACGTCGTCTTCATCCCGTCGAAGGAAGTCGATCGGCGCGGGGTGCACGTGGCCAACATCGAGGGCATGCGGCGCGCGGTCGCCGGGTTGCCGCTGCGGCCGGGTTACGTGCTGAGCGACGGGTTCCGCGTTCCTGGGCTGCCGATGCCGTCGTTGCCGGTCGTCGGCGGTGACGCCGCGGCCGCCTGCATCGCGGCGGCCAGCGTGCTGGCCAAGGTGAGCCGCGACCGCCTCATGGTGCAGATGGAGTCCAGGCATCCTGGGTACGGCTTCGCCGAACACAAGGGGTACAGCACCCCGTTCCACACCGCTGCGCTCGCCGAGCGAGGCCCCTGCATCGAGCACCGGTTCTCGTTCATCAACGTGCGTAGGTTGGGCTACGCCAGCGTGACGGACTGCGGGCCCGACGCCGATGTGGTGCCAGGGAGCATCCTCGGCGGGAGGCCGTGCGGCGCGCCGAACTGGGCTGAGGAAAGATGTACGGAACACCGACCGGAGGACCACTGAACCGATGAGTGCCGAAGATCTCGAGAAGTACGAGACCGAGATGGAGCTCTCGCTGTACCGCGAATACAAGGACATCGTGGGGCAGTTCAGTTACGTCGTGGAGACCGAGCGCCGCTTCTACCTGGCCAACAGCGTGGAGCTGGTTCCGCGCAACGCCGAAGGCGAGGTCTACTTCGAACTTCGGCTGGCCGACGCCTGGGTGTGGGACATGTACCGGCCTGCCCGCTTCGTGAAGCAGGTCCGGGTCATCACGTTCAAGGACGTCAACATCGAAGAGGTCGAGAAGCCCGAGCTGCGGCTGCCCGACTGAACGTACGGTCTTCACATGACCGAAGATCAAGCGCCCGTCGCGGTCGTCACGGGGGCGAGTCGTGGTGCGGGTCGCGGCATCGCGGCCGCGCTGCGGGGCCAGGGATGGCAGGTGTACCTCACGGGCCGAACGGTGACCGACCCCGGGGACGGCGGCATCGCCGTGCGGGTCGATCACCGGGACGACTCCGCGGTGGCTGCTTTATTCGAACGGGTGGGTGACGAGTGCGGACGACTCGACCTTCTCGTCAACAACGCCGCCGCGATCCACGACGACCTGGTCGACCCGAAACCGTTCTGGGAGAAGTCGATTGCCCTCGCCGACGTGCTCGACGTGGGCCTACGGTCCGCGTACGTAGCGTCCTGGCACGCGGCACCGCTGATGGTCCGGCGGCGGCGCGCGCTCATCGCGTTCACGTCGTCACCGGGTTCGGTCTGTTACATGCACGGCCCGGCGTACGGCGCGCAGAAGGCGGGGGTGGACAAGCTGGCCGCCGACATGGCCGTCGACTTCGCGAACACCGGCGTCGCCACCGTGTCCATCTGGATGGGGATCCTGTTGACCGAGAAATTCCGCCGCGCCTTCGACGGTCATCCTGAGGCGCTCGCCAAGACCGCTCTGCACGCCGAGACACCCGAGTTCACGGGATACCTGATCGACGCGCTGTACCGGGACCCCGCTCTGTCCGAGCTCAGTGGGCAGACGCTGATCGGTGCCGAACTCGCGACGCGGTACGGCATCACCGACGCCGACGGTCGGCAGCCGTCGTCGCACCGGGACGTGCTGGGTGCGCCGCGGACACCGTCGGAGGTCGTCGTTCGGTGATCGCACGCCCAGTTTGGCTGAGGCCGGGCCGCGGAGTCGGCACACTGGGGTCATGCGATCCTCACCGCAGTGCTGGCTTACCGACATGGACGGCGTCCTGGTCCACGAGGAACGCGCCTTGCCCGGCGCCGCGGAGTTCCTGCAGCGGCTCGGGGAGAAGAAGCGCCCATTCCTGGTGCTGACCAACAATTCGATCTTCACGCCACGCGATCTGGCGGCCCGCCTGCTCCGGTCCGGCCTCGAGGTGCCCGAGGACTCGATTTGGACCTCGGCGCTGGCGACCGCGGCATTCCTGCACGACCAGTTGCCGGGTGGCTCCGCCTACGTCATCGGCGAGGCCGGTCTGACGACGGCGCTGCACGAGGTGGGCTACACGCTGACCGACACCGGCCCGGACTTCGTCGTGCTCGGCGAGACGCGAACCTACTCATTCGAGGCGATCACCAAGGCCATCCGGCTGATCGGCGGAGGCGCCCGCTTCATCGCCACCAATCCGGACGTCACCGGACCGTCGGCCGAGGGGCCGACGCCAGCCACCGGCTCGGTCGCGGCGCTGATCACCAAGGCCACCGGGCGGGAGCCCTACTTCGTCGGCAAGCCGAACCCGATGATGTTCCGCGGCGCGCTCAACCGCATCGAGGCGCATTCCGAGAACACCTTCATGGTCGGCGACCGGATGGACACCGACGTCGTCGCGGGCATCGAGGCAGGCCTCGAGACCATCCTGGTGCTGACCGGCTCGACGACGGTCGCCGACATCGACAAGTATCCGTTCCGGCCCGGCCGGGTCCTCGACTCCATTGCGGACGCCATCGAACTGATCTGACGTCGACCAATATCGTGAGTGGCATGACTGACGCCACTCGACCCCTGGCGGGGGTGCGGATCATCGAGATCTCCAGCTTCGTCGCCGTCCCGCTGGCCGGGATGACGCTCGCACAGCTCGGCGCCGAGGTGGTCCGCGTCGATCCCGTCGGCGGTGCGGCGGATTACCACCGCTGGCCCGTCACGTCAGAGGGGATGAGCATCTACTGGGCCGGGCTCAACAAGGGCAAGTCGTCTGCCGCGATCGACGTCCGTTCCGCCGAAGGGCAGGAGCTGATCACCCGCCTGATCATCGACAGTGGCGTGCTGATTACCAATGTGGCTGGACGACAGTGGCATTCATACGAGACGCTGGTGAAGTCGCGTCCGGACCTGATCCACGTCGAAGTGTCTGGGCGCGCCGACGGTGGAACCGGAGTTGACTACACCGTCAACGCAGGTCTCGGCTTCCCGATGGTCACCGGACCGACCGGATACGCGAACCCCGTCAACCACGTCCTGCCCGCGTGGGACGTCACCTGCGGCCTCTACGTCGCGCTCGCCGTGACTGCCGCGCTGAGGCATCGCGACGCCACTGGACGGGGCCAACGCGTCGGCATTCCGCTGGAGAACGTGGCGCTGGCCACGGCGGGCAACCTCAGCTTCCTGACCGAGGTGATGGTCAACGGAGAGGGACGGGAACGCATCGGCAACTCGATCTACGGCCAGTACGGCCAGACGTTCACCAGCGATGACGGGGCTTCGTTCATGGTGGTTGCCCTCACCGGGCGCCACTTCCGCGACCTGACCGAACTCACGGGAACGACGAAAGCCGTTGCTGCACTTGGCGAAGCGCTGGGAGCCGACCTGACCGACGAAGGCCAGCGGTATCGGCACCGCGACGCGCTCACCGGTCTGTTCATCGTCTGGTTCAGCGGTCACTCCGCCGACGACATCGCCACGGCACTGTCGGCGACGTCGATCCTGTGGGAGCGCTATCGGACCTTCGCCGACGCCGCCACGGGTCCGAAGGTGACCGCCAACCCACTGTTCACCACGCTCGACCAACCGCGGATAGGGCAGTACCTGGCGCCAGGGCTGCCGTTGGAGATCGACGGCGCCTACCAGCCAGCCGTGCCCGCACCAGAACTCGGCGACCACACCTTCGCCGTCCTGCGGGACCGTCTCGGCCTCTCGGCCGGCGAGATCACTCGGCTGACCGAGGCGGGTACGGTCGCGTGAGCGCGCTGCTGGCTCTGCTCGACGTGCGACCAGGGCAGTCCGACGGGTCCTGGGTCGGCCCGGCCAGCGGCCCGGAGGGCAAGCGCGCGTTCGGCGGCCAGTTCATGGCCCAGAGCCTCGCCGCCGCCAGCCGGAGCGTGGATTCGACCAAGCTCCCCACCAGCATGCACCTGCAATTCCTGCGGGGAGGCGAGGCAGGCGACGACGTGGAGTACTCGGTGCACGGCGTGTTCGACGGGCGCACCGCCTCGTCGCGCCGGGTGGAGTCCCGCCAGGCCTCCCGCTTGTTGACGGTCGCCGGGGTCTCGTTCGCCGTGCCTCTCGCGGGCCCCGAACACGGCCGGTTCGCCACGATGCCGCAGGATCCCGAGACGCTGCCGCAGACCGGTCCGGCGGGGCCGGCGCCGTCGATGCCGTTGGACGAGATCGACATTCGGGTGGCCGACCACCGCTCAGGTGAGGAGTTCACCAGACGGCTGTGGTGGCGGGTGACGGTCCCCGTGCCCGATGACCCGTTGCTGCACACTGTCATCGCGGCCTACGTGTGCGACGTGTACATGATCGACCCCGCGCTGCAGGTGCACGGTCACTCGATGATGGCGCGCACCCACCGCAGTGGTACGACGGACTCGTCGATCTGGTTTCACCGGCCCGTGCGGGCCGATCACTGGAACCTGCTGGAATCCACGTCGCCAGCGGCGGCGCGCGGCCGCGGCGTGATCACGGGCAGCCTGGCCGGCGCCGACGGCGCGATCGCGGCCACCCTGGTGCAGGAGGGTCTCATCGCCGAGCGGGAGCAGCCGCCTCGGATCTGACCGGCAGCGCCCCGCGAAGTCGAATCCGCTTGCCGCCAGCGTCAGCAGCTGTGTCAGGACGACACCCACGCCGATCGACGCGGCGACGCCAAGGAGGCGGTGCTCGCCGAACAGCGTGTACACCTGGTAATGCACCAGGTAGGTGAGAAGCGATGCCTCGGCGAGGAAGCCGGCGAGCACGGTGAATGCCGACGGGCATCGGATGGCGGGCAGCCAGATCAGCATCGCCAGGCCGGTGAACACCAGTAGCTCCCGGTTCGGGTTGCCGAAGTAGCCGACGAGGCGACGGCCAGCGCGACCGTGACGGTGCCGTGCTGCCAGGCCGTCGACGACTTCGACGCCGCCCACCCGGTCGCCGAGCGACGCCCAACACACCAGCGCGAGCGCGACCAGGATCCACACCACGACCTCGACGAACCACAGTCTGTACGACATCGGCAATTCGTTGCGGCTCTGTCGGTGTGCGCGATGTCGAGGTACGTGGCGATGGCTTCGGCGTTGGCGGCGAGGTTGGCCCTCGAAAGGCGCCCCAGCTTGGGTGAACCGGTGCTGCCCGACGTGGACAGCAGCAGTGCCAGATCCGGATGGATGCGGTGTGAGGGCGGTGGCGGTGCTGGACGACGCCGCCGCGGACGATCACGTCGGGGTCGTAGGCATCGATGACCGCCGTGTGGTCACCGTCGGCGGGCAGCGGAAGCACGACGTGGCGACCTGCCAGCGCGCCGAGGTAGTTCACCAGGGTGTCCGTGTCGTTGCGGGTCTCGAGGAGTACGAGCCTGCGTTGGCCGCCCAGTTCGGACGCGCTCACGGCGACTTCGTCGGCGAGCTCGCGGTAGGTCAGCCGCCGATCCGTGGTGAGCACTTTGCGGCGTCGTCTCCATGCGATGCGAGGTGCTCGACGAGCCGGTCGAACATCAAGAGGCCTGCTCGTTGAACACGACCGCGAGCCCGACGACCTCGACGCGGACCTTGGCGTCGACCTCCGGCGGATTGACGCCGTGCTGGCGGACGGTGATCGGAGCGCCGTCGCCGGGATCGACGACGAGCAGGACGTCGTGTCCGCGGAACTCCACCGACAGCACGGTGCCGATCCCGTTCCCCATGCCGCCGTCGGACACGGCGGTGGCGACGAGCTGTTCGGGTCGCAGCATCACGGTGCCCGCACCGTCGGTGGCGCCGTCGCGTGCCGACAGACGCCCCAGCACGCAGTCGGCCACGCCCGCCGTGACCGTACACGGCAGCAGCACGCAGTCGCCAAGGAACTCGGCGGTGAACCGGTCCTCGGGTGTCAGGTAGACCTGTTGCGGCGTACCGACTTTGGTGAACCGGCCTTCTCGCATGACCGCGACCTGATCGGCGATGGAGAGGGCTTCCTCCTGGTCGTGGGTGACCAGGAGCGTCGTCACGTGGGCATCGGCGAGCAGCCGTGCGACGGCCTTGCGGGTGGATGCGCGCAGTCCGGTGTCGAGCGCGCTGAAGGGCTCGTCGAGCAGCATCAGCACCGGTTCGCGTGCGAGTGCCCTTGCCAGTGCGACACGCTGCTGCTGTCCGCCGGACAGCTGGTGGGGCCTTCGCTGCGCGAACGACTCGTCGAGGGACACGGTGTGGAGCAGTTCGGCGACGCGCGCGCGGGAACTGCGGGTGCTGCCGCGCAGGCCGTAGGCGATGTTCTGGCCGACGGTGAGGTGCGGGAACAGCGCGCCGTCCTGCGCGACGTAGCCGACGTCGCGTCGGTGCGCGGCGACGAATCCGTCCGGACCGGCGACCGGGCGCCCTGCGATGGAAATCGTTCCGACGTCCGGGGTTTCGAATCCCGCGACCAATCGCAGCAGGGTTGTCTTGCCGCATCCGGATGCGCCGACGACGGCGGTGATGGTACCCCTAGGCACGTCCAGGTCGACTCCGTGAAGTACGCGGTCGCCGCCGAACGACTTGGCGAGACCGGTGACCTCCAGGGCGTTGGTCGTCACAGCGCGGCCGCCCGACTCGACTGGCGGAACAGCACCAACGTGACCGGTATGGACAGCACGACGAGTAGCAGGGCATACGGTGCCGCGGCCGCGTAGTCGAGTTCGCTGCTGAGTGACCAGAATCGCATTGCCAGTGTGCTGGTGCCGGTGGGGGCCAGCAGCAGGGTGGCCGTCAACTCGGTTGCGACGGCGACGAACACCAGCGAGGCGCCCGCCGTGGCGGCAGGCGCAGTGAGTCGTAGCGTGACGCGGAACAAGGTTCGGGTGGGTGAGACCCCCAGCGATCGCGATGCCTCCTCGATCCCCGGCGGCACCTGCGCGAGACCCGAACGCAGGTTGACCATCGCGCGCGGCATGAACATCAACACGTAGGCGGACACCACCAGCGAAATCGTCTGGTACAGAGGAGCGGCGAAGCGGATCGCCACGGTGACCAAGGCCAGCGCGGTGACGATCCCCGGCATCGAACTGGTGACGAAGTTGGATCCCTCGACGAAGCGGGCGAAGAAACCCCTGTATCGCACGGCCACCCACGCGAAGGGGAACGCGAGCACGGTCGTCAGAACCGCGGCCGTGGCGGCCAGTCCCGCTGTCTGGACGGTCACGGGCACGATGTCACCCAGATCCCAGGCCTTCGCTCCGCCGATCCACAGCCAGCGGGTCACCGTCCACGCCGGCACGCCGAGTGCAAGCACGGCCAAGACGCCCAGTGCGGTGACGGCCGGAATCGTCATGCTGCGCAACTGATGTGGAGAGAGGGTGCGCTGAGCTCCGGAACCGATCCTCGCGTACCGCGCAGAGCCGCGGGCGGCCGCCTCGCCCACCAGCAGGACCAGGCAGAGCAGAACCAGAACACCCGCGAGCGTGCTGCCCGCCGCTCCGTTGAACGTGGCCTGGAACTGTTCGAAGATAGCGGTCGTGAGCGTGGCGAAGCGCAGCATCGCGAACGCTCCGTACTCCGCGAGTAGGTGCACCCCGATGAGCAGCCCCCCGCC
>NZ_JAVROT010000260.1:0-3050 GCF_032162605.1 Mycobacterium sp. | reverse complement strand
TCCGCGGCGCGTACGTGTTGAAGATCCGGAGAATTCCGATGTCCACCCCCGAGCGCGTGTGCCCGTAGGCCATGGTCGTGGCCCGGCGAGCCGCTTCGACTCGTCGTACACGCTGCGCGGCCCGATCGGGTTGACAGTGCCCCAGTAGTCCTCGGCCTGCGGGTGCAGAACGGGAGCCGCCGTAGATCTCGCTGGTCAGGTGTCGGGGCAGACCACCCCGTCGGCACGGTCGAGCAGTGCTTCGCAGATGTGCGAACCCCGGGAACCGGGCGCCGCTGCTGATGGCTATCCGCATCGTCACTCCTTGAAAATTTGCATTGACAAGCATGATTGTGGCTCTGTCCAGCCCGGTCCGTTCCACCGATCGGCCGAAGTCGTCCACCCGCTTGGCTCCGCCTGGCATGGAAGAACGGGAAACGCAATATCGCCCGCACTGCGGTACCCCTGCCGACGTGGTGTCCTACGTGCGGAAACTCCGACGCGGACGCCGGCCCTTCGACGGATGCCAACCTCAACGGAAACTCACTGGCGAGTTCCCGGCGCGTAGTCCCGGAAATGACACGCCACATAGATCCGCGTAATTGCTCGACGACTGCCCTGGTGGCGCGAGGCGGGTGGCCAGGGACCGCGGCCGCCGGAGTTGCGCGGTGGCTCGGTCGGGCGAGTAAGTCCCTCCCGTTTGCCGGGCCCCCGGCCGCGGTTCACGCGATCAGGCGACGAGTTGACCGCAGATCTTCCCGTCTGGTGCCGCCGGGGCGGGAAGCCCGCACCTCGGCTTCAGCTTCGGGAAACGAGCCGGAAACACGCGGCCGGGGTGGGCGGGATTTCGGGAAAACTACGGTGGGAAGTTTGGGCATTACCGCAAGTCATGCCTGGCGTCACGAATCCGGGCAAAATCTCGGGTAGAAAAGTACACTTCGCATAGCTAGGGGGTGTTTGGAGAGGTTGGCGGTGGCGAAGTTGTGACGCCCGTCATAGGGTCTCAGTACTGAGCTGTTATTCATTCGATGCGTCAACTCATTTCCTAAGACCGATCCGGCGACTACCTTCCCAACCGCAGCATCCGAATACCTTTCACGCACGACACACGTGGAGGTGTCGTGTCCGATGGAGGTGACAACAGCGTGGAGCCCATGATCGAGGAAGCCGAGCTCACCAGGACATCGGCCTCGGCCGACTCCTTGGCAACGCCGACCAGGGGATCTGACGGGAAGGTGTCCACCCGGGGCAAGTCCCCGACGGCGATCGCTCTGGCCCGGCTCCGCAAGGACCGGGTGGCGGTGGTTTGCGCCGGCATCTTCGTGTTCTTCGTGCTGATCGCGCTCTTCGCGCCCCTGCTGGCCCGGCTCGAAGGCCAGAACATCAGCACGCTGCACCAGGACCTGATCGACCAGTACGGCTTCCCGACCATCGCCCCCAACGGCGAGCACTGGTTCGGCGTCGAGCCCCGACTCGGACGCGACCTGTTCGCCCGCTGGGTCTACGGCGCGCGGCCGTCGCTCATCGTGGCCAGCTCGGTCACCGCCATCACCACGGTCATCGGCATCGTCATCGGCCTGATCGCTGGCTTCGCCGGTGGCTGGACCGACCGCATCCTGTCCTGGGTCATCGATTTCGTGCTGAGCCTGCCCTACCTGCTCTTCGCGATCGCGGTCCCGGCCGTCCTGCTGGCGATGTTCGTCGGCACGGCCGAGGACGCCTCCTCCGAAGACGTCGCCCAGGTGCGCTTCTTTTCACTGATCCTCGTCCTGTCGTTCTTCGGCTGGGCCAGCCTTGCCCGCCTGATCCGCGGCGAGGTGCTCTCCCTGCGCGAGCGCGAGTTCATCGCCGCCGCGAAGGTGCTCGGAGTGCCGACCCGCAAGGTTCTCTTCAAGGAGTTGCTGCCCAACCTGGTGGCACCCATCGTGATCTCCACCTCGTTGGCCCTACCGGGCTACATCGTGACGGAGGCCGGTCTGACGTTCCTCGGCGTCGGACTCACCGAGCCGACCCCGTCCTGGGGCGTGACCATTGCCGCCGCCACGACCTACTACCGGGCCGACCCGCTGTACCTGTGGCTGCCCGTGCTGGCGATCACCATCCTGGTGCTGGCCCTGAGCTTGCTCGGTGACTCGATCCGTGACGCATTCGATCCCCGAACCCGAAGGTGACGATGTGACGCTCGAAATGAGAAGAGGAGAAATGGCAAGGCGATTCAGAATGGCCGTGGCGGCGTCCGCTGCCGTGGCCTTGGGGGTTGCGGGCTGTAGCAGCCCGTCGAACAACAACACCAGTGGTGGCGGAAGCGATACAGGCAAGATCACAACCGCGACGAGCGCGACGGACCCGACCGCCAAGGGCCCGGCGCCTGAGGTGGCCGGAGCCAAAAAGGGTGGCACCATCACCATCCTGGCGCAGGCGACGCCGAACTCGTTCGACCCGACGGACATCTACTACGTCGACTCGAACGAAATCGGCCGGCTGCTGTTCCGCTCGCCGACCCAGTACGCGATCCGCAACGGCAAGCCGGTTCTGGTCCCTGACCTGACCGACCTGGGCACCGTGTCGACCGACAAGCTGACCTGGACCTTCAAGTTGCAGCCCGGCATCAAGTACGAGGACGGCACCGAGGTCAAGGTTGAAGACCTCGCGTACGCGATCAAGCGTTCGTTCGCCCACGACCTCTTCCCCGACGGCCCCACGTACCAGGAGCAGTTCTTCAAGGACGGCGACAAGTACAAAGGCCCGTACAAGAGCGGCGACACCTACTCCGGCGTGGAGACCACGGGCACCGACACCCTGATCATCCACCTGGCCAGGCCCTTCGCCGACCTGCCGTTCTACATGACCTTCCCGATGTTCACACCGATCCCGAAGGCCAAGGACACCAAGCAGGAGTACAAGAACCACCCGCTGTCCACCGGCCCGTACCAGTTCGACGCCTTCACCGCCGGCTCCTCGCTGACGCTGAAGAAGAACACGAACTGGGACCCCAACACCGACCCGGTCCGGCACCAGTACGCGGACGCGTGGAGCTTCAAGTGGGGCGGCGAGACCGTCAAGACCCAGCA
>NZ_JAVROT010000259.1:0-19837 GCF_032162605.1 Mycobacterium sp. | reverse complement strand
ACACATTCTGGAAGCGACGGCATCGTCTCCGACGGCGGGTGCAGCATCATCAGCGCGGGCGGTTGACGGTGTGCGAAATAGCCTGGCTGAATGGCCGATTCGCCGACGACGGTGCCCTCGGCCAGCACCAGGCCGACGGTGCCGGGTACCGGCTCGTCGGGAAGCTCCTCGCGCACGCCGAAAATCGTTGTCGTGGACAGCAATCCGGGAATCGACGCCACCCGGACCGCGACCATCAACAACTGGGCCCACTCCTTCGTCGAGTCGGGCCAGCGGCCAGAAACGACGAATCCCTTGAGTGAGCCGCCGGAGTGGAAGGGCGCAACCTCGACAGTGCCATGGGATCCGGTATCCATCGTGCTCTCCGATCGGTGCGTGACTGCCGCCCGACACGGCTGTGGGTCGATTCCGACAGGATGCGGTAGACAGGGGTTGGCACACAAGGGGAGACGAGTGCCAGCGCGCTCAGCCGTCGCGTTTCACTGCTGATTCCCCGGTCGCTCCGCTCTCCCGCGCGAGCGGGGGGACCCCCAGCGCCGAACGGTCCACACCACGCGATACGAGCCCGTCGCCGGAACCCAGCCGAACCGCCGCGAGTCCACGACGCCGGGCGCGTGCGGGTTGTCGGAGCGCGCCTCGAACATCGCGGCGCGACCGGCACCGCGGACGTTGCCGACCCGCTTGACGAGCCAACGCGTCGGCAGGGTCGGATCGGGGAACACCCGTACTTGTCCCCGCCGCACACGGCCGCAGCGCAGCGCAAGCAACCCGTCGCCCGGCCCGAGCGATGGGCGCATGGAGTCCTCCACGACCGAGAATCGGCGAAGCGGCCAGGCCTGCGAAGGATGGTTGTCTCCCACCCTCAAAGGGTAGGTTAGTCCCATGCTGCATCGACTCTTCTCAAACGCCACTCCCGCCCACGCCCACTGCGACCTGTACTGCGGTGTATATGATCCCGCCCAGGCCAAGATCGAGGCGCTCTCGGTCCTGAAGACGCTTCAGAAGTACCACGATTCGGATGATGACCACTTTAAGACCCGCGCCATCATCATCAAGGAGCAGCGGGCCGAAGAGGTCAAGCATCACCTGACCGTGCTGTGGGCCGACTTCTTCACCAAGGAGCACTTCGAAAAGTTCCCCAACCTGCACCAGTTGTTCTGGGACGGGGTTCACGGCGCCGGCGATGCCAAGAAGTCGCTCGACGTCGCCGTCGCCGAGAAGCTGCTCGCGACGATCGACGAGATTTCCGACATCTTCTGGCAGACCGAGAAGGCCAAGGGCATGGGGGTCTACCCGCCCGCCTGACCGGAACCGAACCACCGAGAAGGCCGGCTCAGCGCTCATGGGCGCCGAGCCGGCCTTTCTACGTACGAGCCCCAGTTGTATGGGCCCCCGCGGGCGGCGCGAAGGCGGGCTATCGCGCTCTAGGTCAGAACAACTTGGGTCAGAACAACTTAGGTTAGAACGATCAGGGCGAGGACGCCCAGCAGTACCAATGCGATCAGTCCCGCCCGGAGACACGCCATCAGGTGGCTGTGCGTGTAGACGTGCGAAGAGGTCTGCCATTCGGCTGGCGGAACTGCTCCGGACCCCAGTGGATGCGATGCCATCAACAGCTCCTGACCTGCGCGTTCAATCTTCTCCCCTCGGGAGATCTGTTACAACCGATGGTTGTGATCGCGATCATAGCCCCTTGTTTCACGGTGGGAAAATCAGCGTGCCCGACGAGCCAAGTGGTTAGCCCGCCAAGGTTTTTCGCTCGCGCCCGCAAAACCTGTTGATGACTGGCCGTGTGGGCACAGCGTTATCCCCAGTCAATTGGAGGAAACTCACAGAATCACCGGTTCAGAGGCATTTCGGCTGCTGCGGGCCTGTGCATGAACCTGTGCAAACTGTGGATAGCCGTCCGATTGCTGTGTCGGCCGTGCCAGCATTGATGCCGTGTACCTGGCGGTGCAGAGTCGAGGAGAGGTTCGATTGGACGCGATGACGACTGAAGGAGCGACGCAGTGAGCGACGCCGAGGTGGGAGAGGCCCAGATCGCCGACGTTCCCGTCGCGTTGGACCACGCCGTGGTGCTGCTCGACGTGCGCGAGGACGACGAGTGGCAGCGCGGTCACGCCGACGGGGCGCAACACATCCCGATGGGTGACGTCCCCGCCCGGATCGGGGAGATCGACACAGACGCCACGCTGTACGTGGTGTGCCACGCGGGTGGCCGCTCCCTACGAGTCGCGCAGTATCTCGCCCGCAATGGCTACGAACCGATCAACGTGTCGGGCGGCATGCTCGCCTGGGCAGGGGCCGGGCGTCCCGTCGTCACCGACGACGGCGCTGCGGGCACCGTCTGACGGACCGTAGGCTGGTCCCGTGATCCAGGTCTGTTCACGGTGCGGAACGCGATGGAACGTCCGCGACCGTCAGCGTGTCTGGTGCCCCCGCTGTCAGAGCGCGCTGCTGGCACCGTCGGCCGAGCCGGACCCACAGCAGTGGTCGGCCCGGCCTACCGACGTCGCGCGGCCAGGGACCTCACGACCGTCACAACGGCTTCCAGCCGGCTATCGCTGGATCGCAGTGCGACCGGGTGCGGCGCCGCCACCTCGCCGCGTGTCCCGTCCGCTCGGGCCGACGCCCAGGTACTCGGCCATCCCACGCTGGAGCCTGCAGGACCACTTCGAGCAGACGGTGCCGACGCAGGCCACCGAACCGCTGCGAACGTCCACGCGCATGGTGTGGGCCACCCTGTTCACGACCCTGGCCCTGTTCGCGTTCGCCGTGGTCGTCCACATCGCCAATTACGCGCTGTTGCTCTACAACCGCTCGACGCTGCTGAACCCGATCGTGGCCGGGGTGGCGACGTGGGCCGGAGTCACCGCGAGCGTTTTGGCCTTCTTCGCGTTGATCGCCAGCTTCGTGGTGCTTACGAACTGGCTCATCTCGCGGCGCGCGGGTGCCTACGCGCGCCACGACGCCCAGGACCCGCGCCCGGTCTGGGAGCTGTGGCTGGGCTGTCTGCTGCCATTGGCCAATCTCTTCTGGGCACCGGTGTTCGTCTTCGAACTCGCCCGCGTCGAAGGGCGCCTGACGTGGCTGCGCACGCCGATGGTGGTCTGGTGGTGCGGCTGGTGGGTCAGCCTGTTCGTCTCGGTCTTCGCGTTCGCGACCAGCTTCACCCGAGACGCTCAGGGCATCGCCGACAACACGGTGGCCACCACCATTGCCTACCTGACTGCCCTGGCGGCACTCCTGTTGACCGTGAAGATGTTTCGGGGTTTCGAACACAAGGCGGTCGACAAGCCCGTCAAGCGGTGGGTCATCGTGCCCGACGAGCCCGGCGCCACGGCCGAACCGCAGGACGCCGAACTCAAGGGCGCCGAACTGAAGGGCGCCGAACCGGAATCTGCGGCTCGGGTTGAGTCCGAGCGGGAAGACCCGGCAGCATAGGTTCATGACCTCGGCCGACGGAGCGCTCGACGGACACCCGTTCGTGGTGGCTCACCGTGGCGCGTCAGCGGAGTTGCCCGAGCACACGATCGCCGCCTACGAGCTCGCGCTGCGGGAGGGAGCCGACGGGGTCGAGTGCGACGTGCGGCTCACCCGCGATGGACATCTGGTGTGCGTCCACGACCGGCGGGTGGATCGGACGTCGACGGGCACCGGGCTGGTCAGCGAGAAGACGCTCGGCGAGCTGCGCGAACTCGAGTACGGCGCTTGGCATTCGAGTTGGCGGAAAGACGGTAGTCACGGCGACACCGGCCTGCTGACGCTCGATGGCCTCATCTCGCTGGTCCTCGACTGGAACCGGCCCATCAAGATCTTCATCGAGACCAAGCATCCCGTGCGCTACGGCGCCCTGGTCGAGAGCAAGGTGCTGGCACTGCTGCACAGGTACGGCATCGCGTCACCGGCTTCGGCCGACCTGTCCCGCGCCGTCGTTATCTCGTTCTCGGCGGCCGCGGTCTGGCGCATCCGCCGCGCGGCGCCCATGCTGCCGACGGTGCTGCTCGGCGAGACCTCGCGATATCTTGGTGGCAGCGCCGCGACGACCGTCGGCGCCACGGCGGTCGGGCCCTCGATCGCCACGCTGCGAGAGCACCCCGAACTCGTCGACCGGGCCGCCGCGCACGGCAGGGCCCTGTACTGCTGGACGGTCGACCACTACGAGGACGTGCGCTACTGCCGCGACGTCGGGGTCGCCTGGGTGGCCACCAACCACCCAGGCCGTACCAAGGACTGGCTGCAGAACGGCCTCACCGAGGCCGGCCTGGATCAGCCGGACTAGAGCTTGCCGCCTGCGGCCTGCGGTGCGGTGGGGTCGGCAGACGCGCCGCCGATCTCACGGGCGACGAAGTCCTCGAGGTGGAAGAGGTCCGCACCGGCCCGCTCGCTGATCCACACCAGCGTGGTCATCAACGCGACCTCTTCGACCTGCTCCTTGAGAAACCACTGCATGAACCGCTCGCGGAGGTAGTCGCCCTCGTCGCGAGCGGCGGCAGCCAGTCGGGTGATCTGCTCGGTGACGGTGCGCTCCTGACCTAGCGCGAGGCGCAGCGCCTCGGTCGGCGAGCTGAAGCTGTTGTGTACCGCGTCGGTGCCGGGGATCTCCACCTCGACGTCGCGGTCGATCAGATATTGCACGAGCATCATCGCGTGGTTGCGCTCGTCGAGAGCCTGCGCATAGAAGTGCTTGGCCAGCTGCGGCAGATCGGCGGCATCGAAGTGGACGGCGATCGCAGTGTATTGCTGCGATGCCGTGAACTCGTCGCGGATCTGCTCCTGCAGGAGGTGGTGGAACTTGGTGTCGAGAGTCGTGAATCGCTCATGCGAAGGACAATATTGCAGGTCAGCGCGCTTTGTCAGCAAAGGTATGACTAATTAAGGCGAGGTTCCCTAAGTGATTCGACCGTGGTCACAGCGCGGCGCTGAGTTTGCTGCCGCCGTACCAAACGAAGGTCCGGCTAAGTCTTCCCCGCGTCGAGCACGTCCTGAGGGACCGCGCCATCGGTCGCCAGTGCCTGAAACAGGCGCGCGGCAGCGTCGCTGTCCCACACCGCGACGGAGCCCGAGTCGCTGCCAGTGAACTCACCGATCGGTACCGCGGTGGTCGTGACGGTCCCATGAAGTGCCCACGCCAGTCGCGCCAGATCCCAAACGTGCGCGCCGTCGTCGACGGTCACCGCCCCCGATGCCGCATGGGCCATCGGATACCAGCGCAGCGGGTTGAGCAGGACGGCGGGGTTCGTGGCGCGATGCATCAGCGTTCCCATGAACTGCCGTTGGTTGGTCATCCGGTCGAGGTCGGCGCGCGGCGTCGCCCGGGTGCGGACGTAACCGAGGGCGGTGCGACCGTCCAATTCCTGACATCCCGCGGGCAGATCGATGCCTGCGAGTGGATCGCTGATCGGCTCGGGAAGGCACATCGTGACGCCACCGACGGCGTCGACCATGACGGCGAATCCGTCGAAGCCGATCTCGGCGTAGTGATCGAGTCGCAGGCCCGTCGCCTGCTCGACCGTCTGTGCCAGCAGCGGGGCGCCCCCCAGCGCGAATGCCGCGTTGATCTTGTCCTCGCCGTGCCCGGGAATCGGCACGTAGGAATCCCGCGGGATCGAGACCATCGTGGTCGGCACGTCCGAGCCGAGGCCGGGTACGTGAACGAGGAGGATGGTGTCGGTCCGGCCATCGCCCAGGTCACCGCCGGTGGAGAGCTCGGCCTGCTGTGCAGGGCTGAGATCCTGGCGGCTGTCCGAACCGACCAGCAACCACGTGGTGCCGCTGCCCGCCGGTGGTCGGTCGGGAAGCGCCGTCAGCGCCGGGATGCGATGCAGCGACGTGTCGATCCACACGCCCGTGCCGACGACCGCCGCCACGATGACCAGCAGCAGGGCGAACACGATGCGTCCCCAGCGCCGTCTGCGTCTCGGCGCGCGAGCCTTGGGTGGGGGTGGGGCGGCCCTCGAGGCAGGTCGAGGTGCCGTTGGCGGCGGCCGGCGTTGCGGCGGCGGCGGGGGCGGTCGGTGCGCCCGCGGCGGCGGTGCCGGGGCGCGCTGTGGGGCGATCGGCTGGGTGGCGTCGGGTCTGCTCCCGGGGGGCGGCGGCCGGAAGTTCGGATCGCGTCGAATGATCTGTGACGGCTCCTGCGACGGCCGCGGTCTTCCGGCCCGACCCAGAGGATCGGGCCCGGGGTAGGGCGGCCGCTTGTCGGTCACTCGAATGAATGTACGGGCCGCGGGCCCGGGATCGTCGTCTCTGGATCAACGAAGCCAGCCGAGGTGGCCGACGAGCAGCGCGTAGCCCACGAAGGCGACCGCGTCGATGACACCATGCGCCACGATCAGTGGCCACAGCCGTCCCGTGCGCTGCCACGCATAGCCGAAGACCAGGCCCATCGCGACGTTGCCTATACCTGCGCCGAAGCCCTGGTACAGGTGGTAGCAGCCGCGCAGCAGGCTGGAGGCCACCAGTACGACGACGGGCGTGAGGCCGAGCTGGCGCAGCCGAGTCATGAGGAACGCGACGACGATGACCTCCTCGGCCCAACCGTTGGCGAAGGCCACGGCGAGGAGTACGGGAATCCGCCACCACGTGTCGCCGAGCTCGGACGGTACGACCGACACCCCGATGCCCAGGGCGCGCCCCGCTACGTAGAGGCCGAGGCCGGGCAGGCCGATCAGGGCGGCGAGGCCGAGGCCGCCAAGAAGGTCGGGCCGCCAGCGGAACCGCCCGAGGCCGATGCGATCCGGGCCGAAACCGCTGCGCCACAACAGGTACAGGCCCAGCAGCCCCCAGGCGATTAGCTGGAACACCGACGCCAGGTTCAACGCGAGGTTGATGAGGTCGATGGGGGAGAGCTTGCGGTTGAGCGCCACCTTCTGGCCGGCGAGGCCGAGGAGGACCGCCTCGGTCAGGCTGACCAATGAGGTGTACGCCGACAAGCCGAACGTCACCGCGAGCACCACGGCGATCTCGAGCCGGAGAGCCCGTTTCCTGAGGTCGGTCAGTAACTCGTCGGGCGGCCCATTCACGGAGCTACGGTAGCCGCCGGTGAATTGGGTGAGGCATCAGATGCGGCGAGCGCGCAGCCCGTTGAGGAACGGGCAACCCATCAGGACGCGGATGGCCTGGCTCAGGCCGGTGACGTCGTCCACCGGTTTGGCGGGCAGGCGCACGTCGTGATCGCCGTCCTCAGTCTCCACGCGGAGTTGGACGCCGTAGCGATCGAGCCCGAGCGGGCCTACCCGGCCGCGTCGCAACGGCGAAGGCAGGCTAGCCTCACTGATCCCGCAAGATCCCTTGAAACGTCTTCGGCGATGACGGAAGGCTGAGCCGATAGTGTTGAGCCGTGCCACGCGTCGCCTATCTTGGCCCCCAAGGGACCTTCACAGAAGCGGCGTTGTTGGAGCTGGTGGCCTCCAGTGCCGTCCCTGGCGCACCGGCGCACGTCGAACCGCTGCCATGCAACAGCGCCGAGGGTGCGCTCGCCGCCGTCCGCTCCGGCGCCGCCGACTACGCCGTCGCGCCGATCGAGAACTCGATCGACGGCTCTGTCGTCCCAACGATGGACAGCCTCGCGACGGGTGCGCCGCTGCAGATCTACGCCGAACACACCCTCGACGTCGCCTTCAGCATCGCCGTGCGTGCCCGCACGCGCGCGTCGGACGTCGAGACCATTGCGGCCTTTCCCGTCGCCGCCGCACAGGTGAAGCGATGGATCGCCGAGCACCTTCCCGACGCGCGGACCGTGCCCGCCACGTCCAACGCGGCAGCGGCCCACGACGTGGCGGAAGGGCGGGCAGACGCGGGCGTCAGCACGGCACTCGCCGCCGAGCGACTGGGCCTTGCCACCCTGGCCGACGGCGTGGTGGACGAGGCGAACGCCAGGACGAGGTTCGTGCTCGTCGGACCACCGGGGCCGCCGCCGTCGCGCACCGGGGCCGACCGCACATCGGTCGCGCTGCGACTGGAGAACGTGCCGGGCGCGCTGGTCTCGGCGATGACCGAGCTCGCAATCCGCGACATCGACCTGACCAGGATCGAGTCCCGTCCCACTCGAGTCGAACTGGGCACCTACGTCTTCTTCCTGGACTGCGTCGGGCATGTTGACGACGATCCGGTCGCCGAGGCACTTCGGGCGCTTCACAGGCGTTGTGCAGACGTGCGATATCTGGGTTCATGGCCGACGGGTTCCGCCGTCGGAGCCGTACCGCCGGTGACCGACGAGGCGTCCGAGTGGCTGGCCGGACTGCGCGAGGGGCGTATCCGATGACGGGTCGGCTGGTACTGGTCCGGCACGGACAGTCACACGCCAACGTCGAGAGGCTGCTCGACACCCGACCTCCCGGCGCGCCACTCACCGATCTCGGCCATGAGCAGGCCAGGACGTTCGCCCGCGAATGGAACCACCCCGTCGGGCTGGTCGCACACTCCACGGCGCTGCGTGCGGTCGAAACGGCAGCCGAGATCGCCGATCACCTCGGGTTGGCCATGGTTCAGCTCGAGGGCATCCACGAGGTGCAGGTCGGCGCGCTGGAGAACCGCAACGACGACGAGGCGATCGAGGAGTTCAACGCCATCTACCAGCGCTGGCAGGAGGGCGACCTCGACCTGCCGATGCCTGCCGGTGAGAGCGCTCAGCAGGTGTTGGAGCGCTACCTGCCGGTGGTCACGCAGTTACGTCTGCGCCACCTCGACGACCACGCGTGGACGGGCGACGTCATCCTGGTCAGTCATGGCGCCGCGATCCGGCTTGTCGCGGCGATGCTTGCGGGCGTCGACGGCGGCTTCGCTCTCGAGCACCACCTGGCGAACACCGAGTGCGTGGTGCTGAGCCCGATCACCGACGGCCGGTGGAGCTGTGTCCAATGGTCGACGCTCCTGCCGCCCTTCGCGCCCGAGCCCGACGCGCATCCGGT
The DNA here is from genome assembly GCF_032162605.1 of Mycobacterium sp. GTDB lineage: Bacteria > Actinomycetota > Actinomycetes > Mycobacteriales > Mycobacteriaceae > Mycobacterium. Next base: position 10,925 of record NZ_JAVROT010000259.1, on the reverse strand, counting down.
CGAGGACGCGTTGCACGGCGCCGATCCGATGGGCTAGCTACAGCTAGGACACCGCTGAGGCGGAGATGGTCACCGAGCAGACACACCCGATGGCTACGCAGTCGATGCTGAGTGCGTGCACGGCCTCGGGGGTGGCGCAGTCCTCGGTGCACTCCACGGCGGACAGCGCGTGGTGAATCAAGGTGCCGTGACAGTGTTCGAGGTCCTCGTGACACTCGCGGCAGACACTGGGCATGTTCCATTCCTAGCACCGGTGCCCGACGAATCCCGGTTGCCGCGCCTGACGGTAGCCTTCCCAGGTCGCTTCGCTCCTGCCCTCCGTGCCGCCTTCCCAGGTCGCTTCGCTCCTGCCCTCCGAGTGCCGTTCACGCCCAACCGAGTTCGTGCAACCGATCATCGTCGATTCCGAAGTGGTGGGCGACCTCGTGGATCACGGTCACGGTCACCTCGTCGACAACCTGGGCCTCCGAGTCGCAGATGTCGAGCACCGCGTCGCGGTAGATCGTGATGGTGTCGGGCAGCGAGCCGAAGTAGGTCGAATCACGTTCGGTCAGGGCAATGCCCTCGTAGAGCCCGAGTAGATCGGGTTCGTCGGGATGGCGGGCCTCGACGAGGACGACGACGTTGTCGATCGCCTTGGCCAGCGCGGGAGGGATCTCGTCAAGAGCGTCGGACACCAACTCGTCGAACCGTTGCGGGCCCATCCGAACGGCCACCGCGGCTACTGCCCGGGTAGCGGCGGCTGCGCCGGACCGGGTGGCACCGGATCGGTGGGCACCGGCTCGGCGGGCGCCGGCTCGGTGGGCGCCGGCTCGGTGGGCGCTCCGGGTGCGGGATCGCCACCCGCGGGCGGCACGACGCCGTCCTGTGGGGGGCCCTGCCCGTCGGTTGCCGGTCCTGGCGGCGGTGGCGGTCCGTTCAGGAAGGTATTCCCCTGCACCGGGGTCGGTGCACCCGAGGTGGAGGGGGACGACGTGCTCTGGGTCTGCGACGGCCCGGCCTGCTGCTGTCCCGGCAGGTGTTGCGAGCCCTGGGTGCTCTGGCTGCCCTGATCGCTGAGGTCGATCTGCGACGACACCTGCGAAGAGGTGTCCACCGTCGGCAGCGGGATCGGCGGCATCTCGAGGCGTTCCTGTGGAATGTCGGGCACCGATACCGGCGGCTGACCGTTGATCAGTAACGGTCCCTTGGCACTGTTGAGCAGTGTGGACCAGCCGCCGTTGCCCAGGGTGGCGCCGATGCTGCAGGACACCTGCTTGCTGCCCGCCGTCCAACTGGGCAGCGAGATCGTGCTGTAGATCAGCGTCAGCGTCGTCTTGCGGAGTTCGGCGGGCGCCAGATAGGCGTCCGTCATCTGGGTGCAGGAGTCCTTCACGAACTGGTCCTGGTCACCGTCGGGGGGCACCGGGCCAGGGAACTTCTCCGCGAGGTTGACCGCGCCGGTGACCTCCATCGCGTGCGGCTTGGCGCAATCGGTGGGAATGTCGATCGGTTGGTTCGTGGCCGGGTCGATGTCGAGGCACGTTCCTGCGGGCCAGACCTTCGACTGGTCGATGTCGGCGACCTTGCCCTTGAAGGCCAGCTGGTGGTTGTCGGGACCCGCCAGTTGAAGGCCACACAGCATGCGTCGTTCGCCTGCCTGACGCCACGCCTTGTCTCCGGACCAGACGAGGCTGACGCTGAACCGGCCGTTGGGGTCGTACCTCTCGCCGAGATACTGGCGCGCCGCTGCCTGGCACTGCTCCTGGCTGATCTGCTTGATGCGCGCCTCGGTGGGCGGCGCGGCAGCGGGGCCGTATTCGGTGCCGGGAAAGGTCCTCATGTCGATCGTCTCGGCGACCTCGAACCGGTGCTCGTCCTTGCAATCGACGATCGCCGCCGCGTCGGGCACCTGCTCGGGCCAGTTCAGACAGGTGCCGCTCTTGGCGTGGTCGAACGTCGCGTTGCCGCGCGCTCCCAGCGCCGACGAGCCCGCATTGAGTCCGATGGGGTTCCTGCCTTCCCCGGTGCCGGGAAGGGCGGTGATGAGACCCGCGATGAGCAAGCCGCCAAGGGCCGTCAGAAGCAGCGCACGGCGTGTGGAGGCAGCCTGCAGACTTCGCCACCACGCGAGGCGGGCCGACGGCTCTCCAGCCTCGTCCGCCGCCCGGTCCGTGCCCTGATCCGTGGCCGTAGGTGCATCCAACATCGGCTCCATTGTGACAGGCGCGCCAGGCCATGTGACAAGAGATGCAGTTGTAACGTTATGTGGTTGTGCCTCGGCGCGGCTGCTTGCCGGTCCCCTGGATGCCCCCCCGCTGCGTGCCAAACGTAGGGTCTTCCTCGTGATCGACCTCAAGCTGCTGCGTGAAGCGCCCGACAGGGTCCGCGCATCGCAACGGGCGCGCGGCGAAGACCCTGCCCTCGTGGACCTGCTACTGGAAGCAGACGCGGCGAGGCGTTCTGCGATATCGACGGCCGACAATCTGCGGGCAGAACAGAAGACGGCGAGCAAGGCCGTCGGCGCGGCGTCCGCGGACGAACGGCCCGCACTGCTGGCGCACGCCAAGAAGCTGGCCGAGGGAGTCAAGTCCGCCGAAGCCGCGCAGGCAGCCGCCGAAACCGCATTCACCGCCGCGCACATGACGATCTCGAACGTGATCATCGACGGTGTCCCGGCCGGCGGTGAGAACGACTTCGTGCTGCTCGACACCGTCGGTGAACCCCCGGCGATCGAGGATCCGAAGGACCACCTCGAACTCGGCGAATCGCTGGGGCTGATCGACATGGAGCGTGGCGCCAAGGTCTCGGGGTCGCGCTTCTACTTCCTGACCGGGTTCGGTGCGTTGCTCCAGCTCGGCATCCTGCAGCTGGCGGTCCGACTGGCAACCGAGAACGGCGCCACCCTCGTCATTCCGCCCGTGCTGGTGCGCCAGGAGATCATGTCGGGCACCGGCTTCCTCGGCGCGCACGCCGACGAGATCTACCGTCTCGAGGCCGACGACATGTACCTCGTCGGGACCTCGGAGGTTCCGCTGGCCGGTTACCACTCCGAGGAGATCATCGACCTTTCCGACGGTCCCCGGCGGTACGCCGGGTGGTCGTCCTGCTTTCGTCGCGAGGCGGGTAGCTACGGCAAGGACACCCGCGGCATCATCCGCGTGCATCAGTTCGACAAGGTGGAGGCCTTCGTCTACTGCAAGCCGGAGGACGCGGAAGCCGAACACCAGCGGTTGCTCGGGTGGCAGCGTCAGATGCTCGCTCTGATCGAGGTGCCGTACCGGGTGATCGACACCGCCGCAGGCGATCTGGGTTCGTCCGCGGCCCGCAAGTTCGACTGCGAGGCGTGGGTGCCCACCCAGGGGACCTACCGCGAGCTGACGTCTACGTCGAACTGCAGCACGTTTCAGGCGCGGCGGCTCTCGACCCGCTACCGCGACGAGAACGGCAAGCCGCAGATCGCGGCGACTCTGAACGGAACACTGGCCACCACACGCTGGCTGGTGGCCATCCTGGAGAATCACCAGCAGCCGGATGGCAGCGTCCGCGTTCCGGATGCGCTGGTGCCCTACGTCGGAAGGTCGGTGCTGACAGCATGACAGAACTCGCCATGTTTGAACTGGGCGAGGCCGAACTGCGGACCTGGTTCGGGTTTGGCGTCGCGGGAAATTTCGCGGGCCACCTCGAGCAGGCCGGCGAGGCCGCCGACTTCGTCAACGTTGTAAGCGACGACGGCACAGACTCGGCGCCCAAGGGCATCTTCCCTTGGTACGCACCGGGTTACGATGGCTTCCTCGGCGAGTTCCCGCTGTCCCACGACAGCATCCTGCTTCCCGGCAGTGAGACGCCGCTCAACCTGCAGATCGAGCCGGAGGTCGGTCTGGCCTGTCACGTGACGTGGCAGGGCGACACGGTCGTATCACTGCAGCCCTTCGCTCTCGGCGCGTTCAACGACTGCTCGATCCGTCGGCCGGGAGCGCTGAAGATCAGTCACAAGAAGAACTGGGGTCCGGCGTCCAAGGGAGCGGCCGCACGGTTCTTCGACATCGGTGACCTGACGCCGGACGGCCCCACGTCGACGCTGCGACTGGTGTGCAACCTGCGCACCGCCGACGGTCAGGAGCATGCCTACGGCGTGGACAGCCCCCTGCTCGGCTACTCGTACTACGGCGAGGTGCTGCTCGACTGGATCACCGAGCGCCTCGCCAGCCAGAAGGGCTCGGCCGACACGCCGCTCGAGGACGTCGGGGCACTGATGGTTGCGTCCGGTCACCCGGCGAACCTCCTGATCGGCATCGGCGCAACTCGCTACACCGAGCTCGGCGAGTCGACGTTCCTGCAGCCGGGTGACGAGGCGATCGTGCGTGTCTACGACACCGAATCCGAGGCGTTTTCCGAACTGCGGCAGGTGGTTTCGTCTCGCTAGGAGGACCGATGTCAGGCATGACGGTATCGCAGCTGTGGCGGTTTCCGGTGAAGTCGATGGGTGGGCACCCCGTCGACGCGGTGCGCGTCGACCGGCGCGGCGTCCATGCCGACAGGTTGTGGGCGGTGCGCGATCTGGAGAACGACATCACCGCCTCCGCGCGTCGCGTGCCCAAGTTGCTGGGCTGTTCGGCCGCCTACGTCACCGAACCCGCCGCTGATGCGGGACCGGGCAACGTGCCCGAGGTGACGATCACCTTCCCCGACGGCACCGAGTGCTCCAGTTCGGACACCAAGGTGCACCGACTGCTCTCCGAACTCGTCGGCCGCGAGGTTCGGCTGACGGCGCTGCCGCCGCTGGACGACACCAGCAGGCACCGGCTATCGCTGCAGCAGTCGACGGCCAACTTCTCGGCCGCGGAGGTGCGCCGCGACTTCGGACTGTCGGAGTCCGAAGCCCTGCCGGACACGACGATGTTCACCACCAAACAGATCCTGACACTGGCCCGGTTCTCCACGCCCCCGGGCACTTTCGTCGACCTCGGACCCGTTCACCTGATGAGCTCGGTCAGCCTGGCGTCGCTGTCCGCGGGGGACGAGCCCTATTCAGTACGGCGGTTCCGGCCCAACGTCCTCATCGACGTCGAGCAGCCCGAGTCGGACTTTCCCGAGTCGGCGTGGGTGGGCGGCGAGGTCCGAATCGGATCGGCGAGAATGCACGTCACGATCCCGACCGTCCGCTGCGTCGTGCCGACAAGGCCGCAACCGGGCCTCGACCTCGATCGCGCACTGACCCGCCGACTCGCCGACCGGACCGACCGGTTCCTCGGGGTCTACGCCGATGTCTCACGGCCTGGTCTGCTGCGGGTCGGCGACGAGGTGTCGATTGAGCCTGCACCAACGCCGAGTCGAGCTCAGCGGGCGTTGTCGTCGGTGGGCAGGTCGGCGACCCGGCAGGTGCAGCGGCTACTGGAGGCGACCGTGCTGCGCGACAAGGGTTAGACAACGTCTATCGCGATTTCTACGCCACGGTCGTTGTCCGGTCGATTTCAGCCCTGGTGCAGATCTCGTGATCGTCCGGTGGATGCTGGTCAGTCGCTCAGCAACTCGTCGAGCACGGCGATGAACTCCTTGGCCCGCAACGGAGTGAAGGCGGGGCTCGGGCGGGTGCCCGGCACGTCGAGCGTCACCAACGTCGACTTGATCGGTCGCCAGACGTCCAGGGGAAGCCAGCGACGGAAATCGGAGCTGCCCCAGATCCGGAAGCGGTTGACCACCAGACCCAGCGACTCGGACTGATAGCCGCGTACCGCCCGCAGCGGGATCACCTTCGAGGTGCCCGACGGGAAGTGATAGCGGCGCAAGGTGATCGCCTGGCGGTCCATCTGAATCAGGCCGTCGTCGTACCGCGGGTGGGGCTGGCTCGTGTTCACGCCTTCGAGCTCCGCAGCTCGTGGCCCTTGGACGTCAGGCAACGGCCGTCCGTCAGATTCCACGACCAGCCGTGCAGGTTGCAGGTGAGCGTGGTTCCGTCCACCACGCCGAACTTCGACAGATCCGCCTTCAGATGAGGGCACCGGCGTTGAATTTCCCAGCCGTCCAACGTGATCGACGCTGAGTCGTCGTGCGCCTCGGCGAACCATCCATCCGCGTACGCGATGCGTTCGTCGGTCAGACACTTGAAGAACGTGTACAGATACTCGTTGTAACCCCCGACCCGCCATGCCTTGAAACGGGTCGATAGGAAGATGGTGTTCACCCAGTCCGGCTCATCGTCGCGCAGCACGGTGCGGACGAGCTCGGGAGCGATCTCGAAGCCGTATCGGAACCTCTCATCCGGAATCGCCTCGCGCACGGCGCGTTTCGGGAAGTCCAGCACCACCGTTTCGGGACCCATGCGGAGCTCCACGGGGTAGCCGATGCCGTCGCAGATCTGATCGCTCTGCAACATGATCGGTTCGAACTTGGCCCGCAGCGGTTCGAGCAGCGACTCGCCCGCCGCGGGCGCCCAGCGGGCCTTCTCGGCGGCCAGCACGGGCGCCATCCGTTGCGCATACTGCTCGATGTACGCCGCCTTGCCGGTGGTGAAGATTGCATCGGGGTCGGTAACGGGATGATTCAGCGAATTCAGTTGCGGCCCAGTGAAATCGGCGGTCGATCCGGGAATCATCAACAAGCCGCGGTCGTGGCCGTTGCGGCGCATCTGGTCGAGGAAGACGACCTGGTCGGGGAAGATGTTCGCCGGGTGGCCGTGGTCGTCGTTTAGGTCACGCAGCGCCGGGTCGAGGAAGCACGGCGGCCCTGCCGAGGGGACGACCCAGGTGGCGTCGACCTGTGCGATGTACTGGCGGCAGCGATCCATCTGACGCTGGCGCTTCTGCGTGCCGAACGCCTGCTTGGCGCGAGCGGGCATGTCGTAGACCATCGGGTACCAGATGGCGCCGGAGTACTGCAGCATGTGCACGTCTACGGGCCCGAACTCCGTGCCGAGGACTTCGAGATCAACCGGGCGCGCGTCGTTCATGTTGAACGCGACCGTCTCCCCGTCCGACACCACCAGGCCCGAGTCGCCGATCGGGCCGTCGGCCGGTGCGCGCAGCGCGATGATCATCACGTCGAGGTCGCCCTTCGGGCCGCTGACGCGGTGTTTCACCGAGTCAGTGGTCTCGAAGAACCGGTGGAAGCCAAGAGCTTCGAGCGCGCGACGCAGGTCCGGCACCGGGTAATCGGGCAGCAGGACGACGGCGTCCTTGTTGACGTGCGCGGCCAGGTGGGCCGGGTCGAAGTGGTCCTTGTGCAGGTGGCTGACGTACAGGTAGTCGCAGTCGCCGAGCCCGTCCCAGTCCAACTGGCTGTTGTCGGGGAACGGGAACCACGACGCGAAGTACGCGGGGTTGACCCAGGGGTCGCAGAGGATGCTCCCTGCGTTTGTATCGATCCGGAAGCCTGCGTGTCCGACGCTTGTGACCTGCACTTATCGCCCTTTCCGCGCTGTACGCGTGGGTTCGATGGTACCGGGACCGGCCGGGTTACTCGTCCCAGCGCTCGCGGTAGTAGGCCATCCGCTCGTGGTCCGGAGCCACTCCATAGGCCTCCAGCAGCGCCGCTTCCTGTCCGCCGGACGACCCGAAGTTCCACGACAGGGACATGATCGCCACCGCCAGGTCGGACCATCGGTCCGCGACTCCGAGGTCCCCGAGGTCGACGTGGCCGGTGCAGAGTCCGTCATCGCCGACGATGGTGTTGGGCGCGCAGGCGTCGCCGTGGCAGACCACCAGCCGGTCGGCGGGCGGAGCGTCGGCGGGTACCCAGGCCGGCGCACCGAACGGACATTGGTCGACAGGGAGGGAATCGTGTATCCGTCGGAGCCCGGCGCCGATCGCGTGCGCCGCGTCCAACGGCCGCGCGATCCAATGCGGATCCACCGCCGAGCGTCCGGGTAGCGCCGCCGTGCAGCCACCCCGGCCCTGTCGACAGCACCTGCGGCACGGTGGCGAAATCAGCAGCCCACCGCAATCGCGTCGCCTCGGCGGCCAGCAGTCCGGCGTGCTGGTCCGGATAGACCTTCACGAACTCCCCAGCCACCGCGAACGTCACGCCGCCGAGCTCGTTGAGCCACACCGTGGTGACTGCGCGGCCGTCCGCGATCCTGGCGACGGCCTCGGGAACCGGCACCGGTGCGGTCGGAAAGGTCACCCAGGACACACTTCCACGCAGCCCGTGCGGAATCTTTCCATCGGTCACGAGGTGGCGGCACTAGGCTGGCATGTCGTGGAGCCGGTATACGGGACTGTCATCAGAGCTGCCCGCGTAATTTGGCGGCTGCAGGGGCTGAAATTCACCATCACAGGCGTCCAGAACCTGCCCGCTACCGGTGGTGCCGTGATCGCGATCAATCACACCAGCTACTTCGACTTCACCTTCGCCGGGTTGCCCGCCTTCAAGCAGGGCCGCGGCCGCAAGGTGCGGTTCATGGCCAAGCGCGAAGTCTTCGACTCCAACGTCAGCGGCCCCATCATGCGCGGCATGCGCCACATTCCGGTGGATCGGGACAGTGGTGCCGCCTCGTTCGACGCAGCCTGCCAGCGGCTCAAGGAGGGCGAGCTCGTCGGCGTCTATCCAGAGGCGACGATCAGCCGCAGCTTCGAGATCAAGGAATTCAAGTCGGGGGCCGCGCGGATGGCGATCGCAGCGGACGTTCCCATCGTCCCGCACATCGTGTGGGGTGCCCAGCGGATCTGGACCAAGGGGCACCCCCGCAAGTTGGCCCGGCCCAAGGTGCCCATCTCGGTGGCGGTCGGTGAACCCATCCGGCCGACGCTGCCTGCAGCCGAGCTGACGGCGCTGCTGCACTCGCGAATGCAGCACCTCCTCGAGCAGGTGCAGGACGCATACGGGTCGCACCCGGCGGGGGAGTTCTGGGTGCCGAAGCGAATGGGTGGCGGCGCGCCGTCGCTCGCGGAGGCCGACCGCATGGACGCGGAGGAGGCGGCCGAGAAGGCCGCCCGCCGCGAAGAGCGGTTGGCGCAGGAGCGATCGGGCCCCGAACCGGACGAATCCTCGGGTTAGTGGCATGGAACCGGTCTTCCGCACTCTGGAGATCGCGGGCAGGATTGCGGTGCGAGCCACCGGGACGCGGATCTCCTACCAGGGTCTGGAGAATGTCCCGGAGGTCGGCGGCGCGGTGATCGCCATCAACCACACCGGTTACATCGACTTCCTGCCCGCTGCACTCGCGGCCATGTACCGTCGGCGGCGCCTGAGGTTCATGATCAAGTCCGAGATGCAGAGGGTGAAGACCGTCAACTTCCTGATCAGGCATTCGAAGACAATCCCGGTGGACCGCCGGGCCGGTGCCGGGGCGTACGCGGCTGCCGTCGAGAGGTTGACCGAGGGCGAGCTGGTCGGCGTCTACCCGGAGGCGACCATCAGCAGGAGCTTCGAGCTCAAGGAGTTCAAGACCGGTGCGTCCCGAATGGCGCTGGAGGCGCAGGTGCCGATCATCCCCCTCATCGTCTGGGGCGCTCAGCGGGTGTGGACCAAAGACCATCCGAAGAGCTTGGGCCGCAAGAAGACTCCGATCACCGTGGCGGTCGGGACGCCGTTGCCTCCGTCCGGCACCCCCGAGTCGCTGATGGGCGAGCTCCGGGTCGAGATGACCAAGCTGCTGCACTCGGTGCAGGAGGAGTACGAGCATCCCGAGGGCGAGTACTGGGTCCCGCGCAGGCTCGGCGGCGGCGCCCCGACGCTGAACGAGGCTCGGCTACACGACGAGGCCGAGCTCGCCGAACGCGCTCGCAAGCAGTCGGAGAACCACTAGTGCTGCCGTCTCTCATCGCCACCGACGTCGACGGCACGCTCCTCGACGAGAACGAGGAAGTCACACCGCGCACTAGGGCGGCGGTGCGGGCCGCCGTCGCCGCGGGCACCCAATTCGTACTCGCGACGGGCCGGCCACCACGCTGGATCGCGCCGGTCGTCGACGCTCTCGGCTTCGCGCCCATGGCGGTCTGCGCGAACGGCGCCGTCGTCTACGACTCGGCCACCGACCGCATCCTTTCGGCCAGGACGTTGTCCGCCGAGGTGCTGGTCGAGCTGGCCGAGGTGGCGACTCGCATCATCCCGGGCGCAGGGCTCGCGGTGGAACGCGTCGGCCGCAGCGCCCACGACGCTGCGACGCCCGGGTTCCTGAGCTCACCCGGCTACGAGCACGCCTGGCTCAACCCCGACAACACCGAGGTGTCACTCGAGGACGTGCTGAGCGCGCCCGCGGTGAAGCTGCTGATCCGCAAGGCCGACGCGCGGAGTTCCGACATGGCCGCCGCGCTGGCCCCACACGTCGGTCTCCAGGGTGATCTGACCTACTCGACCAACAACGGTCTGATCGAGGTGGTGCCGCTCGGCATCAGCAAGGCGACCGGCGTCGACGAGGTCGCGGCACCCCTCGGCATCGCGGCAGGGGATGTCGTCGCCTTCGGTGACATGCCCAACGACATCCCGATGCTGCTGTGGGCCGGGCTCGGCGTCGCGATGGGCAATGCGCATCCGGAAGCCAAGGCGGCCGCCGACGAGGTGACCACGCCCAACAGCGACGACGGGTTGGCGCGTGTCCTCGAGCGGTGGTGGCTCTAAGTCCGGCCGTCGATCGGCGTGAACCGCTCGAGCTGCACGGGCGAGCTGCCGTCGGCGAGCGGGATCTCGAGGGCGACGCCGTCGATCACTCGGGTGACGGTGCCGTGCTCGCGGTCGAAGTTCAGCGTGCCGTGCTGGAAGTTCTGCACGATCCACTGCGGTTCCTGAATCTCGCCGCTGGTGGGCAGACCGAGTGCACCACGCTCGAACCCCAATTTGCCCCACGCCGCGTAGATGGCCCCGGTCACCGGTTCCGCACCGCTGTCCGGCGACCAGTACAGCGCGCCGTTGGCGAACGTCACGTAGCGCGACGCACCGGCGCCTGCGGTCTCGGGGGTCTGCGGCGCACCGAGCGGGCTCGCCTCGCTGCCCATCGACGCCCACTTTCC
>NZ_JAVROT010000258.1:0-3852 GCF_032162605.1 Mycobacterium sp. | reverse complement strand
ATCGACCTCACCGAGTTGTTCGCCTACCCGGACAGCGCGACCGAGGCCACCACCGAGGCCGACGAGGTCGGTCACGTCGTCGACGACACCATCGACTTGGAGCAGCCGATCATCGATGCGATCGGTCTGGTGCTGCCGTTCTCCCCGCTGTGCGAAGAGGACTGCCCCGGCCTGTGCCAGCAGTGCGGCGTGCGGCTGGCCGACGCCGAACCAGGTCATCACCACGACCTGATCGACCCGCGTTGGGCCAAGCTGGCCGCTGTGTTTCCCTCCAAGCCGACCGCCGAGCCGACAACCGAACCGAACAGCGAGGAGCCGGGGAAGTCCGGAGGGCCTGCGTGACGGTCGACCGCACGCCGCTGCTCCAGGCGCTGGGCGTGGAGCTGCCCGATGGGCTGCTCACCGTGGCACTGACGCACCGCAGCTATGCCTACGAGAATGGCGGCCTGCCCACCAACGAGCGGCTCGAGTTCCTCGGCGACGCCGTGCTCGGGCTGGTCATCACCGCGGAAATCTTCGCCAAGTACCCGGACCGCACCGAGGGCGAACTGGCCAAGCTCAAGTCCGCCGTCGTCAACACCCAGGCGCTCGCGCAGATCGCCCGGCAGCTCACCGACGACGGCCTCGGTTCGTATCTACTGTTGGGCCGCGGAGAGCTCGCCAGTGGCGGATCGCAGAAGGCCAACCTTCTGGCCGACGGGCTGGAGTCGCTACTCGGCGCGACGTACACCGAACATGGACACCAGGTGGCCCGCGACGTCATCCTCCGGTTGTTCGGCGAATTGCTGGAGACCTCAGCCAGTCTCGGCGCCGGCCTGGACTGGAAGACCAGCCTGCAGGAGCTCTCGGCGGCGCGTCGGATAGGCGTGCCGTCGTACATCCTGACCTCGACCGGCCCCGAGCACGACAAGTACTTCACCGCCCGGGCAGTGGTGAACGGCGCCGACTACGGAGAAGGTGGCGGCCGGACCAAGAAGGAGGCCGAACAGCAAGCGGCCGCCGCGGCGTACGCCGCGCTGGAAGCGGCGCCGGTCCCGGATGCCTGAACTGCCCGAGGTCGAGGTCGTCCGGCGCGGTTTGCAAGCGCACGTAACCGGCCGCAGCATCGCCGCGGTTCGGGTGCACCATCCCCGCGCGGTCCGCAGGCACGAGGCAGGCCCGGGCGATCTCACCGCACGGCTTCTGGGGTCGACGATCACCGGCACCGGTCGGCGCGGGAAGTTCCTCTGGCTGACCCTCGATGGCGGCGACGCCCTGGTGGTCCATCTCGGCATGAGTGGGCAGATGCTGCTTGGAACGGTCGCGAAGACCGAGCATCTGCGCATCGCGACGCTGCTCGACGACGGCACCGCGCTGAGCTTCGTCGACCAGCGCACGTTCGGCGGCTGGATGCTGGCCGATCTGGTCAGCGTCGACGGCAGCGAGGTTCCCGAGCCGGTCGCACACATCGCCCGTGACCCGCTCGACCCGTTGTTCGACCGCGACGCGGTAGTAAAGCTGTTGCGGCGAAAGCACTCCGAGATCAAGCGCCAACTGCTCGACCAGACCGTGGTGTCGGGCATCGGCAACATCTACGCCGACGAGGCGCTGTGGCGGGCGAAGGTCAACGGCGCCCGGCTGGCCGACACGTTGTCGCGGCCCACCCTGGGCGCGCTCCTGGACCACGCGGGAGACGTCATGCGCGACGCGCTGGGCCAGGGCGGCACGTCGTTCGACTCGCTGTACGTCAACGTCAACGGTGAGTCCGGCTACTTCGACCGCTCGCTGGACGCCTACGGCCGCGAGGGCGAACCGTGCCGTCGGTGCGGCACCCTGATACGCCGCGAGAAGTTCATGAACCGCTCGTCGTACTACTGCCCGAAATGCCAGCCGCGGCCACGACGTTGAACGCAACACGGCGCGAGCGCGCGCAGAATGCTGGCTTTTCGCGGCGTGTGGGGGTACAGACACGCGCGCTCGCGATAGGAAGGGAACCACATGACTGATCTCTGGGTTGAGCGCACGGGCGTGCGCCGCTACACCGGTCGCAGTTCGCGGGGCGCGGAGGTGCTGATCGGGTCGGAGGACGTCGGGGGCGTCTTCACCCCCGGTGAGCTGCTCAAGATCGCGTTGGCCGCGTGCAGCGGGATGAGCAGCGACCATCCGCTGCGCAGCCGTCTCGGCGACGACTACCAGACGACGATCAAGGTGTCCGGTCCCGCCGACCGCTCCCAGGAGCGCTATCCGCTGATCGAGGAGAACCTCGTCGTCGACCTCTCGGGACTATCCGAGGACGAGATCGCGAAGCTGAAGACAGTGGTCGAACGGTCCATCGACAAGGTGTGCACCGTGGGACGGACCCTGAAGTCCGGCACCGAGGTCACGTTCGAAGTGACCAATAGTGGCCAATCCTGACCAAGAGGTCCGGCTGTCGGCCTGGGTGCACGGCGACGTCCAGGGTGTGGGTTTTCGGTGGTGGACGCGGTCCCGGGCGCTGGAACTGGGGCTGACGGGGTTCGCCGCCAACAAGCAGGACGGGCGCGTGCACGTCGTCGCGCAGGGTCCGCGGGCGTCGTGCGAGCGACTGCTTGACCTGCTGCGGAGCGGCCAAACCCCAGGCAGCGTGGATACCGTGGTGGCGGACTGGTCCGACACCGCTGAGTCGTTCGTCGGCTTCGTCGAGAGATAGCCCGATGCGGCGGTAGTGTGGCACGTCGTGCACCTCAAGAGTCTGACGCTGAAGGGTTTCAAATCCTTCGCCTCGCCGACGACTCTGCGCTTCGAACCCGGTATCACCTGCGTCGTTGGGCCCAACGGGTCGGGTAAGTCCAACGTCGTCGACGCCTTGACGTGGGTGATGGGCGAGCAGGGCGCCAAGACGCTGCGCGGCGGCAAGATGGAAGACGTCATCTTCGCAGGCACGTCGTCGCGAGCGCCGCTGGGTCGCGCCGAGGTGACGCTGACGATCGACAACTCCGACAATGCACTGCCGATCGAGTACTCCGAGGTGTCCATCACGCGGCGCATGTTCCGCGACGGCGCCGGCGAATACGAGATCAACGGCAGCAGTTGCCGATTGATGGATGTGCAGGAACTTCTGAGCGACTCCGGCATCGGCCGCGAGATGCACGTCATCGTCGGTCAGGGCAAGTTGTCCGAGATCCTCGAATCCCGCCCCGAGGACCGCCGGGCGTTCATCGAGGAAGCCGCTGGCGTGCTCAAGCACCGCAAGCGCAAGGAGAAGGCGGTCCGCAAGCTCGACTCGATGTCGGCCAACCTCGCGCGCCTTAACGACCTCACCACCGAGTTGCGCCGCCAGCTCAAGCCTCTGGGCAGGCAAGCCGAGATGGCCCGCCGCGCCCAGACCATCCAGGCCGATCTGCGCGACGCCCGACTGCGTCTGGCGGCCGACGACCTGGTCAAACGGCAGGCCGAGTTCGACGACACCAACCCGGCCGAGACGACGCTGCGCAAGGATCACGACGACCTCGCGACCCGTCTGGACGAGGCGACCTTCGAACTTTCGGCCCACGAATCCGCAGTGTCGGGGCTCACCGGGCGGGCCGAAGCGGCACAGCAGACGTGGTTCCGGCTGTCTGCGTTGGCCGAACGGCTCAGTGCGACGGTCCGCATCGCCTCCGAGCGCGCCCAGCACCTCGAGATCGGCATCGAAGCGTCCTCCGGCCCCGACCCGGAGGCCCTTGAGGCCGAAGCCGAAGAGGTCGCCGCCCGCGAGCGGGAACTCATCGCCGCACTCAACGAGTCGAAGGAACTGCTCGAGGCAACTCGCGCCGAGCTCGCCGAGCGCGAAAGCATTGCGGCAGAAGCGGAACGCTCGCACATGGCCGCGACCCGCGCCGAAGCCGACCGTCG
>NZ_JAVROT010000257.1:0-7991 GCF_032162605.1 Mycobacterium sp. | reverse complement strand
GGCTTAGGGGCTTACCCTTGGCTCTCGTGTCCAAGGTCTCGACCGCCGCGCGCCGGCTGGTTCTCGGTAGCCCGTTCCGCAGCGACGCCATGGGCCACACCCTGTTGCCCAAGCGGATCGCGCTTCCGGTGTTCGCCTCCGACGCGTTGTCCTCGGTCGCCTACGCGCCCGAGGAGATCTTCCTGGTGCTCTCGGTGGCCGGGCTCAGCGCATATACGATGGCGCCGTGGATCGGCCTTGCCGTGGCGGCGGTGATGCTCGTCGTGATCGCGAGCTACCGGCAGAACGTGCATGCGTACCCGTCGGGGGGCGGCGACTACGAGGTGGTCACCACGAACCTCGGTCCGACGGCGGGTCTCACGGTGGCGAGTGCGCTGCTGGTCGACTACGTGCTGACGGTTGCGGTGTCGATGGCATCGGCGATGTCCAACATCGGGTCGGCGGTGCCGTTCATCGCTCAGCACAAGGTGTTGTTCGCCGTCGCCGCCATCCTGCTCCTGGCGTCGTTGAACCTGCGGGGCATCCGGGAGTCGGGCACCGCCTTCGCCATTCCGACCTACGCCTTCATGATCGGCATGTACGTCATGATTGGCTGGGGATTGTTCCGGATCTTCGTTCTCGGCGACCACCTACAGGCCGAGACAGCCGGATTCACCGTCAAGTCCGAACACGGCGACGTCCTGGGTTTCGCGATGATCTTCCTGGTGGCGCGAGCGTTCTCATCCGGCTGCGCTGCGCTGACCGGGGTCGAGGCCATCAGCAACGGGGTGCCCGCGTTCCGGAAACCCAAGTCGCGCAATGCGGCGTCGACGCTGCTGCTGCTCGGCGTCATCGCGGTCTCGCTGTTCATGGGGATCATCGTGTTGGCCAAGGAAACCGGGGCCAAGGTGGTCGAGAGCGTGGATCAGCTCGGCGGCGCTCCCGAGGGCTATCACCCGAAGACGTTGATCACGCAGCTGGCGAACACGGTGTTCCAAGGATTCCCGATCGGTTTGTACCTGATCGCCGGGGTGACCGCACTGATCCTGGTGCTGGCCGCCAACACGGCGTTCAACGGGTTCCCGGTACTGGGATCGATTCTGGCCCAGGACCGTTACCTTCCCCGGCAGTTGCACACCCGCGGTGACAGGTTGGCCTTCTCGAACGGCATCCTGTTCCTGGCGTTCGCCGCGATCGCGTTCGTCGTGGCGTTCCGGGCCGAAGTCACGGCCCTGATCCAGCTGTACATCGTCGGTGTGTTCGTCAGCTTCACGCTCAGCCAGATCGGCATGGTGCGGCATTGGACCCGTCTGCTGCGGACCGAGACCGACTCCGTGGAGCGCCGCAGGATGCAGCGGTCCCGGGTCATCAACGCCATCGGCCTGCTGTGCACCGGCTCCGTGCTGGTCGTGGTCGTGGTGACGAAGTTCCGCGCGGGCGCCTGGATCGCGATCCTCGCGATGGGGATTCTCTTCTTCATCATGAGGCTGATCCACAAGCACTACGCCACCGTCACCCGCGAGCTCGAGGCCCGTGCCGCAGAGGAGGGCGACGTCGTCCTGCCCAGCCGCAACCACGCCATCGTGCTGGTGTCGAACCTGCATCTTCCGACCAAGCGCGCGCTCGCCTACGCCAGGGCCACCCGGCCGGACGTGCTCGAGGCGATCACGGTCAACGTGGACGATGAGGAGGCGCACCGTCTGGTGCACAAGTGGGAGGACAGCGACGTCAGCGTTCCGCTGAAGGTCATCGCGTCTCCCTACCGCGAAATCACCCGTCCCGTCCTCGATTACGTCAAGCGGATCACCAAGGAGTCGCCACGCACGGTGGTCACCGTGTTCATCCCCGAGTACGTCGTCGGCCACTGGTGGGAGCAGGTGCTGCACAACCAGAGCGCGCTGCGGCTCAAGGGGAGGCTGCTCTTCGAGCCGAACGTCATGGTGACCTCCGTTCCGTGGCAGCTGAGTTCGTCGGAGCGGCTGAAGAGCATCGAGTCGCAGTCCGCACCCGGTGACGCGCGACGCGGGTTCCTCGGTTGATGGCCATAGGGCAGGACCCGGGAACCGAACTCACGCTGACCGTCGGTGCGCCGGCGAACGGCGGGAGTTGTGTGGCTCGGCACGACGGCCGCGTCGTGTTCGTCCGCTACGCCCTGCCGGGTGAGGTGGTCCGCGCGCGGGTGACCGAACAGCGTGGAAGTCATTGGCACGCCGAGGTCCTCGAGGTCGTCGAACCGTCGGCCGACCGCATCGACTCGCTGTGCCCTATCGCGGGAGTCGACGGATCGGGGTGCTGCGACCTGGCCTTCGCCACCCCGCAGGCCGCGCGCCGGCTCAAGGGCGACGTGGTGGCCAATCAGCTCGAGCGCCTTGGCGGCCACGAGTGGGCGGGCGAGGCCGAGGTGGTCGGGTCGGCGGGCCCGACGGGCTGGCGCACCCGGGTGCGTCTGGACGTCGGCGGCCAAGGACCCCAGGCCGGCCGCGCCGGCTTCCACCGGTATCACAGCAGCGATCTGGTCACCGATCTCGCGTGCGGGCAGCTGCCGGCTGGCATGTTGGCGGGTCTCGATGCTTCGACGTGGCCGCCGGGGGCGCAGCTTCACGTCGCATTGGACGACCAGGGGACGCGGCACGTCGTGCGGACGGGGCCGCGTTCGGATCGCAAGGCGTCGACCCAGGCGGTCGAGGGGAATTACGAGGCGACGCAACGAGTGGGCGACCGGACGTGGACCGTGCCGGTCACGGCGTTCTGGCAGGCGCACCGCGACGCCGCACGAGAGTACAGCGCTCTGGTGCGGGAGTGGGCGCAGCTCAGCTCCGGCATGACCGCCTGGGACTTGTACGGCGGCGCAGGGGTTTTCGCTGCGGTGCTGGCGGAATCGGTCGGTGAGTCGGGGCACGTGCTGACCGTCGACACATCGCGTGGTTCGTCGCGGGCGGCCCGTGCGGCGCTCGCGGACCTCGGTCACGTGTCAGTGGTCACCGATTCCGTGCGCCGCGCGTTGACCGGACAGCCCGGCCGTGCCGACGTCGCCGTGCTCGATCCGCCGCGGACCGGCGCCGGCCGTGAGGTCATCGACCTGCTGGCCGCCGCCTGCGTGCCGCGGATCATCCACATCGGTTGCGAGGCAGCATCCTTTGCACGCGACGTCGGTCTGTACCGCGGCCACGGGTACGCAGTCGAGGAGCTGCGGGTGTTCGACTCGTTTCCGCTGACCCACCACGTCGAGTGCGTCGCGGTACTCACGCGCTAACGCTCTGCGAAGTGACGTTGTAGCCGCCGATACCGGTGCGCGAACAGCGCACCGACGCCGGCCGCGACCACCTGGGTGGCGATACGGAGCCCTGCCTCCTGCAAATCCGGAAACGAACTGCACCACAGATTATTTGATCGCACAATGTGCGTTCCCACGCGGTGCGACAACCGCAAGGCAGTCACTACTGGACTAAGCCTCTAGGCACGTCTTTGACGGGTTCTTGACGGCAACGCCTGGGACGAGTCGGGAACCAGTCTGACCGTTGACACTTTGGCTCGTGCGCGCCACGTACATATCAATGTCGCTACCCTCTGGCCACATGACCGAGTAGCCCTCCCCGCCGGGAATCAGGATCGCGCGGCCGGGGCCATGGCGATGAGCCTTCTTGTAGGTGCGCGGCGCGAACACCGACATATGTGCGCTCATGTCGGTCCCGGCGAACTGAATGCGAACGGTTTACTGCCGGCACCGCGGTCGTCGTTCGAGTCGAGCCGCTCCCAGGCGAGCAAGTCTGGGAAGAGTCGCCCGTACCAGTAGGCGACGCCGGGCCCACGCTGGCCGTTGATCCATCGGTAACCCTCGCCGCGGTAGGCGTCATCGAAGAGGCCCTCAAGCCAGTCGGCGTCGATTCGCGTGTCGGTCCGATACGGGGTGAGGGCAACGCCTGATCGATAAAGCTCGGTCCACTCGACAACCACCCACTGGTTCGACAGCTCTTCCCCGCGCCGCCTGAGGAGCACACGCGAGATCGTCAGATGCGACGTCGCCGACCCGACGTCCAAGCCCGCCGAGTGGAGAGTAAGCCATTCGAGTCCGTCCGCTGCCGCGTTCGCGGCGGCGCGCGCGGGCTCACGGTGATGCCCAGGTGGGTGGCCGTGTTCCGGCGTGGCATCGGGGAATGAGGTGGGCGGAGTGATCTCCGCACGGACGGTCGTCTTCTCCACGTACCTCATCTACCTACCTCGCGCACGGTGTCAAGGGTCCGTTAGCAGTGATCGTCTGCGATGCTGCTGCTGATCGTCTCGCACGGTCTTATGGACTTACCAATCGGACGGATGATGTTTATCACATGACGAGGTGCGAAGGAAGGTTGGCGCCGACACCTGATCGCATAGGCATCTGCGCACCGGGGCAGCCTGGCCCGATGCCGCAGCGATGGGCGCGGCGGCCGTTTTGAAGGGCATAAACGGGGTTCCGTTCTCTCTCCCCGATGTGATAGTAAACACTCATGGTATAAAGATCAGACCGCCATACCGAAGCCAATTCTTCTGTTCGCCTGCCCTTGAGCTGGAGCGGCGAAAGTCGATAAGTGCCAAGGCTTTCAGGCATCGAACGACCCTCTCTGGCCGGGCGACCCGGCCGCCCACTTACCCGTCGATGTAACGAGCGGTTGGTTGAGAAATGGCGCAGCGCGCCCGCGTAGGCCTTCCTAATGTTAATGGTTTGGCCATTACGATATAGAGCCTCTGGCTGATGTGTCTAGAGTCGTGCTGGACCTGGCCGGCTAACCCGACGGGATGCGGGTGATCGTGAGAAAAGAACGCCCGCACCTCGGCGCCCGGCTGCGCCTCACCCGCGGGCAACTGCCCGATCTCGAGATGCGCAACCGCCGCCGCGCCCGCTGCGATGACCGCATCCGCGTCGTGAAAGATACCGGCCTGCACAACCTTCCGCTACACGGCTTCGGCCAGAACCAGATCTGGTGCGCGATCGTGCAACTCGCCATGGAACTCACCACATGGATGCAGATGCTCGCGCTGCACGGCCATCCCGCGCGGCGGCGGGACACAAACGACTGCGGCTTCGACTGTTCACGATCGCCGCACGCATCGCACATCACGCCCGCCGAACCAGGCTCCGGCTCTCCGCACACGCCCCATGGGCCGAACTACTCACGCTGGCTCTGACCCGACTCAAACCGACCTGACCAGCCGAATTCATCCAACGATCAACAAAGACCAAGAACCGGGCGGGGCTGCTGTCTGTAGACATCCCAGGGATGTAAGTCGTCAAGCCGCGGCGCCAACACGCCGATTGACCGGACTTGTGCCGGGCGAATTGCCCCATTCTCGCGGCGAATCCTACGCCGTCGCTCAGGAAGTTCTGAGTCTCGAGGCGAAAACTTGTTGTGTACGCCTTCGATCCTGTGTCGCAAGGCAGTTGACTGAGCAGGGAATGAAATGACCCGTACTGATCACGACAGCTGGGACCTCCGATCCAGCGTGGGAACAACGGCCACGATGGTTGCCGCGGCGCGGGCTGTGGCGACCCGGCAACCACACGCCATCATCAACGACCCATGGGCGGCGCCACTGGTTGAGGCGGTCGGCATTGAATCCCTCAGCCGCATGGTCCAACTCGGAACGCCCCCGGCAGACGCCGGACTCGGCAGTGACTTGCGGCTGCAACCCACGATCGATTCGTTCGCCGTGCGTACCCGATTCTTCGACGAGTTCTTCACCGCCGCCACGAATTCCGGTGTCCTCCAGGTCGTGATACTGGCGGCCGGCCTGGATTCGCGCGCCTACAGATTGCCCTGGCCGCAGGGGACCGTCATCTATGAAGTGGATCTGCCGAGCGTTCTTTCCTTCAAGGCGGGCGTGTTCTCCGGGCTGGGCGTGGCGCCGCTGGCAAGCCACCGGCCAGTCGCGTGCGATCTTCGCGACGATTGGACAGCAGCGCTGCGCGGAAAAGGATTTGATGCATTACGGCCGACGGCATGGAGTGCAGAAGGATTGTTGATGTATCTTCCGCCGGACGCCCAAGACCACCTGTTCGACACCATTACGTCGCTGAGTGCCCCACAATCGCGACTTGCCACCGAGTATCACCCGGACTATCTCGACGAAGTGAGTCGACGAACAGCCGCTGACGCTCGCTGGAGGGTCAATGGCATCGACATCGACACCGCCCGACTCATCTACAGCGGCGAGCGCCACCCAGTACGGAATTACCTTGCCGCCCAAGGCTGGAGCGTTGCCGAGCAGACGCGTGTGAGCCTGTTCGGACAGTACGGTTTGCCGACTCCGGAAGATGACGCGCCGATGGGCAAAGTGGTGGCGGTCACCGCACATCTCGATTAGGGCGTGTCCCCCTAATGTGATGCCGGACGTCGGTCAGCGTGTTGGGCGTGTCTCGTGATGCGGTCAGGCGCATGGCTCCACGGTGCTCACGCGCTAACCCGCGGCGAAGTGCCGTTGCAGTCGCCGGTGCCGGTGCCGAACAGCGCACCGACGGCGGCCGCGACCGCCGGCGTGGCGAGACGGAGCCCTGCCCGCAGGTGGAAGGTAATGCGATCGTGGACAACGGCTTTGGCGCTGCCGTCGGGGTAACGCTGCGTTCGTGTTGCCATCGGCGCATGCTGAGCATCGTCGATTCCTCACGGAATGCACGTCCCGGCTGCAGCTCGACGATGGTGAGCCGGTCGTAGTCGAAGGGCAACACGCCGAACAGGCGCAGCCAGGCTCTGCCGATCGGGGCGTTGTCGACCGTCATCGATTCAGCCCCGCGCGGCATCGACATCGCCATCCAGGAGCGTAGTTCGTCGTTGATGCCCTCGGGCGTGACGACTCGTTGCCACACCTCGTCGGCGGGAGCATCGACGACGCTCTCACGTTCAATGACGGTAGTTCCCCTGGTCGACGCCATGGTGCTCAGCCTGGGCGACTGCGGTCCTCGAATGGGGCCTACGTAGCGTCCGACCGCGCCGCAAGCGACTGCTCGTGCCAACGGTCCAGCAACGCGGGAATTCGGCGAGAAGGAAGGTGTAGAAGTCGCGCATCTGGGTGAGGCGGTGCCGGGCCAGGCTGTCGTGCCCGGTGGCGGCGATCCCCGCCTCGGCGGCCGCCAGCGGGGCGAGAACGACGTTCTGATTGGTGTAGAGGAGCTGGCCGGGCTGTCTGCGGTGGTGAGCATGTTGTTGATCCTGGCCGTGGCGGGCAACAAGATTCAGGGCCTTGCTGCGGTCCGCGCGTTGGGCATGCTCATCGCTGGCTTGCCCTGCCTGCCGTGGTTCATCCAGTCCGGATGGAACCTCGCCTTCGGTCTGCTGCCGCCGTACTGGGCCGCCAAGGCGTTCTGGGTGGCCAGCGACAATGGCATCTGGTGGCCGTACGTCGTCGTCGGCATCGTCTACAACGTGGCCGTCGCCGTACCGCTGTTTCGCCGCTTCCTCTCCAAGAACGGGGTCGCCAAGAACGGGTCGCTGATAAATTGGTCGTCGGTGTGCCGGGAAGCCTGGTCGGCGACGTCGAATGCCGATCCCGGAGAAGGCCATGAGCAGTCGAAGGAACCGCATCCGTCAGCGACTGCTGGCGCGCGGCTCCTGGTCGGAGGCCAACCGGCTCGCCGAGATCCTGCGCCGCGAGACCGTTGGTGGGGTGCTGCTGCTGATCGCAGGCGCGACGGCGCTGGTGTGGGCGAACTCCCCGTGGTCGCACGTCTACCGCGACGTGTCGGAGTTCGCGTTCGGCCCTGAGGCTTTGCACCTGAGGCTGACCCTTGCGTCGTGGGCCGCCGACGGACTGCTGGCGATTTTCTTCTTCGTGGTGGGACTGGAACTCAAGCGCGAGTTCGTCGCGGGCGACCTGCGCGACCCTGCGCGTGCGGCCCTGCCGATCGCTGCCGCCCTTGGCGGGATGATCGTGCCCGCCGCCATCTACGTCGGCACCAACCTGGCCGCGGGCCACCCCGAGAACCTCGACGGCTGGGCGGTGCCCATCGCCACCGACATCGCGTTCGCGCTGGCCGTGCTGGC
>NZ_JAVROT010000256.1:0-20700 GCF_032162605.1 Mycobacterium sp. | reverse complement strand
GTGGCATCGGTGCTGGGCATCACCCAGCAGCCAGGAAGGAGCCTGACCGACAGCGTGGCTGCTGCGTTGGAGGGCCGGGTCCGGTTGTTGGTGTTCGACAACTGCGAACACGTGCTTGACGCCGCGGCTCTTCTGATCGAGGCGATCCTCGCGCGCTCCGAGAGCGCGAAGATTCTGGCCACCAGCCGCGAAGGACTCGGGGTCGTCGGTGAGCAGCTGTGGCCGGTGCCCTCGTTGGATACCGGCGGCGGCACTGGCTCGGCGGCGGTGCGACTGTTCGTCGAACGTGCCCGTGCCGTGGCGCCGCGGATGTCCTTGGCTCGGACCTGCGACGCGGCCGCGGTCGTGGAGATCTGCCGCCGCCTGGACGGAATCCCGCTTGCCATCGAGTTGGCGGCCTCCCGCATGGCGTCGATGACGGCGGCCGAAGTCCGTGATCGTCTCGATCATCGATTTCGACTGCTGGTCGGATCACGGCGGGCTCCCGAGCGCCACCAGACATTGCACCATACCGTGCAATGGTCCTACGACCAGCTCGACGACGCGGAAAAGACTCTACTGGAACGCATCTCCGTGTTCGCCGGCGGATTCGACGTCGAGGGCGCCTGCGCCGTGGCAGCATCCGCGGACCCGGACGGCAACACTGCCTCAGATGAATACGTCGTACTGGATCTGCTCGATGCCCTGGTGCGCAAGTCGCTCCTCGTTGCCGACCGATCGGGCAGCCTCACCCGGTACTCGCTGTTGGAGACGATCCGTGAGTTCGCCGCCGAGAAGCTCAGTGCAGGCGGCAACGCGACTACCGCCCGCGATGCGCACGCGCAACACTTTGCGGGGCTCGAGAAACATCTCCTCGACCTATGGGACGGTCCCCGCCAGAAGGAGTCCTACCTGTGGTTCACCATCGAACTGGCCAACCTACGGACGGCGTTTCGGTGGTCCACCAACCGCGGTGACCTCGAGGCCGCGGCCGCGATCGTCACGGGCACGTGGTTCCTCGGTTACAGGATCGACAACTACGAACCCGTGGCCTCGGCTGAAGAGCTCATCGAGCCCGCACGAGCAACCGGCCACCCCCGGCTCGCGGCGTTGTATGTGATGGCATCGCAGTGTTGGTTGCCAGGGCGGATCGAGGCGGCCGTCCAGTACAGCGACGTCGGCCGACTGCTGGTCGACGGTGGCGGCGCTGCGGTGCCCTTCGGGGCCGAAGGCTTGCTGAGCACGTCGTACATGAATTCCGGCCAACCCGAACGGGCGACCGAGTGGTGCCGTACCACGCTCAACCGCGGAGGTGACACCCACGCCCTCACCCAGTCATGCCTCGTCTTCGCACTGGCTGTCACCGGTTCTGATGACGCAGCGACGGCAACCGCGAGCGGCCTCATCGAGACCGCTGAGGCCAGCCGAAATCCCTATGCGGTCACCTTTGCATTGTTTGCCTACGGGCTCGCCTACCGTCGCGCCGATCCACTGAAGTCGCTCGATGCCCTGCGACGAGGTCTCGCGATGGCCCGGGACAGCGGCAACCGCGCCAACGAGTCGCAGCTGGAGATCTGCCTAGCCAGTGTCGAAGGCAAATCCGGTGACCCGCTGGCCGCGCTCGAATATCTCGCGCTGGCGATCCGCAACCTCCACGACTCCGGCAACACCACGACCATCCGTAGCCCCCTGGCTGTCTTGGCTGCCCTCTTCGACCGGCTCGGCCGTTACAAATCAGCAGCGACGATCGCCGGATTCGCCGTCAACCCATTTACAGCGGCCGCCGTGCCGGAGCTCATTACCACGATCGACGATCTGCGTGATGTCCTTGGCGAGGGCGCCTACGAATCCCTCTCCCGTGCAGGCGAAATGATGACCACCGCCGAGGTAGCGCGGTACGCACTCGACCACATTGACCAGGTCCGTGCTGAGGTATCAGAGTCATGAATCCACCGTCTGGAGTGGTGACGTTCCTGTTCACCGACATCGAGGGGTCGACGCGTCGATGGGAGACAGACGCCGATCAGATGCGGGCGACGTTGGCTGCGCACGACGAGGTGCTCCGTAAAACCATTGAGGTACACGAAGGTTGGCTGTTCAAGCACACCGGCGACGGGGTGTGCGCCGCGTTCGATTCACCGCGGGCCGCCGTCGACGCCGCGATCGCCGCCCAGCGGGCGTTGGAGTTGCCGGTCCGGATGGGCATCGCCACCGGCGAAGCGGAACTGCGCGCAACGGATTACTTCGGGGTGGCGCTCAACCGCGCCGCGCGGGTGATGGCCGCCGGCCACGGCGGACAGATCCTGTTGGCCGACTCGACTGCGAGCCTGCTCAACGGCGTCGACCTCCTCGATCTAGGCCTACGTCGGCTGCGCGACCTAGCGACCCCGGTCGGCGTGTTCCAGGTCCACGCCGACGGCCTGCGAAGGAACTTCCCGCCATTGTGGGCGCAAGACCCGTCACCGGGGAACCTGCGTCCACCGGTAACCAGTTTCATCGGCCGGGAGGCGGAAGTCGCCGACGTGGTTGCCAGCGTCCGAGCGCATCGGTTGGTGACGTTGACCGGTGTCGGCGGGGTCGGCAAGACTCGCCTGGCGGTGGAGGTCGGCACGCAGCTTGTTGGTGAATTCCCCGACGGCATATGGCTTTTCGAACTCGCCGCGGTCAGCGATCCAGGCGCGGTGCCCGACGCGGTGGCATCCTTGCTCGGTATCACCCAGGAACCCGGTATGACCCTGACCGAGAGTGTGGCTGCCGCGCAGGAGGGCCGCGTGCGGCTGCTTGTCTTCGACAACTGCGAACACCTCCTCGACGCCGTCGCAGATCTCGTCGAGGCCATCGTCTCCCGGTCCACGACGACGACAATCCTGGCCACCAGCCGGGAAGGCCTTGGCGTGGCCCACGAGCACCTGTGGCCGGTGCCCTCGTTGGACGTGACGGGCGGATCGGACTCAGCAGCGGTCGCGTTGTTCGTCGAACGCGCTTGCAGTGTCGCGCCACGCTTCTCGACGGATCGGGCCGGGGAGGCGGCCGCGGTCGTGGAGATCTGCGGGCGTCTCGACGGGATCCCGCTGGCGATCGAACTCGCGGCATCGCGCGTGTCGTCGATGACCGCCAGCGATGTCCGCGACCGTCTCGATCAACGGTTCCGACTGTTGGTCGGGTCTCGGCGTGGTCTGGAGCGCCACCAGACATTGCGCCACGCGGTGGCCTGGTCCTACGACCACCTCTGCGAAGCAGAGCAGGAACTGTTGGAGCGGTGTTCGGTCTTCGCCGGTGGGTTTGACCTCGAAAGTGCCTGCGCGGTCGGTCCTTCCGACGAGGCCGACGAATTCGCCATCCTGGACCTGCTGGATGCCCTGATTCGCAAGTCGCTGCTCATCGTCGATCGGTCCTCGGACCGGGCCCGGTATTCGATGCTGGAGACCATTCGCCAGTTCGCGGACGAGCAACTCGTCGCACGGGGTGAGGCAAACGAGGCGCGAACTGCCCACGCCCTCCACTTCGGGGGGCGTGGCGCTACCGTCCTCGCCCTGTGGGATGGCCCCCGCCAGAGGGAGGCCTACGACTGGTTCGCCCTCGAGTTCGCCAATCTGCGAACCGCGTTTCGGTGCGCCACCGACAACGACGACCTCAATACCGCTGCGCCCATCGCAATGTACGCGGGGTTCCTCGGCCTCGCGGTCGAGAATCTCGAACCACTCACCTGGGCCGAAGAACTCATCGAGCCGGCCGCCACCGTCGACCATCCTCGGCTCGGGGCCCTGTGCTCTCTGGCCTCGGGTTGCTGGATGACCGGACGGATCGAAGACGCCGTCCGCTACGCCGACCGCGCCCGTCTGGAGCTCGGCCGGCGCCGTGTCAGAGAGACGCCCTTCGGGATAGAGGGCCTGCTCGGCGGCGCCCACGTGACCGGCGGCCGGCCAGATCAAGCGATCGAGTGGTACCGGGCCCAGCTGGCGCGCGGTCACGACGCCTACCGGCTCACCAGGTCGAGTCTCGTGCTCAGCCTCGTGGTGGCAGGCCGTGTCGACGAGGCAACCACCGCCGCGGAAGGAATCATCGAAGCGGCCGAAGCGAGCGGCAACCCCTATGCCCTCTCGTTCGCCCTATTCGCCTACGGCTACGCCTTCTCCGTCGCCGATCCCGCCGCCGCGCTGGACGCCCTCCGCCGGGGTCTGATCATCGCTCAAGACAGTGGCAATCGCGCCAATCGGTCACATCTGATGGCGACTGCGGCCCGCGTCGAGGCGGCATCGGGCGACCCGCTCGCCGCCTTCGACTACCTGACTCTGGCGATTCGCGAGTACCACGACTATGGCAACACCACCAACATGCGTAACGCTCTGGCTATCCTCGCCGTGCTCATGCACCGGCTCGGACGCCACGAACCGGCAGCGACCATCGCCGGCTTCGCACTCAACCCCTTCGTCAGCGCGACGTTCCCCGAGGTCGATGCCGCGTTCGCCAACCTGCTCGAAGTCCTTGGCGGCTTGGCCTACGAAAGGCTTGCCCGCGAGGGCAAGTCGATGACCACCGCCGCGATGGCCAGATACGCCTACGAGCAAATCGACCTGGCCCGCGCCGAGGTGTCCGGTCGTGACTAGCCCGCCGTCGGGCGTCGTGACCTTCCTGTTCACCGACATCGAGGGATCCACTCGTCGCTGGGAAGCCGACGCCGACACGATGCGGGAAGCTCTCGCGGCACACGACGAGGTGCTACACGAAGTGATTGCGGCACATGGTGGTTGGTTGTTCAAGCACACCGGCGACGGCGTGTGCGCCGCGTTCGCCTCACCACGCGCCGCAGTCGAAGCCGCCATCGCGGCACAGCGGACATTGGAGTTACCCGTCCGGATGGGCATCGCCACCGGCGAAGCCGAGTTGCGAGGAGTGGACTATTTCGGCGTCGCACTCAATCGCGCGGCGAGAGTGATGGCTGCCGGACACGGCGGTCAGATCCTGGTAGCCGAGTCCACCGCAGGACTGCTCGGCGGCGTGGGCTTCATCGATCTGGGGGCACGGCGACTGAGAGACCTGCCGGCACCGGTTGAGCTGTTTCAGGCGCGCGCCGAGGGCTTGCAGACAGAGTTCCCCTCGCTCAAGACTCTCGAGCTGTCGCCCGGCAACCTGCGCCCTGCCCCCACCAGGCTGATCGGCCGCGAACAGGAACTCGCCGGCGTGCGCACTGCATTGCGAAACCACAGGCTGGTCACGCTGACCGGGGTCGGCGGCGTCGGCAAGACCCACCTGGCCTGGGAGGTTGCCGCACACATCGCAGCTGAATTGCCCGATGGTGTATGGGTTTTTGAACTCGCGAGCGTGTCCGACCCTGGCGCGTTGCCCGACGCGGTCGCGGCAGTGTTGGGCATCACTCAACAACCGGGAATGACCGTCGCCGACAGTGTGGCCGCTGCTCAGGACGGCCGGGGCCGGCTTCTCGTGTTCGACAATTGCGAGCACCTACTCGACGCCGCCGCGGAGTTGATCGAGACAATTCTCAGCTACTCGGCGACGGTGAAGATCCTGGCCACCAGCCGCGAGGGACTGGGCATCGCCGACGAACAGTTGTGGACCGTGCCCTCACTGGACATCGGGTCGGATGCCGAATCGGCCGCGGTGACGCTGTTCGTCGATCGCGCTCGCACTGTGGTGAAACATTTTTCGATCACGACGGCGGAAGAAGCGACCGTGGCGCGGGAGATCTGCTGCCGTCTGGACGGGATCCCATTGGCAATCGAACTGGCCGCCGCCCGCATGGCGTCGATGACGATGAGCGAGGTTGCGTCTCGACTCGATCACCGCTTCCGACTGTTGGTGGGGTCACGGCGGGGGCTGGAACGCCATCAGACGTTGCGCCATGCCGTGCAATGGTCCTACGACCTGCTCAACGATACGGAAAGGCAACTACTCGAACGCTGTTCAGTGTTCGCGGGCGGATTCGATCTCGAAAGCGCTTGCGCGATAGTCGGCTCCGACGCCACCGACGAATATGCTGTACTGGACAACCTCGATGCGCTGGTACGCAAATCCCTTCTCACCGCCAACCGATCGGCGGCGCGGACGCGCTATTCGATGCTGGAGACCATCCGCCAATTCGCCGAAGAGCAGCTGACGGTCCACGGCGGGGCGCCGGTAGCGCGCACCGCACATGCCCGTCGTTTCGCCAGTCGCGAAGCCGACATCCTCGAATTGTGGGACGGCCCCCGACAGCGAGAGGCCTATGACTGGTTCGCTGTCGAGCTGGCGAACCTGCGTACCGCGTTTCGGTGGGCTGCCGACCACGGCGATCTCGACGACGCCGCCGCCATCGCGACATATGCAATGTTCCTCGGCAGCGGGACCGAGAGCTATGAGCCAATTGCCTGGGCCGAAGAGCTGGTCGCGCCTGCCTGCGCCGCCGACCATCGCCGGCTCGCCAGCATCTATGTAGCGGCATCTCAGTGTTGGATGCCGGGACGCATCGAGGCCGCCGTCCGCTACAGCGACGCCGGTCAAGCCGTCATCGGTGATGGCCGCCTTGAGGTTCCGTACGGCGTCGAAGGCTGGCTCGGGGCCGCGTACATGTACATCGGCCAAGCCGAACGGTGGGTTGATTGGTGCCGCACCCAACTCGCACGACATCGCGATACGCGCACCCTCACCAGGACTTGCCTCGTACTCGCACTAGTGGCCGCAGGTTCTGAGGAGGAGTCGATGGCTGCGGCGGACGGTCTCGTCGCTGCCGCCGAGGCGACCCGCAATCCCTATGCTCTGTCCTTCGCGCTCTTCGTCTACGGGCTTACCTTCCACGCCGCCGACCCAGCGGCTGCGCTGAGCGCGCTTCGCCGGGGTCTGACTACCGCTCAGGAGAGCGGCAACCGCTTCAACGAGACACAGCTCGCGCTCGGCCTGTCGCGCCTCGAGGCCGAATCTGGTGACCCGCTGGCGGCACTCGAACACATCGGTGTGGCGGTTCGCAACTATCACGACGCGGGCAACGCCGCCAACCTGCGGGTCGCCCTTGGTGAGCTCGCAGCCCAGTTGGACGGGGTTGGCCGATACGAGCCGGCGGCCACTGTCATCGGGTTCGCATTCAGTCCGCTGACTGCAGGATTGCCTCAGTTCCACAGCACAATCACCCACCTTCACGAGGTCCTCGGCGACCAGACCTATGAATCGCTTGCGCGTGAGGGCGCAGCGACGACTGTCGCCGACATTGCCAGATACGCTCTCGACCAGATCGAGCAGGCTAGAACAGGATTGGAAGGCGCTTGAGCACACTCGCTGATCAGACCCGATGGATGGACGCGATCGACCAGGCGGCCCTCGTCGCCTCCGGCGAGGTGTCACCGCCAGAGCTGCTCGAAGCCGCCATCGACCGCATCGAGCGCACCGACCCGTCCCTCAACGCCGTCGTGATCCGCTGGTTCGAGCATGCACGTGAGACCGCCAACAGCGACCTGCCCGACGGTCCGTTCCGCGGCGTGCCCTTCCTGATCAAGGACCTCTTCGCCGCCTATGCCGGTCAGCGAATCAGCAACGGCAACGTCGCGCTGAAGGAGGCGCACGTCATCGCCGACGCCGACACCACGCTGGTCAGCCGGCACCGCGCCGCCGGGCTCGTCATCGCCGGGCGGACGAACAGTCCCGAACTCGGCAGCGTCCCAACCACCGAGCCGGTTGCGTGGGGAGCCACCCACAACCCGTGGGACACCACCCGCACACCCGGTGGATCCAGCGGCGGCGCAGCGGCGGCGGTCGCGTCCGGGATGGTTCCCTTCGCCCACGCCAGCGACGGCGGCGGATCGATTCGCATTCCCGCGTCGTGCTGCGGCCTCGTCGGCCTCAAGCCGAGCCAGGGCAGGATCACCCTCGGCCCGGTACGCGACGAGAGCGGGCTGGCCGTCGAACACTGCGTGAGCCGGACCGTGCGCGACAGTGCCGCGCTGCTCGACGCGACGCACGGGCCCGGGATCGGCGACACTGTCATCGCACCGGCCCCGACGCGGCCGTACGTCGAGGAACTGGGCGCGGATCCCGGCCGGCTGCGCATCGGCATCCTCGACCACCATCCGCAGGGCGGTTCGGTCGACCCGGAGTGCACCGCGGCAGCGCAGGCAGTCGGCTCGCTGCTCGAGTTGCTCGGGCACGACGTCGAGCCGGCCTGGCCAAAGGTGTTGGAGGACAGATCTTTCGGATCAACCTTCGGTGCGCTGTGGAGTGCGAACATGGGCCTGTCGAAACGCCGCTTCTCCGAGCAACTCGGCCGTCCACTCGCGGACCACGAAATGGAACCGATGAACGTGGTTCAAGCCGAGTTCGCCGACCACTTCTCGTCAATCGACTACGCACTCGCGCTCTCGTCCGTCACCCAGTTCCGGCGCGGGATGCAGTCGTGGTGGCACGACGGCTGGGACCTGCTTCTCACGCCGACGCTTGCCGAACTACCGATCAAGCTGGGCACCATCGTCAACGACCCCGAGCACCCGATGACGACGATGCAGCGCGCAGGCGAGTTCGTTCCGTTCACTCCGCCCTTCAACATGAGTGGCCAACCGGCAGTTAGCCTTCCGCTGGAATGGACGGCAGACGGGCTGCCGGTGGGTGTGCAGCTCGTTGCCGCCTACGGCCGGGAGGACGTCCTGTTCCGCGTCGCCAGCCAACTCGAGCAGGCGAAGCCCTGGGTCCACCGCACCCCAACTGTCTGATCCGCAAAATCAGGCGGGATTCTGCACGAATGTCGCAGGCAACCGCACGCAGGCCCGCACCCACCTGCGCGCCGCCTGCGAGACGTTCGAGGGGCTCGGCGCGACGCCGTGGGCCGAGCGCGCACGCGTCGAACTGCAAGCCACCGGAGAGACGGCCCGCAAGCGCGATCCCAGCACGATCAGTCAGTTGACGCCCCAGGAGTTGCAGATCGCGCGACTCGTCGGCGCGGGCGGAACGAACCGCGAGATCGCCGCGGAGCTGTTCCTCAGCCCGCGCACCATCGACTACCACCTGCACAAGATCTTCACGAAGCTCGGCATGTCATCCCGCTCGGAGCTGGTGCGTCTCGACGCTGCGGACGACGCCGCGCTCTGATCCCAGCGCGCTGTCCCCTCCCCCGCCGCCGAGTTCTGCACCACGGCTGCGCCGCGACGCGAAGCACGACCCTCGCGCAGAACTCGCGCCCCGACCGCTCGCCGTGTCCACCAATCGGGGGATACGAGGTTCAACCGCCCGCTCCACCAGTCGCCCGACAGACACCACCTCACGGCTGAGACATAGTTATCTCATCGCCGGAACACAACCGGCCAGGAACCGAAACACCCACTCAGACAAAAGGATTGAAAACATGACGAACATCGCCCGCAACTTCGCCCGCTACTGCGCCCTCCCCGCCATCACCGCCGGAATGATCGGCGGCGCCGCCCTCGGCCTGGCCGGCATGGCCAACGCGACCGCCACCGGCGGCCAAGCCCCCACCGGCCCCGGCTACTCCTACAGCCCCGAATCCCACGCACACGCGGCCCCCACGGCTGCCCCCGGCTGGCACAACCACCACGGCCCGCAGCACATCGCCAACCTGCAGGACCGCTAAAGCCGCTAAACCCAAAGCTCACCAAGCCCTCCCGAACATCCCCGGGGAGGGCTTGGTGCTTTTGTGGCGCGCTTTGCCTTTGTGGAGTGCTTGCCAGGGGGGACACAACATGGCGACGTACGATCGACTGAGCCGTAAGCCGGCCGACCGACCGGCATTGGCCGAAGGAGACCGCCGTGGTCGACACCGGAATTGAAGACGCGCAGAGGCTCGCGGGTGGCAACGTGGCCGCGTTGCTGCCACGCACGGACCGCACCGTCGAGGAGGAACGCCTCCATCGCAAGCAGAACCTCGCCGCAGCCTTCCGGCTGTTCAGTCGCTTCGGGTTCGACGAGGGCGTGGCCGGACACATCACCGCCCGAGATCCCGAGATGACCGACCACTTCTGGGTGAACCCGTTCGGCATGCACTTCGGCCACATCCGGGTGAGTGACCTTCTGCTCGTCCGGCACGACGGCGCCGTCGTGCACGGGGACATGCCGGTGAACCAGGCGGCGTTCGCGATCCACTCCCAGGTGCACGCGGCCCGCCCGGACGTGATCGGGGCCGCGCACTCCCACTCGGTCTACGGCAAGACTTGGTCGACCCTCGCGCGACTGCTGGATCCGCTCACTCAGGACGCCTGCGCGTTCTACGACGATCACGCCCTCTTCGACGCCTACTCCGGGGTCGTCCTCGACGTCGAGGAGGGCAAGCGCATCGCGCATGCGCTCGGCGACGGCAAGGCCGCCATCCTCCGCAATCACGGTCTCCTCACCGTCGGGCACTCCGTCGAGGAGGCAGCCTGGTGGTTCATCACGATGGAGCGGTCGTGCCAGGCCCAGCTGATGGCCGAGGCCGCGGGCACCCCGGTTCTGATCGACGACGAGATGGCCAGGCACACGCGGGGTCAGGTCGGCAGCCACTTCGCGGGCTGGTTCAGCTTCCAGCCGCTGTTCGCCAAGATCACGCGGGAGCAGCCCGACCTGTTCGATTGAGCGCCTCCGACGCTCAATGCGGGTGAGTCACTGCAGCCACTTCCGTCACAACCTGCGTAGCCTTGACGTCGATGAGGGCGCGACTGTCAGCGGTAGGCGTGCTCGTCGCGGGGGCGCTCCTCGTCGGCTGCCAATCCACGGTTGGCGGCAAGCCGCAGGGCAACGCCGGGAACCCGACCGAACCGAGCTTCCCCACGTCGCAGCCGTCGCGCACGACGCCGACGCGCACGTCCCCGACGCCTTCCCGCTCCGCAACGCCCCCACCGGCCGCCGAAGGGCTGCCCCCACAGAACGGCTACGTCTTCATCACGACCAAGTCCGGCCAGACCCGTTGTCAGATCAATGCCACGGAGGTGGGCTGCGAGGCCCCGTTCACCAACCCGCCGACGGTGAGCGGCGTCCCCGCCAACGGAGTGCGCCTCACCGCGGGCGGCCAGCTCGAGTGGATCTCCGGCAATCTCGGCGACATCCCCGTCGTCACCATCGACTACCGCACTTACTCCGCCTTAGGGTGGACGATCGTCTCAACGAAGGACGGCACGCGATTCACCAATGACGGGACCGGACATGGAATGTTCGTCGCAATCCAAGGTGTCGAAGTCTTCTGAGCGTTTAGCCACGTCGCCGAGGTGCACGGGCAAGATCAAGAGAGCGCCACGGGCGCCATCAATCTGGACCGCGCACTAGACGAAGGACACTCATGACCATCAACAGGAAAAGCGCAGCCCAGCAGGAACGCGCCGCCCTCGTCACCACCATGCGAGGCGTCGGGCCGGGACAAGCCACGCTCTGCGGGGACTGGACCACCCGTGACCTCGCCGCCCACCTCGTCGTCAGGGAGCGGCGACTCGATGCGGCGCCAGGCATCCTGATCCCGAAGTTCGCGGACTACACCGAACGCGTACAGAACCAGGTGGCCGCCGAGAACGACTGGAACGTGCTGCTCGACCAGATCGCGTCCGGGCCGCCCCTCTTCTCACCGTTCAAGCTGCTCGACCCCTTCGTCAACGTCGCCGAGATGTTCATCCACCACGAGGACGTCCGACGGGCCGTAAGCAGTTGGGAACCAAGGATACTCGACGATGACATGACCTCGGCGCTGGCCAAGCAGGTCAGTCTGATGGCGCGGATGACGATGTCCAAGAGTCCGGCGCACGTGTCGCTGCGCACACCCGACGGCACGACCCTCACCGCCCTCGGCAAGGGAGCCACCGTGGTAATCACCGGCGACCCTGGAGAGCTGCTGATGTTCATCTCCGGTCGCGACGAGGCCAAACTCACCTTCTCCGGTGACGACGACGCCGTCGTGGCAGTTCGCGGCGGTAAGCGCGGGCTCTAAGCCTACGGCGCTGGGGGTCCCCCGGCTTGCGGGGGAGAGCGAAGCGACTTGGGGGATTAAGATGGCGGACATGGACTTCCGCGTATTCGTCGAACCGCAACAGGGTGCCACCTACGGTGACCAGCTCGCCGTCGCTCAGACCGCGGAGGCGGCCGGCTACTCCGCCTTCTTCCGATCCGACCACTACCTGGCGATGGCGGGCGACGGCCTGCCAGGACCGACCGACTCCTGGGTGACGCTGGGCGGCATCGCCCGCGAGACGTCGACGATCAGGCTGGGCACGATGGTCACCTCCGCCACGTTCCGCCATCCCGGAGTGCTGGCCATCTCCGTGGCCCAGGTCGACGAGATGAGCGGTGGCCGTGTGGATCTGGGCATCGGCGCCGGCTGGTTCGAGGCCGAGCACGAGGCATACGCGATCCCGTTCCCGCCGCTCGGCGAGCGTTTCGACCGGCTGACCGAACAATTGGAGATCCTCACCGGGCTGTGGACGACGCCGGCGGGTGAGACGTTTGATTACACCGGCGCGCAGTACTCGATCAAGGACTCGCCCGCACTGCCCAAGCCCACGCAGTCCCCGCACCCGCCGATCATCATCGGTGGTGGCGGACCCAAGCGAACGCCTGCGCTGACGGCGAAGTTCGCGGCCGAGTTCAACATCGCGTTCGTCGACCTCGACACCCTCAAGACCCAGTACGGCCGGGTCGCGGCAGCGGTCGCCGACGCGGGGCGCGCCCCCGACTCGCTGATCTACTCGGCGGCATTCGTGGTCTGCGCGGGGCGGAACGACGCCGAGATCGCCAACCGGGCCGCTGCCATCGGTCGCGAGGTCGACGAGCTGCGCGGCAATTCTCCACTGGCCGGCACGCCCGCGGAGATCGCCGACAAGCTGGACGCGTTTGCCGAAGCCGGTGTGCAACGGGTCTATCTCCAGGTCCTCGACCAGTCCGATCTGGACCACGTGGAGTTCTTCGCAGGCGAGGTCATCCCCCAGCTGGGCTGACCGGGTTGCCGTTCGGCACCCGCGGCTACTATCGGGGCCGTGACCGGCGACGACGACTCCAGCGGCGACGCCGAACCCGCATGGCACGAGCGGCCGTCGACTCTCGCGGGTGTCAGCGTCGCCGCGCTCATCGTGCTCGGCATCCTCTTCTGGGGCGTGTCGTGCGTGGCGCAGCAGGTCAACGATCCTGCGCCGGCGCCGCAGTACTACCTGGATCCCAGCACCTCGGGCGGAGGCACGTCGGCCTCGTCGTCGTCGACGACCACCACCACGGAGACGATCACCAGCACCAGTCCCCCGGTCACCACCGACATCGAACCGGGTGACACCTCGGCGACGACGCCGACGACGACGTCCAGCACGGACACCACGACGTCCTTCAATCCGTCCAACCTGCCCAGGACCAGGGCCCCGACCACTTACGACGACGGTCGCACCCGTCCGAGGTTCAACGAGACACGGACGGGATACCCGCGTCCGTAGTGCTACGCCCAGTGCACGGTTGGTGTACACATCGCCCGAGTGCTGGCGTCAACAACGTGCACTCGGCGAGCCACGGGAATGGGACTGGGCCTCAGCGGCCCTTCGCGGCGAAGTCGGCGACCATCGCCTCCGCGCTGCGCACCGCCGCCCGGCACGCCCTGGTGGTGAACGGGTCGTTCAGCGGGTGGTCGGCGCGGCGGCGCCATCGTTGCGCGGCGGAGAACGCCGCACGCGGGCCGTCGTAGGGCGCCTCCGGCTGCAGACCGAGCCGACTGGCCGCATCCGTGCCGGAGCCGCCGATGATCCGTCGCAGCGACGCCATCTCGTCTTCGTTCAACGTCGTTGTCCGCGAACGCAGTTGGCTCAGCAGCCGCAGCTCCTCGAACGCGTGGGTGTCCGCGAGCAGTGGGTCGATGTCGGCGATGATGTAGGGGGTGGCGAAGATCGGGTTGGCCTCGACGAACCTGCGCAGTGACAGCAACGCGGTGTGGGCCTTGAGCAGATCCGACCGTTGCGCGAACTGCTGATCGATGACGTCACGCAGCGCGATCAGCCCGCTGCGCTCGAGTAGCTCGTCGGCCAGCGCGACCGAATCGGTGATGCCCGCCCGGAGCACCGCGATCGAGATGCGGATGCCGAACATGCCGAAACGCTCCAGCAGCGCCGCGCGAGTGGCCGCGTCGACGGGCAGCTGGCCGTCCTCGCGCACGAACCGGTCCACCGACAGCATCGCCTTGGTCAGTTCGGCCGCCTCCACGCCAGCGAGCTTCTCCAGCGCGACGAACTCGCTCTGCCGCAGTGTCCGTGCGGTGAGCGCGAGCAACCCGGACACCGGGACCACGGCCTGGCAGATGCCCGTCTTGTCCATCTCGGCGGTGAACCTGGTCGCGACGTCCTTCGCGGACAGCATCGCGTCGATCCGGCCCGCCCCGATCTCGTCGGCCCGCGACGCGACGCCGATGACGCCGAGCGCGCCCGCCGAGCCGCCGACGAGCGTGCCGATCTGCTTGAGCAGCGCGATGTCGGCAGCGTTGAGCGTCCGTAGCAGGAAGACGACGGCGTCGACGCGTGGCACGCCGTCGTCGGGGACCAGCAGCCGCAGGGTGCGCTCGGAAACGTCACGGGACAGCGAGGAGGTCCCGGGCGTGTCGATGATGGTGGTGTCGACGAGCTCCGCGGCAGGCCACTCGACATCGAGGTCGATCACGTCCTCGGGGTCGAGACTGGCGAAGTCGAACGTCAGACCCCTCTGATCGGACGCACCTCGGGCTATCGGCACGTTCGACCGCCTGCCACCCCTGTGGTTTGCCGTGACCTTCGGAGTGGCGCCATTGCGGAACCACGTCACGATGCGGGTGGCCTCCGTAGCGTCGGTCGGCGCGATGTCCTCCCCGACCAGCGCGTTGACCAGAGTCGAC
The DNA here is from genome assembly GCF_032162605.1 of Mycobacterium sp. GTDB lineage: Bacteria > Actinomycetota > Actinomycetes > Mycobacteriales > Mycobacteriaceae > Mycobacterium. The sequence continues at coordinate 5,936 of NZ_JAVROT010000256.1, read as the reverse complement.
TTGCCTGCCTTCAACGTCCCGGCGAGCGCGATGCGGATCGGCTGGTTCAGGCGCCTGCCGATCCAGTCCAGTTCGTTGTGGACGTCAGGGCGTTCGGAGAAGGCCGGATCTCCGCGGTACGCCTGGATGGTGCCGCCGAGAATCGCGCGCACCCGATCGCTCGTACTCATGTCGGAGGGTCAGCTTAGTTGTCGGCTCGATCGCCGTGGCTGGGAAGTCACTTGGTGACGGGTTCCGCCGCGGGCGACAGGTTCACGGCATGTTCGGTGACCTGGCGCAGGATGTTGAGCCGACGCTCGAGCTCCCTGACCCTGGTGTCGCGCTCGTCGATCTCCATCTTCGCCGCGGCCAGGGACGCCTGCAGCGATTCGTTGAGTGATCGCGTGGTCTGGTTCGCGATCTCGCGATAGTGGTCACGGAGCTGTCGCTGCACGCTCTTGAGCCGGTCGCGGGATTCCTTGCCGACGATGAATGACACGTCGTCGACGAAGCGGCGCACGTTGGTCTTCGCTTCGTTGCGCACGCGGGCCATGCGGTTCTCCATGTCCTCCTTGTACGCCTTGCGGCCGAGCAACAGGCCCGCGCCGAGCGAGAGGGGATTGAACATGCCCAGGCCGGCGAACGACGTCAGCATGCCGAACATCACCACGCCGCCGTACGAACCGCGCATGCCGGTAACGACCTTGTGGCCCTTGCCGATCGGCTTTGCCTCCAACCTGGCGAGCGACTTCATCTCGCCGAAGCCCGCGCCCATGTCACGCGCGTTGATCTGCGGCATCTTGACGGCGTCGAGGCCGGCCTCCATGAAGGTGCGGCCCACTTCCTGCGCGAGCGCCTCCGCCCGCTGATAGGCCCACACGAAGTTGTCGCCGACGGCGGTGGCGACGGTGTCCTCCAACTCGGCGCCGATCTCGGCCCAGTGCTGCGTGGGGTCGCCCGCGTCGATGGCGTGTTCGGTGTGCTGAGTGATCGCCCGGAACCGTGCGCGCATGTCGTGATCCACGTCGCCGGTGAGGTCGGTGATGCCGTCGTTGAGCACCTGTTGCCACAGCGCGGTGTGCTGCAGTGCGTCCTGCGCCTCCTGCTTGCGTCGCTCGAGGTCGGCGTTCATCGCGTCTCTGTCGTCGGGATCGTTGATCGCCGAGAGCTCGGTCTCGACGGTCATCGTCAGATGCTCTGCGGCTGAGCGGACTTCGGCGAGCACCTGGTCGCGAACCCGGTCGTTCTCGCGGGCGAGCACCCGGTCGCTGAGGAACTTGACGATCGCGGGGAAGTTCGACTCCGCGTTGAGTTCCTTGTCGTTCGTCTGGATCGCGTGGCTGCGCAGGGTCGAAGAGACTGGAGTAACGGGGACGTCCAGACCTGCGCGCTGAAGGTGCGCGACGTTGGCCGCGACGATCTCGCGCCAATGCGGGTAGAGGTCGATCTTGGTGACGAGAATCGTTGCCAGCGGGCATATTTCGACAGCCTGCCGGATGAAGGTCATCTCAGGTTCGGTGAATTCCTGGCTGGCGTCACTGACCATCAGCATGGCCTCGGCATCGGGCAGCAGACCGAGTGTCGCCGAGAGGTGGGGCTGGCCGTGGCCACCCACGCCGGGGGTGTCGACGAACGCCAACCCGTTCTTCAGCAGAGGGCTCGGCGCGGTCACCTCGACCCGCAGCACCTCGCGGCCGCCCGCCTGGGGGGCGCGGCGCAGGTCGTTGCGGACGTCGGCGACGGGGATCTCGACGACCTCCGGATCGGCGCCATCGCCGCGGGCGACGACGAGTCGCGCCGAGGCCTGCTCGCCGTAGGAAACGACGGTCGCCATCGTGGTGGTCTCGTCGTCCCCGACGCGGGCGACCGGAACGTTGAGCAGCGAGTTGAGCAGTTGGCTCTTGCCCTGTTTGAGCTGGCCCGCGATGACCACGCGGATCTGCGGGTCGCTGATCCGCTCCTTGGCCCTTGCCAGTCGATCCACCAGGTCGCCGCGCTCGTAGTCATTGGCGATCCTGGTGCTGTGGTCGATCAACTCGAGGATGACCTTGACCTTGCGCGGGTCGTTCGGTTGCGTCATGGGGCTCTTCCGCTCGGGTCGCAATAAAGGTACGCACGCGAGTCTGGCGGGGTCCCCAAAGAGAGGAGATCCCCGCCAGCTCTACTGAATCCGATCCGGTCAGAAACCGATGTGCGTATCGGGTTCGATGTGGGTGTCGGCCGACTGGTGCAGCGAGTTCTCCTGCGAGAAAGTGTTGTCGCTGTGGATCGAGCTGTCGGTGTGGGTGGAGTTGTCCTGCTCGAAGGTGTTGTCCTCGTGCACTGTGCTGGCGGTGTGCGTGGACGAGTCCACCGTCGAGCTGTTGCCGCTGCCCAGGTCGTGGCCGACCGTGGTCTGGTTGCCGCCGACCGCGGTGGTGTTCGAGTGGTTGCCGTTGTCGTTGACGATGATCGATCCACCGCCACCGCCGCCACCGGCGTTGGCCTCGTTGCCGCCGTTGCCGATGCCGAGAAGACCGCCGCCGCCGCTGGAGCTGGCGCTGCCGCCGTGGCCACCGGACATGTCGTTGTCCTTGATGACCGTGCCCTGGTTGCCGTCGATGATGTCGCCACCGGAGTGCTGCGAGGTGTCGCTCACCTGGGTGTCGTTGCCCTCACCGATGATGATCGGCGAGTGGCTGCCACCCTCGATGACGCCGGTGTTGGCGTTGTTGCCGTGCCCGACCACGTTGCCGTCACCGTTGACGCTGGTGGTGTCGATGTGACCGGCGGTGCCGGTGTTCACCACGCCACCGTCGGTGGCGGTGTTGCTGGTCTTGTCGCCCAGGGTGACGTCGCCGAAGCCGAGGTTGAACGCGCCGTTCTGGGCGTTGGCGCCCGCCGCCTGATCGGGGCTCATGAAGTCGTTGTTGCTGGCGACCTCGGTCGCGTTGTGGCTGGCGAAGTCCGTCTGCGGCGCGAACGCCGTCTGCGGCGAGAAGGCCGACGGAATGTTGTGGTAGTTGGCGACCGCGGACTGCAGACCCTGGACCGGGTTGCCGCCGCCGAGCATGACGCCGGCGGGAACGGTGGTGGCGGCCACGGCCTGCAGCTGCGCCGCGCTGACGTTCGGCAGTCCTGCGTCGCGCAGGGCGCCGTCGGGATCCCGGACGAACGTGGCGGCCACGTCGGGGCTGCGGAACAGCTCGAGGATGTAGTCGATGAGGTTCGTCATTGAAGTGCCTTTCGGTGGTGTCCGTCATTGGGTGGGACTCTTGGGTGGGACTTGGGTAGTCGTGTCGCCGGCTTCCCGGCGATCTGTTCATTACGTTATGGGCCCGCCCGAACCCCGGAAACGGGGACTTGACCCCTCGCCGGTCGGGGCCGTTACGGGGTGCACCGGGGGTTGCCGTTAGGGGATTAGGGGATGGGTGGGGATGTTCGCTCACACACCCCTGGCCTGCATGGATACGACGTCAGCGCGGCCATTGCTGGCCGCGCTGTCGTCGTCGTGAAGCTGGATTGGCTCACGTGAAGATGTCGAAGTCCGGGTCCTGTGGCTGCGCCAGGTGATCGTCGACGCCACCAGAAATGGAGTGGTGCACATCGTCGAGCGAACCGTCCGTCGGGGTGTCCAGGACGTGGACGTCCTCGAACGTCGGCACGTCCAGGCCCGGCGACGGCTCCGACGCGGTCGCGATCAACGGCACGTTCACATCATCGAAACCATGGTCGACGATGGTCGGCGCCGCATCCTCCGGCTGTTCGATCACGTTGGCCAATGTGGGCACCTGATCTGCGACGATATCACCGCCTTGGAGCGGTAGGTGGTCGTCGAACGCGTCGAAGGCCGCCGTCGCGGCGCCACTCGCCCACACGTTGTGGGCGGAGTCCAGCATGGTGTCAGCTCCTCCGGAAAGACCCCCCGACGGCACAGCTGTGGACATCGATTCGGCTACCACGGGGATCAGGTGGTTGACGTCCGCACTGGTCACGTCGCTCAGGTTGGCGTCGGCGATCGCCTGCGCGGGGTTGGCCGCGTACTGGGCGGCAGCGTCCGGATCGCGTACCAGCGACATGACGAAGTCGAGCAGTGAGTTCGCCACGGCCTACCTACAATCTGCTGCTGCGGGACGGTGGCCAAACTGAAGCCACAATCGGTTCTGCTCGAATGCTATCGGTGGAACCCGGTCCCGGGATCGGTGCTGAACCCACCCCTCCAGAACATGCGTTAGGGGACGACCCGTTAGGGGTTCCTCATCGTTAGGGGGATTGATGCCCCGACCCCTTGCGGTAGCCGATATGGTGAGGGCTGTTTCTTCGATCCGACAGGGATGTGCTGAATTCATGAGCGAACCGCGCGGCACGGGCGAACCACTCGGATTGTCCGTCGGAACCACCAATCTGGTGGCGGCCCGCGTCGGTGCCGGGCCGGTCACGCGGCGATCGGTCGTGACTCTGTTCAACGACCGTGGGCCGGAGGTCGGCCAGTTCCCCGGCCCGAACCAGCCCGGGCTGGTCCTGGCTGGCTTCGTCGAGCGGGTCGGTGACCCGGTACCCCTCGTGGCGGCAGACGGCTCCTCCCACCGGGGCGAGGCCGTCCTCGTCGAGGCCCTCGACGTGATGGCCCGGGAAGCCGGCGGGGGCGCGCCCGTCACGATCGCCGTGCCCGCGCACTGGGGACCCGCAGTCGTCGGCGCCCTGCGGAACGCACTGCGGGCCAGGCCCGGCCTGTCCCCCGGCGGCGTTCCCGCGACGTTGATTCCGGACTCTGGCGCCGCGCTCGCCGGCCTGCGGGCAGTGCCGGGGCTGCCGGCCGACGGCGTCGTGGTGCTGTGCGACTTCGGAGGCAGCGGAACCAGCGTCACGCTGGCCGACACACGCGCCGGCCTCGCGATCATCGGCGAGACCATCCGCTATCCGGACTTCTCCGGCGACCTCGTCGATCAGGCACTGCTGAACCACGTCGTCGCAGGCATCGCCGAGGCAAGCTCGTCGGATCCCGCCAGCACCGCCGCGGTCGGATCGCTCACCCGCCTGCGCGACGCGTGCCGCGCCGCGAAGGAGCGCCTGTCCGCCGACACCGCCACAGTGATCCAAGCGGAACTGCCCGGCTACTCCTCCGACGTCCGCATCACCCGCCAGGAGCTCGAGCGGCTCATCGATCCCCCGCTGGCAGGTCTGCTGTCGACGATCGCAGATGCATTGCAGCGCCATCGAATTCCGGCGACGAGCGTTTCCGCAGTCGCCACCGTCGGCGGCGGCGCCGCGATTCCACTGGTCACCCAGCGACTGTCGGAGCAGCTCCGGGCACCCGTCGTCACCACGCCGTCGCCGGGCCTCACCATCGCCGCGGGCGCGGCCGTCGTCGCGGCCAGCGGGTTGGACGACGATGCCCAGACGGGTATGGCCCCCACCGGCATGGCGCCCACCGCGGACGCGCCGACGGGCCTGGCCCCGACGATGGGATGGGTCGCCGGAGCCCCGCCCGCCGCCCAGGTCCCCAACGACGGGTCGTCCACCTTCCGCGCCCTGGCGTGGTCGCAGGACGACGCCCCGAGCGGCGAGCCCGTGCCATACGCCGGAGCCGACTACCAGTCGGACTTCGGCGGCCAGACCGATGCCCGACCGGAGGTCGCCTTCGCGCACGACGAGGAGGACGATCTTCCGGATTCGGAGCCGCTCGCGTGGTACAAACGGCCGCCCATTCTGTTCGGAGCCGCCGCGGCCGCCGCGCTCCTGGCGGCGGGAGGACTCGCGGTGACACTGACCAGCACGTCGAGTGACACCGGCCCTGTCACTGAGACCGCAACGAGCTACTCGCCGGGACAGTCGAGCAGCGAGGCGCCGCCGCCCGTGCCATCCACGCAGACCATCACGCTTCCAAACGGTGACACCAGCACCTCGGTGGTGCCCCCGCCGGTGACCACCACCGAGCCCACGACGACCACCACGACGCCTCCGACGACGACCACCAC
>NZ_JAVROT010000255.1:0-4712 GCF_032162605.1 Mycobacterium sp. | reverse complement strand
CGGTTCGGGGGAACCTACAACGCTGCTACGGGCCGACGGTTACGAACTGCTGCGCGCCACACACAGCCGCCGTTCCCGGCGCCAAATCGTCGCATGGGACTGGACGCCCACGGCGGTCGAGCAGATGGTCGAGCGGTTCGGATTCTTCGGCCCGCGCGACGACGACCAGCCCATCCCCAACGCTTGATTCGTTCGACCTTGCACGCGCGCGGCCTCTTGAGGGTGGCTCGTTTCTGGTTTTGAGACAAGACGGGCGATCTCTACGACCGTCCCGAATCTCTATTCGGAAAATACCCAGGGTGACCGGGCACGGCGAAGCCACCCGGCCCATACGGTGCTGGTAGGCATCGAACCCGAAGGGCTCGAGCCCTTGCTGGACCTGGCGGCGCGCAAACTTCGAAACAAATTGACGGAGACGTCATGATGGTTGCTAGCGCGTGGGTTAGTCTTTGCCCATGCAAGAGCTCTGGCCGCTCACCGGCCGGAATGAAGAGTCCGGTGTCCTCGCCGAACTGATCTACGGGGACGACGTGCCCGGGGTGGTGCTCGCTGGGCGGGCGGGGGTTGGCAAGTCACGCCTTGCCCGGGATGCCGCCGCCGCCGCGGCCGCATCGGGTTGGGCGGTGCGCTACATCGCCGCCACGGCCACCGGCCGGTCGGTGCCGCTGGGAGCGTTCGCGCAGTGGACCGACGACGTCGAGGGCACACCGCTTGCGTTGGCGCGCAGGGTGATCACAACACTCACCGCAGGCGCGCAGGCCGGGCGTCTCCTGGTCTGGGTGGACGACGCGCATCTGCTGGACGACTTGTCGGCGCTGGTGGTGCATCAGCTCGTCGTCCGGCAATCCGCGATGGTGATCGCAACCCTTCGAAGTGGCCAGACTGCACCCGACGCGGTCACGGCACTATGGAAGGACGGCCTGGTCCGCCGGATGGAGCTGCAGCCACTCTCGCGTGGGGAATCCGACGAGCTACTGCAGTCGGCGCTGGGCTCGCCTCCCGATCAGGACTGTGCCGACCGGTTGTGGCGGTTGACGGCGGGCAACGTGCTCTTTCTGCGGAAACTCGTCGAGCAAGAGCAACACGCTGGCCGTCTGGTCAGCGAACGGGGTCGATGCCGATGGCTCGGCAGCCCCCGGGTGTCACCGTCGCTGGTCGAGGTGGTCGAACATCAGATCGGGACGATCCCCGATCAGGTGCGCGACGTCGTCGACGTGGTCGCCGTCGCCGAACCCGTGCGGTGGGACTGTCTAACCACACTGGTCGACCGACTCGCGCTCGAGGACGCCGAACAGCGCGAGCTCATCAGGACCTCCGGCGACGAGGTGTACGTCGGGCATCCGATGTACGCCGAGGTCCGGTTGAACCAGTGCGGCCCGCTGCGCTTGCGGCGATTGCGTGGGCTCGTCGCCGCCGCCATGACCGGTGCCGCGGAACCGGCGAACGTCGTGCGCCGCGGCCTACTGTGGCTGGAATCCGACCTTCCGCCCGATCCCCGGGTGCTGGCCGCGGCAGCATCGGCCGCCAGCTCACTGCTGGACTTCGACCTGGCGGCGCGCCTGTCGCGGGCCGCCGACGAATCCGGCGTCGGTGTCGCGGCCCGCGTGCACCTCGCGTACAACCTCCTGATGTCCCAGCGCAGTGTCGATGCGGCGGAGGTCATCGACAGCATCTCCGCAGACGAGGTGTCGGAGTCGGCCTTCATCAACGACGACGTCCTGCGGGCCGCGAACCTGCTGTGGACCATGCGCGATCCGGAGCAATCCTGGCAGGTCATCGACGACGCGCTTCAGACGGCCACCGGACCCCGCGTGGGCCAACTGCTGGCCTTCCGCGCCAACCAACTTGTCCTGGCCGCCCGACCCGCCGAGGTCCTCGAGATGGTGAACATCGTCGACTACGGCACGCTGGACGGTTACGGCGAATCCGTCCGGCTCTGCGCCGAGACCCTGGCGCTCGGCGAAGTCGGGCGGACCGACGAGGCTCTCTCCACGGCCGCGACGTGCTACCGCGTGATCGACTCCTCGGGGCAGGGCAGCTTCTTGAGCGGAGCGCTGGTCGAGTTCCATGCGTTTGGCCTCGCGACCTCGGGACGCATCGAGGAGGCGGTCGACGTCGCCGAACGCCATCGCAAGGACTGCGCCGCCAAGCCCTCGACCGCGCGGGTGATGGCCGAGGCGATCGCCGGGATGTGCGCGCTGGCCGCGGGCGACCTGCGCGCTGCGCTGGGTTACTTGGCCGCCGAGACCCCCGCCGCGGACGCCGACTTCGTCCTCGTCAACAGCTTCTTTCGGTTTCATCTGCTCCGCGCTCAGGCGCTCGCCCGATCGGGCGACCTGGCCGGGGCGGAGGCGGCCTTGTACACGGCAGAGGCGGATCGACACCCCGCCTACGTCCTGGTCGAAGTCAACGCCCTGCTGGCCAAGGCGTGGTTGGCCGCGGCGCGCCAACGGTTGTCGGAGTCGCGTCACTTCGCCCACCGCGCGGCCGATTTCGCGCGTGCGCACGGTCAGCTAGCCCGTGAAGTGCTCTGCCTGCAGACCGCCGCGCAATTCGACGACACCTCAGTCACCGAACGGCTGGTCGAGTTGGCCGGCGTCGTCGAGGGGCCGCGGGCCCCGGTGGCGGCCCGGTACGCGCGGGCGGTGAGCGACGATGACGCCGACCAATTGGACCGGGCGTCAGTCGATTTCGAGTCGATGGGCGACGTCCTGGCCGCCGCCGACGCCGCTGCACAGGCTGCGACCTCGCATCGCCGGGCGGGCCGCGGCGGCAGCGCGATGACGGCCGCGGCGCGAGCGGCCCGACTCGCCGACGCGTGCGGGGCCGCCAGCCCGGCGTTGACCGCCGCGCAACTCCTCCTGCCCTTCACTCGGCGCGAGCACGAGATCGCCGTGCTGGTTGCGCAAGGGTTGTCCAACAAGGAGATCGCGCGGGCAGTGTCGCTGTCGGTGCGCACGGTCGAGGGCCACGTCTACCGGGCCAGCTGCAAGGCCGGTGTGGTCCGGCGGGCCGAATTGGCCGACGTGATGCGGCGTCTCGCCGCGCCGCAGCATTTCGCTTTTCGGACCGCACCAGCCGTGTCAGCACGGCGGCCAGGTCATTCTGCGAACCGAGCACGATGACCCGGCGAACCTCGCGGACGGCGTCGTCGATGTCGGATGCCTCCGAATCGCGACGGCCGGAAGCCCGTCGAGTGGACGCGCCACCCGACGGGTTCCGAATCGTTACACGACGACACTGGCCCCGGTCACGTCGCGATGTTAACTGTTCGTACTACGCCTCCGACATCTTGGTGTGGAGCTTTCGCCGCGCCAGTTCGAGAAGTGGTTCCAGGCTCTCGGGTTCGATACCGAGCCCTCCGCAGATCTCCTCGTCTGACGCGCCTGAGTCCGTTAGCCGGAGCGCGAGTGCATGCGCCTCGGGCAGCTGCGCCAGAGCAGCTTGGTAACCGACCTGATCCGAAACTCCAGGCGCCATGAGCGCGCGCCCTAACTCGTCGGCGGCAGGATGATGGTCTGTCCGCCTTGGTCGGCCACGGTCTGCGGTTCGTGGTAGTCGTTGCCGTTGATGATCAGCGTGTTGCCGTTCGACGTGTGGCCGACCTTGCTTCCCGCGCGACCGCTGTTCGAATTGCCCGTGATCTTCACGGTGTTGTTGCTTCCGTAGCCCGAGAGCGCACCGTTGCCGGTGCCCTTGACGATGGCGGTGTCGTTGTCACCCGTTCCGACGTTCACGGAGTTGTTGCCACCGCTTACCTTCACGGTGTTGTTGTTGCCGACGCCTGCATTTCCGTGGCTATGGCCGCAGACGATGCCCTTCGGGCAGGCCCCGTTCACCTGCGCGCTGTTGTTGTTCCCGCCGTAGGCGCCGGCGTCGGCGTTGTTGTAGGCGTTCGCGGTGTTGTTGTTGCCGTCGCCCGCGTAGGCGGTGCCCTGGTTGATGGCGATCGCTTTGTTCTTGCTGCCGTTTACCGCCTGCGCGGTGCTGTTGTTCATCGCGATCGCGAGGTTGTGGCTACCGGTGGCGGTCGCTTGGCTGCCGTTGATCGCGATGGCGATGCTGTGGCTGCCCGCGGTGGTGGACGCCGAGCTGTTGCCGAAGCCGACGGTGTGGCCGTTCACCGAGACCGAAGCCCCACCGACGGACGACGTCGAGGTCGGGGCGGCCGCCGCGTTGGGGGCGCTTACGCCGAGCGCAAGCAACGGTGCGCTGGCACCGATGGTCAACACCAAGACAGATTTCTTCACAGGAACTCCCGTTCGCGAACCGTGGTCGACGCGGAGTTTGTCGACTCTGCTGGCATCATCTGCGCCAACGAGGGCCGGGTATCCGGGGCCGAACTACCTCTTTTTTCCGCCTGCGCTAGTCCGACTACTCGATTTCGCGCCAGCCGAGCGCGCGACTACCTAGCCCCGCGCCCGGCGACAGTTCGGGCGGTTGACGCTCGATGCGAACGGATGGGGGTGAGGTCAGATAGGGAGGCTCACGGGCCGCAGCTCCAATAACGCCGCTTCCACCCGCGCGGGCATTTGATGCGGGCAACTCGCCGGCCGGTGCGACCGGTCGGTCAGCCCCTCCAGGCCCGCCTCTTCATAGCGGGCCAGCCACGAGTGCAACGTCTGACGCGACACCCCACACTTCTGTGCCACCTGCGACACCGACAAGCCATCGCTGATCACGGCCAACACGGCCTGATACCTCTGCTCGGC
>NZ_JAVROT010000254.1:0-10869 GCF_032162605.1 Mycobacterium sp. | reverse complement strand
GCGTTCGTTGTCGGCAGCGGGGGTGGCCTCCTCCGGCAGACGCCCAACCCGCTGTTTCATCACCGCAGCGAGCTGCCAGCAGTTGGCGATGTTCTCGGCGACCCGCCCCATGCCCTGGGTGTCGCTGCCGAAGATCGAGATCGCCCCCATGTCGTGCAGGAAGTCCTCGGCCACCATCGTCTGCGGCCTGATCCGCGCCTCGGCGAATGCGATGTCCTCGGGTGCTTCCCAGTTCATCAGGTGCGCCAGCATGGTCATCGGCACACCCTCGTCGAGCCCGCCCAACGTATAGGGATTGGTCGGATTCGTGGTGCCAGGGATGACGTTGTCGTAGCTGACGCACCGGATCAGGTCGGGAGCATGCCCGCCGCCCGCGCCTTCGACGTGGTACAGGTGGATGGTGCGATCACCGATGGTCGACATCGTCTTCTCGGAGAACCCGAACTCGTTGATCGAATCGGTGTGCAGGTGCACGGCGAAGTCGGCGGAATCAGCGGCGACGAGCGTCATGTCGATGATCGCGGGCGAGGCCCCGAAGTCCTCGTGGATCTTCACGGCCCCCGCTCCGGCGGCCACCATTTCGAGTACCGCGGCCGGATCCGACGAGCCGCGCCCGAACGGCACGTAGTTCATCGGTGTGTACTCGCCAGCCTTCAGGAACAGCCCGAGGTTGCGCGGCCCTCCGGTGGCGACCTCGAACGACGGTCCCAGTGATCCGCCGATGAGGGTCGTCGTGCCCGTTGACAAGGCGTGCTCGGTCTGTTGCGGCGAGATCAGGTGCGCGTGCGTCTCGATCGCACCGGCGGTGACGATCATGCCCTCCGCGGGAATCGGCGTCGTGCTGGTGCCGACGACCATTCCGGCAGTGATGCCCGGCATGGTGTCCGGATTACCCGCCTTGCCGATCCCTACGATCCTGCCATCACGGATACCGATGTCCGCCTTGATGATCCCGGCCACCGCGTCGATGATCACAGCATTCATGATGACGTGGTCGAGCGCACCGTCCGAGTGCTTCGCCGACGGCTGGTAGCCTTCGCCGTCACGCACGGACTTGCCTGCGCCGCTGAGCAACTCGTAACCGGGTACCGTGTGGTCACGTTCGACCTCGACGAAGAGCTCGGAGTCCGCGAGCCGGATCCGGTCTCCCTTGGTGGGGCCGAACATGCGGGCATACGACTGCCGATCGATCGATGTCATGGTGCCCTCACCCCTCGTTCTGCGTGGCGAGCGCCGCATCGAGCGCCCCGGGAGCGTCGAGTCGCCCGTTGACCACACCCGAGAATCCTTGGACGACACGGGCGCCGCCCATCGGGACCAGCTGCACGTCGACGGGGATACCTGGCTCGAACCGGACGCCTGCGCCGGACGCCACGTCCAGCTTGTGGCCCCATGCGGCGCGGCGGTCGAAGTCCAGCGACGAGTTGGTTTCGAAGAAGTGCGACTGGCTGCGCACCTGGATGTCCCGGTCGCCACGGTTGACGACGGTCAGCGATGTCCGCTCGGCGCCAGGGAACAGTTCGACCGGCTCGTCACCGACGATGATCTCGCCGGGCCGAATATCGTTCTCGTGCGGGTTGATCGGGTCGATCAGCGTCACCAGCTTGGTTCCGTCGGGGAAGGGCGCATCCAGCGTCACGATGCGAATCATGTCAGGCACCCCCGGCTCGCATTGATCCGCGCGCAGCAGCGCCGCGGCATGATCGATCACCTCGTCGTGGGCCATGTTCCTGCGTGCCCCGAGCATCACCTCGTCAACGAGCAGGGCCACCGCTTCCGGATGGCTCAGCGGGATGCCCTCGCGAAGGTTACGCCGCGCCATCTGGGCCGCAGCGAAGAGGACGAGGCGCTCGATCTCGGTGGGCGTCAGATTCACGGCGAACTCCTTGGCATGCGTATGGTCAACTGGCGAAAAGCCGCACTCCGCCGCCGCGACGCTGGGCGGCGATGTCGGCATAAGCGGTGAACCCGGCGGGCGTGCCGCGCGGCTCGCACCCCAGCACGTAGAGCAGCAGCGGGGTCAGCGCGGACGACACGCGCTGCGCGCCGAGGTGTCCGACGATGCCGAGACGTACGGCGGCACCGGTGATCCCGGACATCACCTGCCATGCCGCGACGGTCTCCGCCGTCTCAAGCGTCAGTCCTGCGGCACGCAAGCAGATTGCTTGGGCTACCGGCAGGTGCCCGTGTGCGGTCCCGGCGAGTACCTGGCAGCGGTAGTCGGCTACACCGAAATGGGAGTCGGAATCGACCAACGCTGCGAAGGTCGCGAGCGTGGCCGCACCGGCGCGACGGGACGCCTCACGTAGCACCGACATCGTGGACACGGCCTCGGCGAGGGCGTCCGCGCCAGTCGGATCCGGCTCCGACCACGCTCGACGTAAGAGCACCCGGTCACACCGATGCCATCGCCCTTCGAGCTGTTCCGCGGCGAACGCGGTGACACCGTCCTCGTCGCGCACCAGCCCGTCACGGTGGGCTCCCTCCAATCCCGACGAGAAGGCAAACGCGCCGGAAGGGAATGCGCTGTCCCCGAACCGGATTGCGGCGAGCAATTGCCCGAGATCAGTCATGCGGCAGCGCATCATCGAGCGACTGGATCCGCCCGCTGGCGAGCAGCTCGGCGATCCGCGAGGTGTAGTCGGATTCCGGACCCTCCACGTGCACCAGGAGGACGTCGTCGTGCTGGTCAGTCTTCCAGTGCAAGTGGCCTGCGAGGAAGCCGAGCCGTAGCGCCGCTGCGAGATCGGTGGCCCGAAGCATCAGAGTCTGCGGCACCCCGGCGCGCACCACCACGGCGCGATCGGCCTCGAGCAGCAGAACGGCCCCGTCGGCGAGCGCCGTGTCCCGGGGCAACACCACCGCATAGTGGACACCAGCGTCCGAGGTCACCCGCAGTCGCTTGCGGTCGAGGTCGTGGATGTCCAGGTGCACGTATTCCACTGCCTGCTGGTGGCGCAGCTCGTGGAGCCGACCGTCGACGGCACCGTCGCTGGCCCACCCGACGATGCCGTCGAGGATCCGCATCCTTACGCGGCCGTGGCGACGACCGAGGCGATCTTGCCCACTGCGTCCGAGTTCTGTTCCAGCGCATAGCCGACCTGCAGGATCTCAGGCTCGGAGAACGGCTTCCCGACGATCTGCACGCCGAGCGGAAGACCCTCGAACGTGAAACCCGCGGGCACCGACAGCGAGGGTAGTCCCGTGACATTCGCCGGTGCCGAGTAGCGCACATACGCAGCGGTCGCGGCTTCGACGCTGCCGTCCGGCCAGGTGATGAACGGGTCGGAACGCAGCGTTGCCGGAGCTACCAGGGTGGGGGCCAGCAGTACGTCGATGGCGGAGAACATCTCCTTCCATGCCGCCTGGATCAGAGTTCGCAGACGCAGCGCGTTGACGTAGTCGGTGGCCAGCTCCGCGGCCCCGGTCTCGAGCAGTGTGCGTACCTCGTCGGTGAACTTCTCCGGCGAATCCCGCAGGCAGTCCTGGTGGTAGGCGGCGGCCTCGGGCATCATGATGGCCCACTCGGTCGGGATGACGTGCTCGGCCATTGGGATGGTGATCTCGACCAGTTGCGCGCCGAGCCTCTCGAGGAGGGTGGCGGTTTTCTGCGCGGCCGCGGCGGCCTCGGGGTCGAGCTGTTCGGTGTAATAGTTGGTGGGAATGCCGATCTTCTTCCCGACCACACCGCCGTCGATGCCGCTGACCATGTCGGGCACCGGGATGTCGACCGTGCCGGGATCGCGCCGGTCATACCCCGACATCGCGGCCATCACCAGCGCCGCGTCGATCACGTTGCGGCTCAACGGCCCCACATGGTCGAGCGACCACGACAGCGATGCCACTCCGACGCGAGAGGCGCGGCCGAACGTCGGCTTGAGTCCGACGGTGCCGCACAACGCCGCAGGGATCCGGATCGATCCGCCGGTGTCGCTGCCAAGCGCGACGTGCACCACACCCGCACCGACCGCGGCGCCCGATCCCCCACTGGAGCCGCCCGGCGTGCGGTCCGGCGCCCATGGATTTCCGGTGGTGGGGGTCGTTGCACCATAGGCGAATTCGTGGGTGTGGGTCTTGCCGATCAGCACCATTCCCGCGCCGTACAGTCTCGCGACGGACGCCGAGTCGACGTCCGGCACGTTCTCCGCGCGCTGCGCCGAGCTGGCGGTGGTCTTCACCCCGGCGGTGTCGTACAGGTCCTTGACGCCGAGCGGAATGCCGTGCAGGGGTCCCCGGTAGTGCCCGTCGCCGATTTCCTTCTCGGCCGCCTTGGCCTGTTCGAGGGCAAGCTCCGGTGTGGTGGTGACGAATGCGGTCAGGCTGGGCTCCACCTCCTCGAGGCGGGTCAACGACGACTGGGTCACCTCGACCGGCGAGACCTCCTTGGTCCGGATCTTCTCGGCGACTTCGATCAACGTGAGTTCGTACAGTTCCATGACGGTATGCCCTTCTGCTCAGTGCCGGTTGGCCTAGTCCTGGTTGACTCAGTCCCAGTTGGCTTTGAAGCCGACGGCCGGGACGGTTTCACCCAGCCCCGCCACCGAGGCCTGCCGGATCAAGGCCAGCGTCGACGAGTAGGTCTCGTAGTTCGCCTCAAGGCGATCGGGCGGGACGGTCAGGCCGGCGTAGTCGAACACCGCAGCCACATCGGCCTTTGACGGAACGGACTCGTTGTCGGACATGTGGTCTCCTGTTGGTGGGGGGTCAGAGGGTAGGTAAAGCGTCCACGACACCGGCGAGCGCCTCGAAGGCTCGTCCGGCACCCAGCACGGTAGCGTCCGCGCCGGGGCAGCCCATGAGCTGCAGGCCGACCGGCAGACCGTCGCTGCCGAAGCCGCCAGGCACCGTCAGTGCCGGCATCCCGGTCACGTTCGCCGGCACGGTCAAAGCGTTGATGCCGTCCAGGATCCGGACCGTGCTGCCGCCGAACTCAACCTCCTTCGCTCCGTATGGCGGCGCGGTCATCGCGATGGTCGGTGACACCAGTAGGTCTATGCCGGAGTCGAACACCGCCTCCATCCCGGCAATGACGGCGGCGCGGGCCCGCAGCCCCTCCAAGTAGTCCACTCCGGTGTAGGCGGCACCAACAGCCAACGCGTCTTGGACGTCGGCACCGAACTTGTCGGGGCTCATCCCGATCTGCGTCGCATGCCAGGCGGCCGCCTCGACCCCACAGACGACATCGACGACGTGCGGGCACAATTCGACGGCGGCGAACTCGACTTGTCGGATCGTCGCGCCTGCGCCTTCGAGTGTGCGGACAGCGTTCTCGAACGTGGCAGCGACGTCGGGGGCCAGCCGGTCGCAGAAGTACGACTCGGCGACACCGATCGTCAGACCCGCCAAGCCACGATCGAATTCGCTGCGGAAGTCCGGGACGGGGGCGCTGCTGCTGTAGGGGTCTCCCGGGTCGTGTCCAGCGATCACTTCGAGCAGCGCGACGGTGTCGTCGACTGTACGGCCCAACGGTCCGGCGTGGTCCAGCGTTGAGCTGAGGGCACTGACCCCGCGGCGGCTCACCATGCCGAAGGTAGGCTTGTGGCCCGTAACTCCGCACAGCGCGGCAGGGATGCGGATCGATCCTCCAGTGTCGGTGCCGAGACCGGCCGTTACCACTCCCGCGGCGATGGCCGCCCCGCTGCCGCCGCTGGAGCCGCCCGGAATCCGGTCCAGTGACCAGGGATTGCGTGTCGGCGGGGTGTTGACGCCGTAGGCGTATTCGTGCGTCGTGGTCTTCCCGAGGACGATCGCACCTGCCAGCCGGAGCCGTCGTACCGCCTCGGAGTCCTCCGCCGCCAGGTGTTCAGGGGCGCCGAGGGACCCGTTGCCGGTGCGGTAGCCGCCGACGTCGTAGATGTCCTTGACCACGACGGGAATGCCCGACAGCGGTCCTGTTGCTCCCGTTTCCCGCTGCTGCTGCGCGACGGCCAGGGCTTCGTCGGCGAAGACGGCGGCGAACGCCTGCACTTTGTCCTCGGTGTGCGCGATCTGCGCCAGCGCGCCGCGTACGAGGTCGACCGGGTCGAGGTCGCCTTGGGTCATTCCGTCGCGGAGCTCGGGAATTGTTTGCTTGGTCAGCATTTCAGTCATCTGTCCCCCTTACCTAGCTGCTGCTGCGAGTTCCGGTTCGAGTACGGCGTCGACGAGCTTGCGGGTGATGCCGGTGCCTGGATTGGTCAAAAGGTGATCCACCGGCCCGGTTTCGACGAGCTCACCGCGGTCGAGCACGCCGGCGTGTTCACACATGTGCTCGACGAGGGCGAGGTTGTGGGTGATCAGCAGCATCGTCAGCTTGCGTTCACGCTGAAGATCCTTGAGCAGATTCAGGATCTGCGCCTGAACGGACACGTCGAGCGCCGCCGTGGGTTCGTCGAGGACGACGAAGTCCGGTTTGCTCACCAGAGCGCGGGCAATACCGAGGCGCTGCCGTTGCCCACCGGAGAACTCGTGGATGTAGCGGTCGTAATGCGACGGCAGCATCCCCACCCGGTCCAGAAGATCCAGTGTCGTCTTCCGCGCTTCGGCTGTCGATACCGCCCGGAAGCGCCTGAGCGGATATGAGATCTGTGCACCGACACCGCGCCGGGGATTGAACGCGGAACCCGAATCCTGGAACACGATCTGGATCCGTTGCCGGTATCGGCGCATGTCCAGATCGGAGAGGCCGACGAGCTCGTTTCCGTCGAACGCGACCGACCCCGACGTCGGCTTCTCGAGCCCCATCACCATGCGCCCCGTGGTCGTCTTGCCGGAACCGGACTCGCCGATCAAGCCGAACGTCTCGCCGCGCTCGATGTCGAAGCTGATCGAGTCCACCGCGACGAAACCGCTACGCCTTCCGTCCTCACCGCGCACGGCGAAGACCTTCTTCAGCTCAGTGACCGAGATCAACGGAAGGCTAGGCGACATTGGCCTTCTCCTTCGTCGTGTCACCGTGGAACTCGAACAGACGCCGGTCCGCGCGGGCAAGGGATCGGACGTCGTCGTCCGGGTGCAGGCGTGGCACTGCTCGCATGAGCCCCTGCGTGTAGGGGTGCTTCGGCCGGTTCAAGACCTCGTCCACGGTCCCGGATTCGAGCACGTCCCCGTGGCGCATGACGGTGACGTCGGTGCACACGTGAGCAACCACGCCGAAATCGTGAGTGATCAGCAGGATCGAGGTGCCGAGCTCGGAATTGATGTCGATCAGCAAGTCGAGAATCTGCTTCTGAACGGTGGCATCGAGTGCGGTGGTCGGTTCGTCGGCAAGGAGCAACTCCGGCCGGCAGGACAGTGCGATCGCAATGACCACGCGCTGGCGCTGGCCACCGGAGAGTTCGTGCGGGTAGGCCTTCATTCTGCGTTTCGCCTCGGGAAGTGCGACCAGTTCTAGCGCCTCGAGCGCCTTCACTCGCGCCGTCGCCTTGTCCACGGCTTGATGCAGCCGGATCACTTCCACGAGCTGCGCACCAATGGTGAACGATGGATCGAGCGCCGAGAGTGCGTTCTGCGAGACCAACCCGATGTGCGGCCCGCGGATGGCACGCATCTCCTTGTCCGTCTTGTCGAGCAGGTTCTCCCCGCGGAAGAGGATCTCGCCGCTGGTGATCCTGGCTCGACTGGTGCCGAGCAGCCGCAGCACGGCCATCGAGGTGACGGACTTACCCGAACCCGATTCCCCTACCAGACCGAGGATTCCGCCATCCCGCACGGAGATGTTCGCGTTCTTCACCGCCCGCACGACTCCGGCGTCGGTGTGGAAGTCGACGGACAGGTTCTTGACGTCGAGTGCGTTGTGATTGGTCATCAGCTGGTCTGCTTTCGGGGGTCGAGTGCATCACGGACCCCGTCGCCGACCAGATTGAAGGCCAGCGAAACGACGAGGATGAGGAGTCCGGGAACGGTAGCAACGTGGTAAATGCCTTCGAGGAGAACGTTCTTGCCGTCGGCGGTCATGATGCCCCAGTCCGGGGTCGGCGGGATGACGCCGACACCGAGGAAGCTCAGACCGGATGCGACCACGATCATCAAGCCGCACAGTGTCGTCGCATACACCAGCAACTGGACGACGACGTTCGGCATGAGTTCGCGGAACATCAGTAGCAGCGGGTTGGCACCGTAGGCGCGCGCCGCCTCGATGTAATCCTTCGACGCTTCGCCGACGGTCGCGGTGTACGCGACGCGGGCCATGTACGGGATCAACGTGATGCCGATCGCCAGCATCACGTTGCCGAGGCCCGCGCCCAACACTGCGGACAGGGCGATCGCGAGCAGCACCAACGGAAAGGCGAATAGCACGTCGAGGACCCGCATCAGGGTCCCACCCGCCCGGCTGCGCTGAAATCCGGCGAACAGACCGATCATCAGAGCCAGCGGAAACACCACGAGTACAGGGACCACCGCGACTGTCAGAGAGTTGCGACCGCCGTACAGCAGACGGGTCCAGATGTCACGCCCTTGGCCATCCAGACCGAGGAAGTGACCGTCCGTGCCGACACCGGCCAGCCGATTGACCGGGTCGCCCGCAATCGGGCTGTATGGCGTCAGCAACGGCGCGAAGATCGCTGCCAACGCCACGAGCACCAGGACGATCAGCGACACCACCGCCATCTTGTCGCGACTGAAGGCGCGAACTGCCAAACGCCACTGCGGCTTCTGCGTTTGCGTGCTGACCGGGGCATGTCCGCCGGCCGGGGTACGGCGGTCCCGGACCAGTGAGCGGCCCATGCCGACCGCCTCGGTGACTGCACTCATGCTTCGACTTTCCTTCTGGTCCGGGGATCGAGCAGGCCGACCCCCGCATCGGCGACGAGGTTGATGACCACGAAGGCCAGCGCGATGAACAACACACCGGCTTGCACGACCGGGATGTCACGCTGGGTGATCGACGTGTAGAGCTGCTGGCCAAGACCGGGCCAGCCGAAGACGACCTCCACGAACACCACGCCACCAAGGAGGTAGCCGACCTGCAGGCCGACGATGTTGACGATCGGAGGCAACGCATTACGGAGGGCATGCCTCCATAGGACCGAACTCGTGGACAACCCCGAGGCGCGCAGTGTGCGGATGTAATCCTGCTGGAGGATGTCGATCATCACGCTGCGGGTCATCCGGGCGATCACCGCCAGCGGCACCATCGCCGCGGCGATGGCAGGTAGAAGGAGGTGCGCGAGGAGATCGCCCCCACCTCCTGGAAAGCGCGGGTTGTACATGCCGGAGGTGGGGAGCCAACCGAGGTTGATCGCGAAGATGCCGATGAGAAGCAGTCCGAACCAGTAGACCGGAACGCTGGCACCGGCAAGGGAGATCATCATCGACGCCCGGTCGAAGATGCCGTACTGCTTGTGGGCGGCGATGACGCCGAGCGGAACGGCGATCACGATGCACAGCACCAGCGCGGCACCGGTGAGGATGAGCGTGTTCGCGAACCGGGGCATCATGATGTCGGTGACGGGAGCGTTGATCGTCAGCGACCGGCCCAGATCACCATGCAGCAGTCCGCCGAGGTAGTCGAAGAACTGCACCGGCAGCGACCGGTCCAGGCCGAGTTCGGTCCGCAACGCAGCCACCGTCTCAGCGGTCGCCCCCGAGCCAAGGATGGTGACAGCCGGATCGCCCGGCACCAATTGCAGCAGCAGGAAGACGATCAGGGCGACACCGAACAGCACGAGAAGTGTTGAGAACAGTCGACTTCCGATGACCCGGGTCATTGTTCGAGCCTCACATTCGTGAGGTCGTACCACTCCTCGCTCGCCGAGACGAAACCGGACACGTAGGGGGCCAGCATGTAGGGGGCCTTGTCGTTGACGATCGGGACCAGAGCGCTGTCATCGGTGACGATATTGTTCGCCTGGCGCCAGAACTTGTCGGCTTCCTCGGGGTCAAGCGCGGTGATCGCATTGTCCATCGCTTTGTCCAGGGCGGGGTTGGCGTAGTAGCCGACGTTCGGGCCGTTGGGCGCCTGCAGTTGAGACGATGTGGCGATGTAGAGCCAGTACGGACTGGTCATCCCCCAGGACATCTGCGCCATGCCGACGCCGCCCTGCATACCCCGCGCCCACACACCCAAATACGAGATCCATTCCTGGGTCTGGATTTTGAGGTTGATGCCGATCTCCGCGAGGTTCTGTTGGATGAACTCCGCCATCTGCGAGGGCATGATCTGGCCGGAACCATCGGTCGAGGTGATCAGCGTGGTCTGGAATCCGTTCGGCAGGCCCGCCGACGCCAACAGTTGCCGGGCCTTATCGAGATTGCGCTGGTAGGCGTCCTTGCGTTCGACGTAGCCGCCCGCCGACAGTGCCTGGACTCCCAACGCCGGATTCACCGAGCCGCGCAACAGGTCCTGCGCCATACCCTCGCGGTCGATCGCAAGATTGATCGCCTCACGCACTTCACGCTTCGCGGTGTACTGGTCCTTCATGTTGAAGGACAAGTACCAAATGTGGGGCGGAATACCCTCGGAGAGTTGATAACCCTCCTTCACCAGATTGTCGATACTGTCCGGATTCGGTACCGCGATCATGTCGACGTCCCCGGACCGTAGTGCGGCCGTGCGTGCCGATGGGTCGGGCAATGGCCGGAACACCACGCCGTCGATCGACGGAACGGTGCCCCAGTAATCGTCGTTGCGCACCAGGTCGATTCGCTCACCGCGGATGCGCTCCTTGAACTTGAACGGCCCGGTGCCCACCGGGTGGTCGGCGATGTCGTCGCCGTAGGTCTTCAGCGCGGTTGGGCTGATGATTGCGGTCGAGCCGCTACCGCCTTGTGCCAGCATCCGCAGAAACTCGGAGAAGGGTTGTTTCAACCGGATTTTCAGCGTGTGGTCGTCGACGGTTTCGACCGTGTCGAGGAACTTCCAGACGAATGTCGTCTGGCCAGCCGCCT
>NZ_JAVROT010000253.1:0-3230 GCF_032162605.1 Mycobacterium sp. | reverse complement strand
GGTACCAGTCCGGCGTTATTTGCCTCTTCTGCGCGATTGATGAGGGCATAGTCTTCCGCGGTGCCCTCGGCCATCGTGCGGTAGGTCGCACGTGCTTGCGTGCTCATGGCCGGCTCCTCTCGACGCGCGTTTGTATCCAACGTAGCGGTCGCTTGTTTCGGCCGCGTGTCGCCGGAGGCACCTGACCGCCTCGTGTGGCGCCCAACAAGCGGTCATTGATCTCAGACGGCTGGTCGGATCCGCTGGCAACGCAATTCGGGAGAGGCCACGAATTGAAGCACCGGTCGTGCAGGTTGCGCTGATAGCGCATCGCACCGCTGTGGCGTCGTCAGCCATGCCGCAGGGGCTCTAGTCGTCGCCGAGTAATCCGCAGTGATCCAACGGTCGGGACGAACCGTGAACAACACGCTGGCGGTGTCGCCCATGCCCGCTACGAATGCGCGGCCGCCTTCTTCGCCCAGACAGCGGATCGCGATGGCATTCCGCACCTCCAGCGGCGTCGGGCTGGCGACGTCCACGACGATCCCCTCCACGATCACGTACTGATAGGGAGGCTCCTCGCGCTGAACGACGCGTGTCACCGTGCCGGCCCGCTGGATCAGTCGCGCCTTCCGGGAGGACGTCGCTGAAGGCCGTCATGTTCGGGCCAACACGGCCGCGCCGCGTAGCTATTCCCGCAGCACGTGCGTCTGGTCGGCACTCGCTGGCGCTGGTACTACCGCCGGCGCTTCGGACGCTGAACCCATGAGATCCCACGCTTGTTCACCTGCGCCATGACCAGATCGAAAACGGCTGTTGGACAAGGCATACGCTGAGACGACGAGCCTTCAGTCGCCACGGGTGATTCGGTCTATGACTCCCAACAAGCCCTCGTCCGGGGGGGCTTGTTGGTGTCCTCCCAAAGCGCCGAACAATGCGTTGTAATACAGCCCGTCGCCAGCGAGCTTTACTGCGCGAGCGGCATCGAGGTCGCCGATCCCCTCAACCAGCGCCTGGAGCCAGGCGTTGGAGACCGATTCGGCCGTTGATCGTGCTGCCGCGAAGCCTGCCTGTTGCAGTCGCGCGACTGCCACCAGCGCTCGATCCATCGGCGTGCCCGCGTAATAGGACGTCTGAATGTAGTAGCGCGCGGGACCATCGGGAGCAGCGCGCATCCGTTGCACGTCTTGGGCGGCGAACTCCCGCAGCCGGTCGCACAGACCGTCAACGAGGCGGTCCTTTGACGGAAAGTGGTACAGCAAGCCACCTTTCGACACCCCGGCCAGGCGGGCCACAGCTTCGAGCGTGGCGTGACGTTCTCCTTCAACCGAGAGTAGCTCTGCAAACGCGTCGAGGATTCGGTCACGTACCTGAACCATCTTCGGAGCTTACCGACCGCGGGGAGCACGAGTACCGTTGAACAACGCTGCAATCCGCCGTTGCCGGGCGACTCGCCCGCTGCCATATCCGTGAGTTACTATACCGTCTGGACGGTATATAAATCCAGGTCAAGTGTTGACGACCGATTTTCACGGAGAGGTTTCTCGTGCGGGGGTATGCCGATCTGGTTCGTTCGCCTGGTGTACTGGGAGTCACCTCAGCGCAGTTGTTTGCGCGCCTACCCCTAGGCGTGCTCTCGTTGGCAATTCTGCTCCATGTGCAGAGCGAATCGGGTTCCTACGCACTGGCCGGCAGCGTAGTTGCCTGCGTTAGCGTGGGCGAGGCGATCGCCATGCCGCTGACCGCCCGACTCGCTGGGGCCTTCGGCATCACGAAAACCCTGCTGACGACAGCCGGCATCAACGCCGCCGCCACGCTAGCGGTGGCCTTCGTGGTGCCGAACCTGGTACTTTTTTTCTTGGGACTTCTTGTCGGAGCGTCTATTCCGCCGATCATGCCTGTGGTCCGAGCGTTGTACCCACAAATGGTGCCAGCCGATGCGCTACATACACTATTTGCTCTCGACACCACTGCCCAAGAGCTGATCTGGATCGCCGGGCCCGTCATTGCGACATCCCTTACCTCAGCGGTCTCGACGGTGATGCCCTTGGCACTGTGTTCGGTGATCACCGTCGCCGGCACAGCGTGGCTGTTGCTCAACCCACCAATGCGGGCGCTGCGCATCGAACGGAGCACGTCATCGGTGGGCAAAGCACTGACCGCGCGTGCTGTGATTCTGGCGATGACCGCCAGCCTCACTCTGGTTGCATCATTCATGGCGCTGGAAGTCGGCGTGGTCGCCGACTACGGGGAGCAGAAGGGTCTGGCCGGTGTGGCGTTGGCGATATCCGGCTTTGGGTCGCTGGTCGGCGGACTCACCCTGGGCCATCGCAGACTCTCCACCCATGGACTCGTTGCCACACTGGCCATAGTGGCAATCGGCACCGCTTGCACAGGTCTGGCACCAGATCGGACCTTTCAGATGATGGCACTCTTCTTCGCAGGATTTGGTTTCGCCCCGGCCATGTCGACCCTCTATCTGGCGGCATCCCGGGCAGTCGAACCACACGCCGCGGCCGAGGCGTTTGGCTGGCTGAACACCGCATCCTTGGTAGGTGCGGCCATCGGCACCGCCTTGGCCGGCTTCGCCCAAGACGCGTTCGGCGGCGCCGGACCCTTCGTCACGGCCACGGTGCTCGCCGCCGTGGCGGCCCTAAGCCCGGTGATCATGAGGCCGACCCGACCGCTACCGAAGTTGTCTACCTGATCGGATCTGACTCTGGACGCCCGCCGGTCCGCGTCCGCCGCATTTCTCCCGATACACAGCAGCGCGTCGGTCGAGATGGGGCAGGGGAGAGGCACTGATTGCCGGGATGGCTGTGGCCTGATGGACCGGCGCGTTCCTGCAAGGTTGCGAGGCAAGTTCGTCTGCTGAAGCGTGCAATCGGCGTGGTGCATCAGCGTTCCAATCGGCAGGCCAGCGTCTCGACAACCGGTCGGTCGGCGGCCCGAACAAGGCAATCCCGAAAGGCAACACCATGCAATTCACCTCTGAGACATCGTCGAACGGTGTCATCGAACGCAATTTCATTCTGGATGAGATCACCGGCGTGCTCTGGTCGCCCACATCCGGAACCGTCGGCGCACCGCTGCTGCTGTTGGGGCACTCCGGCGGCATGCACAAGAAGGCGCCGGGACTGGTAGCCAGTGCACTCCACGGCGTGACCACCCATGGGTTCACCGTCGCCGCCATCGACGCGCCCGGACACGGTGACCGGCCCCGAAACCTTCAGGATCAACGGTGGGCCAAG
>NZ_JAVROT010000252.1:0-10288 GCF_032162605.1 Mycobacterium sp. | reverse complement strand
GGGCGAAGTCGGGGCCCTTGAACTCCTCGACGGCGTTCTCGTAGCGCTCCATGGCCCATGCCCAGAAGTCGAATTCCAGTGCGCTCGAGCCGTTCTGGATACACCCCCACAGGGTCCAGCCGTACTGAGACACGGTGCCCTGCAGGCGTGCCCTCGCGAGTCGGCTGCGGATCGGACGGCCGAAGTAGTTGGTCACCAGTTCCTCGAGCTGCTCGGTGGTCAATCGGTTGTCGCGCCAGATGTTTCCGAGCTCGAAGCACGGGTCGTTGTTGCCGGAGTACTCGTAGTCGATGAGCCACACCCTGTCGCCGTCCTCGACGAAGTTGGCCGCCAGCAGATCGTTGTGACACGGAACCGTCACCGGATTCTCCTCGGCGAGGGCCGCCCGGATCGACTCGAAGTGATCGGCGTATTCGAGATAGTCCGGCGGTAGCCGAAATCCGTTGTCCTGCAATATCTTGAGATAGGCGGGTTGCAGCACGAACATGTCGAAGTCGTTCCGGAACCGTGGTCCCCCGTGAAGCGTCCGGCAGCCCCGAGCCACCTTGGCGACGACTCCGGGCCGGGAAAAGTCGTCGCTGGTCAGCGTCGTGCCCTCGAGGTAGCCGATCAGCAGGACGCCGAGATCGGGTCGGTAGTCGATGACGGGTGCCCCGACGCCCGCCCGCTCGGCGGCTCGGGAGTTGAAGTATTCGTTGTCGCGGTCGATGCCGAGCAGGTTCGACGACGTGTCCGAGCACCGCGCCACGTAGACCGCATCGGAGGTGGTGATCTTGACGTTGCGGTTGGTCAGCCCGCCAGGAAGGTCCTCGAGCCGACGTTGCCTGCCCGCCAGCACCGGCAATCGGTCGAGAAGCGCGTCGAGTTGAGCATCGTTGAGCGAGAAGGACATCGGGTGTCAGCCCGCGTCGTCGGAAGGGCTCAGGATTCGCCTCAGCAGGTGCATCGCGACGGTGGTGGACCGCTCGCGGATGTCGGATCGGTTGCCTGGCAGCAGAAGCGTGCGGGTGATCGTCGGGCCGTCGGCGAGCCGCACGCTGAAGCACACCGTCCCCACCGGCTTGTCGGGGCTGCCTCCCCCCGGTCCGGCGATGCCCGTGATCCCCACCGCGGTGTCGGCACCGAAGCGTTGCAGCGCCCCTGCTGCCATGGCCTCGGCGACGGGTTCGGACACCGCGCCGTGCTCGGCGAGCAGCTGCGGGTCCACCCCGAGCAGCTCCATCTTTGCCTCGTTGGAGTAGCTCACCACGCCGCCCGCGACGTAGGCCGACGATCCGGCCCGGTCGGTGAGCCGCGCGGCGACCATTCCGGCAGTGCACGATTCGGCCGTTGCGATCGTCCGGCCTGCCAATAGATCCGCGACCTGGTCGTCGACCAGCGAACCGTCGGTGGAGAAGATCTGGCCGCCGTGGCGCTCGCGCAGCAACGAAACGAGCTTGGTGTACACCGACGCGGCATCGGGCTCGTAGCGCGTCACGATCTCCAACTCGCCGCGCCGCAGGCAGGTGGTGATCTCCAGGCGATCGAAGTCGGCGATGCCGACCTCGCCATCGCGAAGGGTCTCGGCGAGGCCGGACTCGGGTAGCCCGAACATCCTGATGGTGTTCTGCACGTACTCGGTGCGGCCCGCTATCGCCTCGAGCACGGCGGCGGCGCCGACCGCCTTGGCCCACATCGGTTGGAGCTCGCGCGGCGGACCCGGCAACACCACGACCGTCGGTTTGCCCGGCACGACGACGCCGGGTGCCGTGCCAACGGGGCCGAGGATCTCCGCACCGACCGGCACCATGGCTTGCTTGCGATTCGCCGCCATCACGGCCTCGAAGTCAACGCCCTCGCGGCGTGCCATCAGTCTCTTCAGGATGTCGGCGATGGTGTTCTCGAGCGACGAATCCAGGACCAGCTCCCGTCCGCAGAAGCGCGCCACGGTCGCGACGGTCATGTCGTCGGCGGTGGGCCCTAGCCCGCCGCTGGTGACGATGAGGTCGACGCCCTCGCCTGCCAGGAACCTGAGCTGGGCCTCGATGTCCGACGGCCTGTCTCCGCAGATCGTGATGTGGGCAAGCTCCACGCCGAGCTCGAGCATTCGATCGGCGAGCCACGGACCGTTGCGGTCCTGGACGCGTCCGGTGAGGACTTCGGTTCCGGTGACGACGATGCCCGCGCGTGCGCTCACGGGGTATGACACTACGACGCCCGCCGGGTTCGGGTGTCGTGGCGTCTCGCCGGATGTCGTGCGCAGTTCAGCGGTTGGCCACGTCGGCCGACTACGTTCGGCGGCCGTGACGACCACCGTGGTGGCCCTGCCCGCCGCGATGGATCCGATGTACTGGCTCGGTGACGGCGGCCCGTTCGGCTCCGCGGCGCTTCCCGCCGTCATGCTGGTCGTGTTCGTCGAGACGGGGCTGCTGATCCCGTTTCTACCGGGTGACACTCTGCTGTTCACAGCTGGTCTGCTTGCGGCGCAATCGGATGCCCCGTGGGGGATCTGGACGCTCGCGCCGTGCGCCGCGCTCGCGGCGGTCCTGGGCGGCCAGACCGGGTACCTGATCGGCTGGCGGCTGGGCCCCGCGTTGTTCACGCAGGACGCGCGCCTCTTCAAGAAGAAGTACCTGACCTCGTCGCACCGCTTCTTCTCCCGACACGGTCGCAAGACGGTCGTGATCGGACACTTCGTCGGCGTCGTGCGGACGTTCACCCCCGTCATTGCGGGCGCGTCGGGGATGCGCTACCCCGTGTTCCTGGCGTACGACGTGCTGGGCGCGGTGGCGTGGGGTGTCGGACTCACGGTGGTCGGGTTCCATCTCGGCAACGTGTCATTCGTCGGCGCGCACCTCGAACTGATGGTCGTTCTCATCGCTGTGCTGTCGACGCTGCCGGTGGCGGCATCGGTGCTCCGCGCCGCCCTCGCGCGTCGGCGCGCCCAGCAGCTCAGCGGGCGAGCCAGCCCTTCACCGTCGCGAGATCCCGCGAGTACGTCTCGAGAGCGTCGTCCTGATAGCGGGACCCGCCGCTGATTGCGTCATCACCCTGCCAGATCACGCGAATTCGCGTCTGGCCGCGCAGATAGACGTCGACGCGCTCGTCCACCCGGCGGTTCCAGCCGGCTGCGGCGGTGATCTCTGCAAGTTCCGACCGTAGGTCCGTCGTGGTCATCGCTGTCTCCTCTCCGATGGGACTCATGCGCCCATCCTCCCGGTAGGAGTTCCTGCGTGTTCGGCCACCCCGGTTTTCAGGAACCGTCCAGGGGGTAGCCGTAGCTTCGCTGTGATGTCGATGAAGGCGAACGCCTGGGTCCGCTCCTACGGGCCCGCAGTTCTGGTCCTGGCACTGGTCGCTTATGCAGGCATGTACGTGCGGTGGCCCAGTCTGGCTGGTCAAGTCGATCTGCTGGTGTACCGGTTCGGGGCGCTGCGAGTGCTCGCAGGACAGGATCTTTACTCGATCGGGTTGACCGGAAACCCACACACGCTGCTGTTCGACTACACCCCTTTCGCCGCGCTGTGCTCGCTTCCGCTGACGTTCGTCTCAACCGTGATGGCACAGGTCCTCGGGCTCGTGGTCAACGTCGCGTTGGTGATCTACGCGGTCCGCCGCATGCTGACCCGGCTCGGAATGGCCGCGTCGGCGGGGCTCTGGAGTCTGGGCGCACTGCTCGTCGGACTCGTCCTGTGGCTGGAGCCGGTGCGGCTGTCGCTGCAGCTGGGACAGGTCAACCTCGTCATCCTCGCCGTCGTGGTCGCCGACCTGCTCGGGCCGGACAAGCGGAAGTGGGCGGGAGTGGGCATCGGCGTCGTCGCGGGCATCAAACTCACGCCCGCACTGTTCATCGTCTACCTGATCCTGCTCGGGAGACGTCGGCCCGCGGTGATGGCGTCGCTGACCTTCGCCGCCACCGTCTTGATCGGGTTCGCGGTTCTGCCGAAGGGGTCGGAGTACTTCTGGCTGCGTGGCGGTTTCCACGACGTCGCCCGGATCACCAGTGACCCGGTGGCGAATACCAGCCTGAAGGGATTGTTCGTCCGCCTGCACATCGTCGGCGCCCCGACGATCGTCGCGACCGCGCTCCTGGCGGTCGTCGCGTTGACGATCGCGGTGCTGGCGTGGCGGCACGGGCAGCACGTCCTCGGCCTGGCCATCGTCGGGATGTCGTCGGCAGCGTTGTCACCGTTCAGCTGGAGCCACCACTGGGTGTGGGTCACCCCGCTGCTGGTCCATCTCGGTCACCGCGCCTACGTCCTCGGCAGCAGGTGGTCACTGGTGGCGATGTGGGCGTTCTGGGTGACGTTCGCCGGGTGGGTGGTGTCGGCGAAGGGCGATACGCCCGAGACGGGCCTGTTGGCGTTCCGCCGCGGAGGGGCGTGGGATGTGGTGGTCCCCGCGGCGTATCTGGTCGCTTTCGCGGGCGTGCTGGTGTGTACCGCGTGGTGGTTGCGCGGAGGGCAGGAGCGAAGCGACCCGGGGAATGTGCGCGGAGGGCAGGAGCGAAGCGACCCGGGGAATGTGCGCCGGCCAAGTTACGAGACGGGCACCACCACGGGCGACGTGTTGTACCCGGTGACGCGGACCCAGTCGGCCGAGACGGAGCGACCGAGCACCGATGCGCGCAGTTCGACCGTCTCGCCGGGGAAGACCGTTACGTAGTTGTCGTCGTATTCGATGGGCAGGATCTCGTCGCCGTCCTGGTCCGAAGTCACCTCGGCCCGTTCGAAGAACGCGATCTGCTTGCCCGCGTTGTGCAGTCGGATCGTCACGGCGTCCTGACCTTCGCCGTTCGTCGACCGTTGGGCGGAGACCGCCAGGGGCGCCTTCGGCAGATAGTTCAGTGGGGTCATGTCGGCCCAGCTGTCCTGGTGCAGTTCGAAGGCGTAGTCGCCGCCGGGATCTCCGACGTCGTCATTGCGTTGCGACTGCCAATAGACGTTGTTGGCCACGACCCGGCCCGCCGCGTCGAGCACCTCGCAGCGGACGAAGAACACCCGCGAGTCCCGCGCCTGCCGGGGCAGTGTCATCGCCAGCGTGGCGCCCCCCGACGGCACGGCGAGGTTTTCGCTGGTCTGGTCGTCGCGCAGCTTGCCGTGCAGGTCGTACACGCGAACCCGCGTCCGCAGGTTGGTGACGTCGTTCGGAGTCTGGTTCACCAGGGTGACTCTTGCCTGACTGTGGTCCCCCGTCGCGTAGGAGTCGAAGACCGCCGAGATCGGACGAAGTCCCTTCTTGGCGCCGAAGTAGGCGCCGCCCGGCCGCAGGAAGTAGTCGAAGATGTTGCCGAAGAACGACGGCCAATGGTTGTTGAGCATCCAGTAGATGGTCATCTTGTGGCCCGCCCAGCCCAGTGCTGCGAACGACTCGAACTGGGCGCGGGTGGATTCGTAGTGTGCCAGTTGGGCTTTGCGGGCGAACTCGTACGCGCCGCTGGACGGACCGTAACGGCGGTTGATGGCCAGTTGGGTGCTCGACAGCGCGGCGTTGCCGGGGTTGGAACCGGCATGGAAGTACCAGTAGTCGTTGATCGGCCAAAGCTTGTCCGGCGGGATGAACTCCTGCAGGCTCGCGAACGGCGGGATGTGCTCGTTGTCGCCCTGTTCGGCCGAGGCGCCCCTGGCGGCGCGGTACCGTCCGCTGAACCAGTACGACGGCGGCCGCCAGGTGTAGGGGCCCGCCATCTGAATGCCGTCCCACAATCGCTGCCCCTCGGCGTTCATGGTGTATGACGACACCGTGTCGACGACGGCGTTCTGCCAGTGCAGGTCGGCCAGGATGCCGTGGTAGGAGTCAATCACGGCCTGCGGCGGCCTGCCGTCGCTGGCGTTGGCCCATATGAACGCCGATGGGTGCGAGCGCAGCATGGAGATCTGGGACCGCATGCTGTCCAGGGCGACGGATTTGTCTTCATCGTCCCACTGCGGCCACTTCTCCCACTGGTTGCAGCACATCCAGCCGACCATCAACGGGATTCCCAGTTCGTCGGCGGCCTCCACGAAGCGCTCGTCCGGGATCTTCGACTCGAACCTCAGCATGTTCAGGCCGAGGTCTCGGACGTAGGAGAGGATGGCGTCGTCACGATCCGGGTCGTAGGCGAACAACAGGTCTGGGGTGTACGCCGCGCCACGGACCAGGAAGTCGCGGCCGTTGACCTTGAGGTAGAAGCTGCCACCGTTGCCCAGTTCGGGGAAGCGTTCGTCGTCGTCGCGGAACTGGGAGATCGTCCGCACGCCGAAGCGCTGGTGGGTCTGATCGATCGGGCTGCCGAACTGGCGGAACTCCAGGCGCAGGTCGTACATGTTGGGATCGCCCATGGTGTAGGGCCACCAGAGGTCCGGATGTTCGAGCACCAGCTGATTGAAATCGCTTGGGCTGAAGCCGACTTCGCTTTGTTCGCCTGCGGCGAGGCTGACGGCCTTCTCGACCTGGACGTCCGGCTTGCCTGCCCTGCTGATGGTGGCGTGCAGCACTCCTTTGATGCGATGGGTCGAGAGGTTCCGCAGGTTGGTGAAGATGGACAGGCGCGCGGAATCGGTATTCGGAAGAGGCAATTCGGTGTTCACGGTCGCGTCGCCGATCGCGACCGCACCCGACATCTGTAACGTCACGGGTTTCCAGATCCCCGCGTTGCGGTCGGCGACGAAGGAGTTGCCGTTGCCGGAGTTCTTGTCGGGGCCTTGATACCCCAGGTACTTCCAGTTGATCCAATCGAACCAGCTGTCGGCCAACTCGACCCCGTCGATGTCCTGCAACGATTGTTCGGGAGTGACCTTGACTGCCAGCGCATTGGGCTGACCGGGTCGAATCCACCTGGTCACGTCGAGGTCGTGGTCGACGTACATGCCGACCGTCTGCCTGGCGTCGGCGACGAGGTGGCCGTTGAGCCAGATCTCGGCGCGGTAGTTGATGCCGGGAAAGTTCAGTCGGTAGCTGGAGTGACCCGCCTGCGCGTCGAACGTGGTGCGATACCACCAGTCCTGCTTCCAGAGGTCCTGCGGCACTTCTTCGAGGAGGTTCTTGCCGTAGTAGAGGTTCGGGTATGTCCCGTCGTCCTCGAGTGCCTTCAGCACGGTGGCGGGCATGTTGCGGATGTCGTGCCACTTCGGCCCCCGGTAACCGTCGGATGAGATGACGGAGCCGTCCACCGGGACGTCGCGGGCCGACGCCAACTGCCAGCCGTCGAACAGCTGAACGTCGCCGGCGGGCGGTTCCGGCCTCGCGAACCGGGGGACGTCCCCGGCGCTCAACAAGAGCAGGACGAGCAGGACCACGATGCCCAGGACGGCGGAGCGGCGCATCTCGGGCGCGATGGCGCTACTCCTTCCGGATCTGGGGGCGTGTCACGGCAGGGCGCGGGGACGACGCATGGGACGTTGAGGACATTCTGCATGGCGGTGGGCCCGCCGCATTACGAGGCTGCGATGCCGCTGATCAGTCGGTCGCAGAGGGCAAACATCTGCTCGAGTGCCTCGTCCGCGTCGTCGGCGCGGGACACGAAGAGCGCCGCCTCGTCGAGTGCACCGAGGAGGACGTGCGCCGCCGGGCGCGCCGGTTGTTCGGGGATGACCCCGTCGGCCATCGCGGCCGTCAGCATCGCCTCGACCACGCCGAGCCCGTACTGCATGCCGATCTCGCGCCAGCGGTCCCAACCGAGCACGGCAGGTGCGTCGATCAACACGATCCGTTGCACGTCGGGAACCGAGCACTCCTCGAGGAACAACCGGGCCCCGATGCGCATCGCGCTCAACTGGTCGGCGGGCGCGGCGGCCACGATCCTGGTGGTGATGCTCGCGACGACGTCCCGCTCGACCTCTTCGTAGACCGCAGCGAACAGCCCGCTCTTGTCGCCGAACTGGTGGTAGAGCGCGCCGCGGGTTACTCCGGCGGCGTCGACGATGTTCTGCGTCGCGACTGCCGCGTAGCCCTGCGAGGCAAACAAACGTCTGCCCGCGTCAAGAAGCCGGGCGCGCATCGCCGCGGTCCGCTCCGCCTGGGTGCGGCGGAAGGGTGGTGGATCGCCGTTGACTTTCATACAGTCTGCACGTAACTTTCATACCGAGTGTTCGTAACTGACGATTAGGAGGGTAGCCGACATGCCGCAGATGAGGTTGGAACGAGCGACGATCGAGTACCGCACATTGGGTCCCGACGATTCACCCCATCCCCCGTTGCTGTTCGTCCACGGCATCCTGGTCGACCACCGCCTCTGGCTGAAGGTAGCAGAGGCATTGGCCCACAAGGGTTTCCGCTGCATCCTGCCCGACTGGCCATTGGGCTCGCACACGATTCCGATCGATGGGTCGGTGGCACTCACCCCGCACACGGTGGCCGAGATGGTGCACGAGTTCATCGCCGCCCTGGATCTGCGCGACGTCACGCTGGTGGGCAATGACACCGGCGGCGGCCTGTGCCAGCTGGTAGTGGACGCCCACCCCGACGACGTCGGGCGACTCGTGCTGACCAATTGCGACGCCTTCGACAAGTTTCCGCCGTTCCCGTTCAACGTCGTCTTCGCGACGATGCGGGGCCCCAGGTCGATACGCCTGCTGTCGAAGCTCATGAAGATCGCCGCGCTCAGGCGTTCGCCGCTGGGCTACGGGTTGTTGCTGCAGACCGACGACCCATTGACCGCGTCGTGGGTGCGGCCGATGAGCACCGACCCGCGAATCGCGCAGAACCTCGCGACGCTGTTGCGGGCCGTCGGCGCAATGGATCTCACCGACGTCGCGACGCGGCTCCCCCGCTTCGGCAAGCCGGTCACCCTGGTGTGGGGAATGGCCGACCGCTGCTTCACCCCTTCGCTCGGGCGCAGGCTGGCGTCTCTGTTTCCCAACGCGGCGATGGTCGAGGTGCCCGGCGCGCGCACGTTCGTCGCGCTCGACGCCCCCGTGGCCGTCGTCGACGCGATCGCGACCGTCGGGGCGCCTACGTAGAACGTGGTCGCCTCAGAGCACATCCTTGTGCGGCACGTCGGTCACCAGGCCGCCGTCCACGACGAACTCGCTGCCCGTCGCGAACGACGACTCGTCGCTGGCCAGGAACACCACGAACGTCGCGACCTCGTCGCACTCGCCGGGGCGCCCGAGTGGCGCCGTGACCATGTCATCGGGAAAGTGCTTGGTCATCGGCGTGCGGATGAACCCGGGATGCAGTGAATTGACCCGGATCTTGTGCTTGCCCAGCTCGATCGCCGCCGACTTGGCCAAACCGCGCACCGCCCACTTCGTGGCCACGTACGGATGCACCATCGGGGCGCCGCGTAGGCCTTCGATCGACGACACGTTGATGATCGAACCGCCGCCTGCCGCCTTCATCGCCTCGACGGACGCCTGCATGCCGAGGAAGGTGCCCGTGAGGTTGACGTCGATGACCTTCTGCCACTTCGTCATGTCGAAGCTGCCGATCTTGCCCAGTGCGACGATGCCGGCGTTGTTGACCAGAACGTTGAGTTTGCCGAACTCCGCCACCGCCAGTGCGACGGCCGCGTCCCATTGGTCGGCTTCGGTGACGTCGAGATGGACGTAGCGCGCTGCTTCACCGATGTCGTCGGCCAAGGCCTTGCCCTCGTCGTCGAGGATGTCGCCGATGATCACTTTTGCACCCTCGGCGACCAGCATCCGTGCGTGCGCAGCGCCCATGCCCCGCGCCCCGCCGCTGATCAGTGCAACTTTTTCGTCCACGCGTCCCATGACCGGTCAGGCTACCGCATCCACTTCTCGAACTAGAACCTGTTCCAATTCTGCGGCTCTACCCGCATACTGCAGGGCATCCAAGCATGGGGTGGACCACAAGGAGAGAAACAGCATGGCGATTCGCGTCGCGCTCGTCGGCACCGGCAACTGCGGCAGCCTTGCACTGAGTCAACTGATCAACGACGAGCGCTTCGACCTGACCGCGGTGTGGGTCTCGTCGGAGGCGAAGGTCGGCAAGGATGCTGGCGAGCTGGCGGGCCTGGAGGTCACGACCGGGGTGACGGCCGTCAACGACCTGGACGCGATCGTCGCCGCCAAGCCCGAGTGCATCGTCTACTGCGCGATGGGTGACGTCCGCCTCAAGGAGGCGATGGCCGACGTCCGGAAGTTCCTCGAAGCCGGCATCGACGTGGTGGGCTCGGCGCCAGGGGTGTTGCAGTACCCGTGGCAGGTCATTCCCGACAAGCACATCGAACGGGTCGAAGACGCTGCGCGAGAGGGAAGTTCAAGCGTCTTCATCACCGGCGTCGACCCGGGGTTCGCGACCGATCTGCTCCCGTTCGCGCTGGCCGGCACCTGTCAGAGCATCCAGCAGGTGCGCACCATGGAGA
>NZ_JAVROT010000251.1:0-3743 GCF_032162605.1 Mycobacterium sp. | reverse complement strand
TCCTCCTTGTAGCACCATCGCCGTCCGTGTTTGGCTTAACAGCGAGTGATCGCCGCGTCGGTGACGACGGCATCACGCACCGCGCTGGGCTCAAGAGTTCCGGCCTGCACGTCGAGCACCTCCGCGGATACCCGTAGTGCCTTGGCGATTTGGCTGAGCACGTCGGCAGAGGGTTTGCGCAACCCGCGCTCGACCTGACGGCGAGACGGATTGCTGACACCGGCCTTTTCGGCCAACTGCCGCACCCAGACTTGTGCCGCCTCACGCTGCGCCCTGATGAAGCCGCCGATGTCGTGCGAAGCAGTGGCCACCGCAGCGGCAAGATCAAAGTCCTGCGGCATGATTCACCACCTTGAAGCGACGGTATCGGTCCTGGCAACTGGAGTCTACGGACTGGTGCTAACTTTTGCGAGCACTCTGCTAGCACGCTGGTAGCACGCTGCCGAACCAGATCATGCTGCAGCATCTACCGCACCACTGACCAGCGGGTTCGTAGTTGTCTCACGCAGTCTGGCCGTTTCAAACCGCAACGGCCACAAGGGAAGTAACTGTGAGACACGGCACACGGGCGTCAGGGGGCTCCACCATCTCAGGCAGATCCAAGAGATGGCTAGGGCCCGTTGGCGGGTTGGACGGTCAAAGCTGGCCATAGCGTGCGCAGGACTCGCTTAGCCCACCCGGCACCGCCGGTAGCGTAGGTCGGCCCTAGCTTCGGGCACAGCGCCTTAGCTTGGATACACCGATGTCGTTGAGGGGTGAGGTGGGTCGTAACGCCGAAATGCCCTGTTGTAGTAGAAGAATGGGATTTCTCAACGATCACATTCGGCCACGACGAAGGGCATTTCGTAGATGCAACTCTCTCATACTCGACGCGTCGCGTCGGCAATCTTCGACGACCCGAATCTGGTGTCCTGCGCCGGGCTGGTCCCGATGATCGCCTTGGCCCAGCAGTGTGACCTGCCGGCGTTGGCCGACGTGCACCTCAGCGTGCCCACCGACAAGGGCGCCAACGCCGGGGCGAAGGTGACCTCGCTGGTCGCGGGCATGGTCGCCGGGGCCGACAGCATCGAGGACATGGCGTTGCTGCGACACGGGGCGATGGGCACCCTGTTCGACCGGCCCTACGCCCCGTCGACGTTGGGTTCGTTCCTGCGTGAGTTCACCTTTGGTCACGTCCGCCAACTCGACGCCGTCGCCACCCGGCTGGTGACCGGACTGCACGACCGCACCTCGCTGCTCGCCGGGATCGACGGCCCGGTACTCGTCGACATCGACGACACCATCATCGAGTGCACGGACACGCCAAGGAGGGGTCTGGTTACGGATACTCCGGGGTCCGAGGATTGAATGCGCTGATCACCACCGTCACCACGGGGCGGGCTGCACCGGTGATCGCTGGGCAGCGGCTGCGCAAAGGCGCGTGCGGGTCCGCACGCGGAGCTGCCCGGATGGTGGCCGACACCGTGGCCGCCGTGCGCCGACTGCGGTCCACCGAATCGGCGGGACTGGTGTTGCTGCGAGGGGACTCCGCGTTTTACGGACACCTCACCGTGTCCGCGGCGCTGCGCGGCGGGGCCCAGGTGTCGATCACCGTGCGCCTGGACCCGAAGGTCACCGCCGCCATCGCCGCCATCGGTGACGATGACTGGACGCCCATCGAATACACCGACGCCGTCT
Organism: Mycobacterium sp.; assembly: GCF_032162605.1. Lineage (GTDB taxonomy): Bacteria > Actinomycetota > Actinomycetes > Mycobacteriales > Mycobacteriaceae > Mycobacterium. The sequence continues at coordinate 2,066 of NZ_JAVROT010000251.1, read as the reverse complement.
ACGACGAGACCACCGGCAGATGGATCTCCCGAGCCGAGGTCGCCGAGATCGCGTTCACCGCATTCAGCTCCAAGAAGGCCAACCAGCAGGTTCGGGGCCGGTTGGTGGTGCGCCGCATCCCCGACCTCAACCACCGCGGCGATGACGGGCAGGCCACCCTGTTCGACACCTGGCGTTTCCACGCGTTCTTCACCACCAGCGACCTGGACACCGTCACCGCCGACAAGACCCACCGCGGGCACGCGATCATCGAACAGGTCCACGCCGACCTCAAGGACTCCGCCCTGGCGCATCTGCCCTCGGGACGATTCACCGCCAACGCCGCCTGGTTGGTGCTGGCGGTGATGGCGTTCAACCTCACCCGCGCCGCGGCCACCATCACCGGCCCCGCGCTGGCCAAAGCCAGAACCGCGACCGTCCGCCGCACCCTGGTCACGGTCCCGGCACGCATCGCGTCCTCGGCCCGCCGCCTGACCCTGCACCTACCGCGGAACTGGCCATGGGAAACGGCGTGGAACACCCTGTTCGACAGGCTGTTTGGCCGATATCACCCGTCCATCGCCTAACCCGGGCAACCCACCGGCCCCTCGATACGAAAGGCCAAGCAGACCAACCCGACACCGAAGTCGGGCCATCGCCCACGCCCACACCGCGCCACACCCCGGTTCAAGGCCTACAACAGAAATCGCCCTCGCACCGGCAGCCGATCGGTGAATCGAGGCTTAGCGCCTATTTTGCTTGGAACCCCGGTGCGATTGCTCTTTTCGCCAGCTCACTCGGAATCGCTGGTGCGAATGTCCTTACCACGCGATTGCTTATGGTTTTCTTCGAGCACTCCCGGCACGGATGCGATGCGCTCGCCGGGTTCAGCGGGCGATGCTGAAGTTGAAGATCGGCGTGCCCAGGCTGGTCATCACGAGCAGCCGGATCTTGACCATCATCTCCGTCGCACGAGCGGTCTGGATCCCGCCGAGGTCGATGACGTCGGCCCACCCGAACGCTGCCAACAGCTCACTGATGACTCGCTTGGCCTCGGAATCGTCACCTGAGAGGAACACGCTGTGGTTGCCGTCGGCAACGGACTTCGGTGTGGTCATGACATCGCCGATCATGGTGTTGAGCGCTTTGACGACGCGAGCGTCGGGAAATGCTCGCTGGATCTGCTCGCCGAGCGAGTCGTCGTCTTTGACGAAAAGGTTCGGCGGGAAACCTTGGGAGAATTCCAGTGGATTGGAGACGTCGAGCAGTACCCTCCCCCCAAGATTGGCCGCGCCTGCCGCAGTGAGCGCCGCGATCGAACCGTTGCCGGCGGTGGCGTTGACGAACAGGTCGGCACCGGCGGCAGCGTCGGCGAACCTCGCCAGACCGATGTGGGGAAAGTCTTGCGCCCACACGGCGTATCCGGCGTTGCCCATCCGGTCCGGTTCATTCTTCTGCCGCGTCGCGGTCACGTCTCGGGTGCCGATGGTGACGTCATGACCCAGATCGGCCAGCCCCGCAGCAAGGGTGCGGCCCGCGAATCCACTGCCCAACACGGCGATCTTCATAGTGCTCCTTTTCGTGGAAGTGATCGATATGTAGACCGCATTGCGGCAGTAAAGGGATCGGTCCGCCAACTGCGGCGAACCCGGACGCCGCGGAGCGATTCCTTTGCGGTCAGCGACGGTCTACTCATACGGAAGTGCCGCAACGTAACCGCGGCAGCAGCTCGACCTTGAGGACAACCACGACATGATTCTTGTGACGGGTGCGACTGGCTTGAGCGGGTCCGCGGTGATCCGTGTGTGCGCAGAACGCGGGTTACCGGTGCGCGCACTAGTCAGAGATCCAGCCAAAGTGGCAGCACTTGGCATCCCCGCGACGGTCGAGCTCGCCGAAGGCGACATGTTCAAGCCGGAGACCATTGAAGGCGCTCTCGACGGTGTGGACCGCGTCTTGCTGATCTCCTCTCCCGACCCGCATCTGGTCGAGACACAGTGCACGTTCATCGATGCCGCCAAGCGAGCCGGTGTCCGTCACATCGTCAAGCTGTCCGGTATGGGCTGCTGGAGCCACTCGACTTTCCG
>NZ_JAVROT010000250.1:0-4607 GCF_032162605.1 Mycobacterium sp. | reverse complement strand
TGGCATTGCGCTGAGTCAGGTCTGCCGTGGTAGTCACGGTTCCTCCGTTATGCCCGTCGAATTGGCACCGTCGAAGCGAAGGTGACCTGGTTGAGTGATCCATCCCTGTGGTACGTCGACCGTCAGGGTCAACTGGACGAAACGCGCCGCGGCCGCCGTTAGTGTGCGCGCCGGATTCCACTGCAACTTGTACAAGAGCAGCCCGGGCGGCGATGCCGGCAACACCGTCACCTCCTCGTTGCGCCCGCTCAATGCGGCACCGGTCATGACCCACTGCACGTCGGACTGCCGTGGCCACCCCGTCGCCCCGGCATCGGTGGTTTCGAGTTCTACGGTCGGCGGAAAGATGCCCGCGTTCTCCAGCACCCGTTGCTGCGCAAAACACCACTCCGGGAACAGGGACGCACTGGGGATACCGAAACACTCGGCCGCCAATTCAGTCCAGGCGACGCCGTCACTATCGGCGAGGCGGTGGGTCGAACGCAGCGCCACCAGGACCCGTTCAGCGCAGAACACCTCACCGACGACGCCCGGCGGATCGACGACGTAACCACAGTTAATGGCGACGTCGACGGTGCCGTCGGCGACAGCTCGCAGCAAGTCGGGCGGCCACATCCGGCGCACGTCGAGAGTGATGTCAGGAGCGTGTCGAAGTAGTGCGTCGGCAACATGTGGTGCCAGGACGGGCTCGACGTTGGGCACGATGCCCAATCGGACTGTGCCGACTTCGCCGTTGGCGACGCGGCGCACCGCAGCGGTCGCCGAGGAAACATCGCTCACGATGGCCTGGGCGCGATCGAGGAGTTCCGCTCCCGCGCTGGTGAGAGCCACTCGACGAGTCGTGCGCGTCAACAGTGGCGTGCCCATTTCGCGTTCCAGCCGACGGACCAGCTCACTCAACGTGGGCTGCGACATGTGGAGTGTCTCGGCGGCACGACCAAAGTGGAGTTCGGTCGCCACCGCCACGAACGCCTCGAGTTGGCGGAACTCCACAGAGGAACAGTACGGCGGCTGATTGATCGTTGCAGCCGATGAGTGCCATCAGGTATTGGCGCTTTATCCCGAGCGGAACGCGGAGCACTGTAAGTGCAGCCACAACGGGTTTCAACGCTTCCTACCTGTGGCGTCCATGTGAGGAGTGGTGATGAGTGACTCAGTCCAGAAGTTGATCCAAGGCAACGCCGGCTTTTCGACGCATCGCTATGCCTCGGGGTTGAAGATCATCCCGTCACTGAAGATCTTCGTCATCGGCTGCGTGGACCCGCGAGTCGACCCGTCACTCGTCCTCGGACTCGACTTGGGCGAAGCCGCGGTGATTCGCAACATCGGTGGGCGGGTCACGTCCTCGGTGTTGGACGAGCTCGTGTTGCTGCGGAAGCTGACTCAGGCCGCGGGCGGTGACTTCGACCAGGGATGGACCTTCGTTGTCCTGCAGCACACCGACTGCGGGATCCTGCGCATGCAGGGTGAGCGGGCAAGGCTAGCGAGCTTCTTCGGAATCGATGAAGGGTCCTTGAACGCAAAGAGCGTGGCAGACCCCTATGTGGCCGTGCAGGTCGATGTAGCGGCTCTCCACGGCACCGATGGCCTTCCTGATGGAATGCGGTGCGTTGGAATGGTTTACGACGTCAACACCGGACTCATCGAGGCCGCCGTCGCCCCAGAATGACCATTCGGCCTCTTGATCACTCTCGCGATCGACCCGAATGGGCAGTTACGCGTGGGCGAGGCCTCACCGGCGCGCAGCTCAGCCGTGGATCCGCCGACACCGATTCGTACGGTAACAAGTCAATCCAGCCCGAGATCGTCGAGAGCCGGCCTTGGTTGAACTCGGCAGCCGACTGCGCTGCAACGAGATTTGCCAGCCCGGTGGTGTCGCCGGCGGCGGAAAGATGATGTACGGCATCATCGGTGAAGCCTTGCGTCGTGAACCAGGTCGCGGCTCGCTGATGCAAAGTTGTAATGAGCTCAGGTTCAATGTATTGCAGTTGGACCCGTAGCAGTTCAGCGAACAGCTGGTGATAGCGAATGCGAGTGCCGTGAGTCGTCCAAAGAGGTGAGAAAGAGGTTCTCCCTTTCGATGTCCGCCAGGATGGCTGCCGAGCCGGTTGATTCCAGCACCGCATCACACAACGCCCCGCCGAGTCGGCGCAGCACCGAGGTGCGCAGCAGGAAGCTGCGCCGATGCTGCGGCTGACCATCGAGCACCTCGGCGATCAGGTAGTTGACGATGTGGTGCCGCGACCGCGCGTGGTCAGTCCAGTAGGAGTGAGAGTCTTGTCGGCCCGCATTGTGGGCAGGAAGGACGATCACAATGGCAACGAGGAAACGACACTCGCAGAGCAGGTTGTGCGCAAGTTGATCCGGGCGGATCGGATGCTGGCCGAGGGCAAAGAGGTCGCCGACGTATGCCGCGAGCTGCAGGTTTCCGCGCAGACCTACTACCGCTGGCGTAACCATGAACCATCCCGAGTGTGCATGAAACTCGGGATGGTTCATTTTCTGCGAAACGTGCGGAGGTCCATCAGAACTTGTCTCGCAGACCATCACCCCGTGGGACGGCAACGAGACGATGGCCCGTGAAGTGTCGCCGTGGACACCATCACGGTGTGCAGACCCGTGGTGCCAGAGCCGCCGACCACGGGGAGCGACCACCATGCAGACAGACGCACACAACAAGGGTCGCGAAGAGCGCCGCGCGCTGCTTGAGCAGTGGCGCGCAGCCGTGGCACGCCAATTGCGGCGTCTGGCAATCGAATTAACGGACATCGACAGACAGCTTGACGAGATCGAGCAGTCCGAACGTTGACAAAGTGCGATCCGGTGTTCTGCACGCCGGCTGGCACCCTATTGTCCGATAGCGCCGCAACTGGAAAAGATGGTCGCCCGACGGAGGGCAAACCGCGACAGCTAAAACTACTCGGCGGCCAACTGGTCGCTGTCGACGAAAACCAGACCGCCCGCGTCGAGCGCCACCGCCCATCTCCGCGCGGGGCCAACTATACGATCACCGATATCCACTGCATGCCCCGCCAGATCGCCGAAATCCTCGACCACCGTGCCGCCGACCTCGCCGTCCGTCCCCGGGTATACACGCACCCGCACCTTCACCGCCACGCGGCTGTCACCGGTATCGCCAGCCGTCCCGCTCGTGCCTTTCATCCGTCGTCACCCCCAGTTGGCGCGTGAAACTAGTGACGCAATTAGAGCACGACCAGCTAACGCCGTCCGGGCTAATGGTCCATGACCACCACCCAGCCGACCCGGCTCCCCCTGCCAGGCTCATGGCATCGACTAGGCCCACGGCGGGCTTCTGCCCGGTGTCGCCACGGTGTGGGACGGCCTCGTGGCGATGGTGGTCGGCGCTTCTACGAGATCGCCGCCGCGATCGCCGAACACTTCTCGGACACCGTCACCCTCGCTACACGCGTGACGGGTCGAACCCCATTTGGTTAACTGTGTTGAGCTGACCGATGACTCGTCCTGCTTGGAGTGCCGACGCGATCTTGGCCGCCGTGTCGCCGCCCAATCCCGTGGCTCGAAAGCCCAAGCGGCCCGCGCCGGCGAGGGGTCACCGGCGCGGGCCTGTCTGAGGCGATACTTCACTTACGAACCGCGGTGTCAGACTGGTGCAGCCTTCCAGCGCACGCTCATTGACCGTTACCGGCGCCAGCCAAACCAGTTACCCCAGCCGCGATCGCCGTGCCAGCCGCCGCGGTCACCGCCCCAGCCGCCGCCATGATCGCCCCCGCCATGAAAGCCGCCACCGCCGTGGCCGGCGGTCTGGACAATATTAGGCGCCACGGCCGTCGACGCGGTGGCGACCGTTGCCGACTGAGCCGGCGCGGGATCGGCCATGGCCGCTGGCGCGACGGCAATAGCTACCGCGGCAGCACCCGTCGCCAACGCTGCTGTGATGTACTTCAGTCCGATTCGCATGATGAAATTCCTTCTATTCGATGGTCCTATCTGGACTCATTCCAGAATTGCGCTCCAGCGGGCCCCTGTCGTCACCGCTGACGCCCATCAACGCTTCCCCGCCAGCTGGAATCCGTGCTTACCTCGCGGCCGTCGCCCTCGTCGCCGCTGGCGAAGAGACCATCTGTACGCCTGCCCTACGCTCTGATGTGTGCAGAATCTCGAGACCATCGACGCCGAGCTGCGGCTACTGGCGGCGGTGCGTCGGTCTATTCGCGAGCAGGGCGGCGAGCCGCCAGGTCGACGAGCTGCCCGACGAGCGCGCTAAGAGTGAGAACTAATGCGGGTGGCGACTGCCCTGCGAATCGTGTCTGTCGTCGTCGCTAAGGCTTTGCTGATCGGCGTGGTGTACTGGCGCGCGCCGAAATACTTTGGCCGCCCTGTGCACATCGGAGCGGGTAGTTGGGCCGCCTTAATCGCCGTCGTGACGATCGGTGTCGCCGCGCTGACGGACGCCGTCATCAACGGGTAAAACCGTTGAGCCACTCCACAACTACGTCACCGAAATTCCGTGCCAGACCACTTAGCGGGATCGATCAACCACGCGAACACCTCCGAGGGGACGGCCTCAATGGTTACCGTCGCGTGGGTCACCAGCGCCATTGCAGACGCTAACGCGTCGAGAAGTT
>NZ_JAVROT010000249.1:0-7836 GCF_032162605.1 Mycobacterium sp. | reverse complement strand
GACCGCGCCGAGAGCATGTGTGCTAACAGATCTGCCTCTTCGGTGTCATGACGTGCCGCGATGATATCGTCCACTATCGCGTTGAGGCGGCTCACATTCTCGGCGTATCGGTGCTCATCGCGTCGGCCGAGAAGCACCCCGATGTCCGCAGGCAGGGTGACGCGGCGGATACAGTGCAGAATCGTCTCGGTCAGTGCGCGTACGAACGGGTGTGACTGATCCAGCCGGAAGGCGCCGAGCGACTGTCCGAACCCGGCCGCCGCGATGATCTCCAGCGCGGTACGGGTCATGTCGTCGGTGACGTCGACCGGTCCCGCGTTCGCTGCCCGGTCCCATGCTCGGGTCAGATCGTCGACGACGGCGACCATTCTCGGGTGGTGACGTCGCATGGCCTGCTGGGTGAAGCCGGACGCCAGGACGCCATGAGCGGTCTGCCAGTGCGGGTCGTCGGTCTCCGCGGTGAGGAGCCCGTCTCCCACCATCGGCCGCAGCGACGCCAGGTTGGGGTAGACGTGCTTGACGAATCGCTGTTCGTCCGCGAGTTCGGCCACCAGATCCACCCCGGACACGAAGGTGAAGTCGAGGTTGAAGAGGGTTCGCTGGAACACCGGCCCTTCGCGCTGCGACACGCGGACCGAATCCTGCATGAAGGTGGTCGCGAGAACCGGTCGATCCGCTGCGTTGTCGTCGATACCGCTCACCGCACGCCGTCCTGGCCCGGGGCGGTGACGACCGGCAGGGAAATCATGTTCCGGTCGAACATCAGGCCGGCCCACCGCAGGTCCTGATATGGAATCGCCAGTCGGAGGTCCGGGAACCGGCCGAAAAGGGTGCGCAACGCCACCTCGATCTCGCAGTGGGCCAGATGGGAGCCGAGGCAGTAGTGCGGCCCGTGGCCGAACGTGAGGGTCTGTCTGGCTGCTTCCCGGCCCGGGACGAGGCTCTCCGGATCCGTCATCACCTCCGGGTCACGGTTAGCGGCGGCGATCAGTACGAACACCACCGCCCCAGCCGGGATCTTGATGCCAGACACCTCGACGGTCTCCAGCGCGAAACGCCACGGGGAAAAGGGGAACGGCGGGTACTGACGTAACAGCTCGCCGACGACGGCCGATGCCCCCTCGTCGTCGCCGAGCATCGCCCGCAGGGCCGCCGCCGAGGAGGCAAGCTTGGCGGCGCCCTGCCCGATGGCGATCGCCGTGGACGTGATACCCGCCCCGATCAGCATCATCACTGCCGAGACCAGTTCCCGCCGGCTGATGGACCGGGTGTCGATCGCTTGCCACAGCCCGCCGATCACGGTCTCGGGCGCGAAGGCCCGTCGATCGGCTGTGGCCTCCTTGACCAGGTCGACAAGGTCGGTGTACGCCTCGCGCATCGGGGCCGACAGCGGATCGTCGCGGCGGCCCAACCGGCGATTCAGCCGGGCGGCCTCGAGAATCGCGGGCTCGGGGAGACCCAGGACGTGTCCCATCACCCGCTCGGTCATCGGGCCGGCGTATCCAGTGACGATGTCCGGAGCGGCGGTGCCCGCCAGCCCGTTGGCCAGCTCTCCGGCGATCCGCTGGATCGTGGGCCTCAAGCGGGCGACGGAACGTGCCGACAACCGGCTGTTGATCGCACCGCGCAGGCGCCGGTGGTCAGCTCCGTCGCTGTTCAGCACATGGCGTCCCTCGACGGCGTAGACGTCCTCGGGGTAGCGCCTCCCGGCCAGGCCGTGGTCGGGATCTGTGAGGCGCCTGAGGTCCTTGACGAAGCGCGGATCGCCCAGCACCTGAAGGCCTTCGGCATGTCGGGTGACGAGCCAAGCTTTCAGGCCGCCGTCGAGCACGACCGGCGTGACGGGTGCTTGCTCCCGCAGTCGGCGGAATACGGCTTCCAGCGGTTGCTGCCGGTCGGGCGCCAGGATCACCTGTGGCTCGGCGCTCATCCGAGCGTGTCCTGCTGGTGGACGCTCCGGGCGACCAGCAGACAGAAGTCGTGGCCGGTGCGTACGTCGAACAGATCGTCCTCGGCCAGATCGATCTGCCACCGTTCCTCGATCGCGACCACGGCGCGGACCAGATTGAGGGAGTCCATGCCGGGCAGCTCGGTGATCCTGCGGCCGAGGTCGATCTGATCGGGCGGACAGACGAGAATCTTGCTGAACTCTTCCAGTACGGCGGCCGTGATGCCGACCGGGACAATGATGTCGTTGCGCGCCTCAGACATGGTTGTGCTCTCTCCAGACGTCGGTGATCAACTTGGCGACCAAGGAACGCTGCCACTTCCCACTTGTGGTGCGGGGAAGTCCTCGTGGCGGGATGGTCACGGCCCGTACCCGGGCTGGTCCGCCCGCCGCGCCCGCGGCGGCGAGAATATCGCTGGCTACGCGTTCGCGGACGCCAGAGTCCGCGAACTTGGCCACCTCGGCCACCACGACGATGCGTTCCTCGTGCGGGTCGGCGATCGCCACACAGTTACCCTTGTAGATGCCGGGGACTCCGCGGACTGCCTGCTCGACGTCCTCGGCGAAATAATTGCGGCCGTGCACGACGATCATCTCCTTGAGCCGGCCGGCCACGAAGAGCTCTCCGTGGTCGAAGAACCCCAGATCTCCGGTACGCAGCCAGCCGTTGACCAACGCCTGCCGCGTGTTCGGGTCATCGTTGAGGTAGCCGGTCGTCACCGCGGGACCGTTGATGTGGATCTCGCCGAGGGTGCCGTCCGGGAATGGGTCTCCATCGGCCCCGCAGACACGGACGCGCATCTGCGGGACTGGCACCCCGAGCCCGACGAGCTCACGCCCCTCGGCTGTGGTCGCGCTGACCTGGCGTACTCGCTCGCCGGGGGTGAGGGCCCGGCGATCCACGATGATGACGCGGGGCGCTGTGCCCAGCTCGGGCAGCGTGATCGCGAGGGTCGCCTCGGCCATGCCGTAGCACGGGTACATCGTTGTCGGCGCGGCACCGAGCGGGGTGAACGTATCGGCGAACGCTCGGACTGTGTCAGCCTTGACGGACTCGGAGCCGTTGAGGGCTAGGCGCCACCGCGCAAGCCGGTCGCGGCCGGGATCGTCGCCGAAAGCTTTGCCGGCCGCGCGGACGAACGCGTCGTAGGAGAAGTTGGGACCGGTGACGATGCTGCCGCCCACGTCCGCTATGTGTGACAGCACCACTGCCGGATCTCTGATAAAGGCCGTCGGGTTGAACAGGTGCGCGTCGCACGGTGCCAGCAGTGAGCACAGCAGAGCCACGATGCCCATGTCGTGGAATAGCGGCACCCACTGCACGAGCACGTCGTCGGCCACTGTGCGGATGTGTGTGTTGATCGCGCCTACGCCAGCGAGCAGCGCCCGGTGCGTCAGCAGGACACCCTTGGGGCGAGCCGTGCTTCCGGAGCTGAACTGCACTGCGGCCGGCGCATCCGGATCCAGATCAGGAAGGGACGGCGGAGGTGCGCCGCCGCCAGAACTGTTGCCGGCGTCGATGATGACGATGCCTGTACGCAGGTGAGCCAGCTCCCGCCCGACGGCCAGCCCCGATCCGGAGGCGACGATGTGCCGGATGCCGGCGGCGTCGACAACGGCGGACAGTTGGCGCGCAGCGGCGACGGGATCGAGAACCACGGGCGGCAGCGGAAGGGCGGCGACTGCGGCACCGGTCAGGGCGACACCGAAATAGCTGGGAAGCCAAGACACCGAGGTGGGGACCAGCAGGCCCACTACGTCCCGTGCGCCTACCCCAAGCTGGGTGAGCAGGCGGGCGGCAGCAGTGGCTCGACCGGGAATGTCGCGGTGCGGTAACACCTCGCCGGTGCCGGGGAACACCACTCGGGCCGGGCTCTCGCGCAACGTGTCGAGCAGTTGCGCCAGCGTTTGCGGCGTCATGACGGCTGCCCGCCGGGGCCGGCCTGCACGACGAGGCAGGTGACCGCGAACCCCACCCCGATGTTCAGAATCAGGGCGTACGCGCATGGCGGTAGCGTTTGATCGTCGAGTAGACAGGACAGATTGGCCGCGAGATCACCGGCGAACAGGTGTCCCGTTTCCGGTAGGTGCAGCACCTCGGCATCGCCGAACTCCACCAGGGCTCCGGGGAGAATCGGTCTCAGCGCGTCGCGCTCGATCCTGGGCAGCAGGACCTTGCTCAGTCGCGGATCGCCCCTGACGAGCCCGGCATCGGCGAAGGCGGCTCGGACCGTGTCACGAACGCATCGCTCGATGGAGACACGCAGAATCGGGTTCATCGCCTCCACCGCTCTGCCGACGATCACATTGCTCCGGTTCAGCGGGTCTCCCGCCGGGAGAGCGGCCTCCTGCACCGAGCGGCCGCCAGAGGCCATCGAGCGGATCATCAGGCGTCCCTCACCGCGGGACAGCAACACCGCGGTTGCGGCGTCGATCAATGTCGCACCGATGCCTCGCTGTCGCCGCAACGACAGGTCGTTGCCGAGGGAGTCGGCAGTGAGCACCAGCGCGGTTGAGGTCCGCTCTTCGGCCATCAGATGTGACACGGCCATTTGCATGCTGATCGCGCCGCCGTTGCTGGTCTGGCGGACGGCCAGCGCGACCGCGCGGTCCGCGCCCACCACGCGGGCTATCATCGGCGCTGCCTTCCAGTCCTCCTCACCTTGCCGGAGGCCCGAGTACACGAGCAGGCCCACCTCGCGGGCGGGAACCCTCGTGCTTTCCAGCACCTGAGCCGCGACCTGCGCCGCCATTTTCCAGGCGGTCTCGTCTTCCGCTTGCCCGTCGGCCAGGTCGGTGCCGCCGGCTAGCGCGGCTTCGATCGAGAGCCGGTCTCGCGGTATCTGGACAGCTACTCCGCGCATCGAGAGATCAATACCGACTCGCAAGTGGAAACCTCCTTGTCGGACGAACCCTAGGGCGAAGATCCGGCGTTCGGTTACGATCAGCGTGGACGCTGCACCGAAGGATCATGGGTTGCCCTTTTGGGTAAGACCTTGATAAATAAGGAGATTCCGCTGACCGTCGGCCATGGCGCGATCGATGATCGAACTCGCCTGCCCGGCCTCGCCGACGGCTTCGAGCAGATCCTCGCCCACCGCGCCGTGCTGCTGCGACCAGGACCGTCGTGGTCACCGCCCGGCCCTGGCGCAAACTCACCGGCGCCCACCAAGTCCGCAGAGTGCCGCGAGCGATCGGCGCCGGCGGAACCGCCCAGCCACATCCCGGACTCCCGCAGCGCCGCCACGGTCGCCTCGAACATCATGGCCCCGGCCGAGACGGTGGCCACCGTAATGGTCCCGCCGCGGACCACGTCGGCGGTCACAGCCGCGGCCGGTAGCAGCTGACGCCTCTGCTCGGCGCTCGGATGCCGCGCCATACGGCAGCAGTTCGGCGCATCGGGTAACGCGTCGGGCGGTGAGGCGGTGAATCACGCACCGCGAAACTACAGCCAGCGTGGCAACTGGTACTGATCTGCCTCAGCGAGCATCGGCGCACCGCCGACCTCCGGCTCACGGACAAGGCCACACCGTGCCGCGACCAGCACGCCCACGGCGCCACCCCACGCCGGCAGGGTTCGCCCAGGCGTCAGCCGGTCGGTCGGCCGTTCACGCAATGGAAAATGGTGTCGAGATTGCGGCCCAGGCCGGAGACCTGCGTGCCCTTCCCGTTGGCCTGCGACCAGCCAGCGACGAAGAGCGCGACCAGGTGACCATCCGGCACGCTGTTGAGCCGGAACGCGCCGCTGGCCCTGCCGCCGGTGCGGCGCACGGCGGCGACTCGGTCGGCGATCTTGGCCGGCGTCGGAGATCGGAGATCTGGGTCGGCGGTGGCGTCGTACCACATGGCGGTCATGCTGGCCGCCTCGGCCGGGGCGATGGATGTCCACCTCAGGGTCACCGAGCCGTCGCTGTTGCACACCAGGCTCGTCTTCGTAGCCAACTGGTTGTTGACCGGGTCGTTGTCCAGCTCACCAGCGAGGGCTGTCGTCACGCCGACACCCACGCAGCCAGAGCAACGACGGCCGGCATCACTACTCGCCACCAACGCTTCACGTCGAACGTCTCCCTTCGGGGTCCACACCGTAGCTCAAGCCCGCTCGCCGGAATCATCGCGGTGGCGCCTAGCTTGTCGTTTAACTGGGCCGGCACCGAAGTCGCGTAGCTGACGGCCCTGCGGTTGTCCAAGCTGGACAGTGGTACGGCCTCGACACGATCATGCGTGTTGTCTGAAGAAACCCAAGATCGAACACCGAGACGACGCCGTCCGCGTCGAGTCTTTGGCCGTGTTATCACGGTTCAGAACCGATTTTTGCGCCCTGCCTGACGCTCGGTGTGCTCAGGCGTTCGAGCACTGACCTGCGGGTCACAGCGGGCGCACCGGTGGTTCGGAGCTCGGCGAGGACGGCGCCGATGTCGCGCAGGCCGGCGAGTACGCCGTGCAGCTGTGCTTGGTCGGCGACCGAGACGGTGATGGTGGTGCTGCCGTCCTCGTTGCGGGAGATGTCGAGCGCGCCGAGCCAGGCCGACCAGTGGTCGTCGAGGTGGCCGTCGACCCGGATCGCGTACGTCGTGGGTGCGGTGTTCACGACAATGCTCCAGCGCGCTGCGGACCTGCAGGCAGTGCGGGCCGGCGACGAGCGGCAGGCCGGTGGGCGGGGTGGCGCAGGGCCCATTCGGCGATGGCCAGATTGATCACCCAGCCGGCGCCCTTGGCGAGATCGGCGGCGAGCACGCCGGTGCCGAAGATCGCGCCGCCGATCGGTTCGGTGAAGGCCTGGGTGCCGGCGGCCAGGCCGATCGCGTACGCCCGCATCATCCACGCGCGGTGGGCCGCGATGTCGTGGCGACGTATGGCGGTGAAGCCGAGCAGGAGGCAGACGGCCATCGCGGACCCGAACACCAACCGAAGCACGTAGAGCAGAACGCCGGTGCCGGGCTGCGCCGCGTAAAACAGGGTCAACCAGAGGGCGGAGAGCACCACCAGCAGCCCGGCCACGGCCAGCACCCGGCCCGCGCGGCGGTGCCAGTCCATGTGCCGGCGCCGGAACCGCGGCACGAACTGCAGGATCCCGACCAGTGCGTACACCGCCGCGCTGACGATGTGCGCCACGAGCGGAAGCGGAAACCCGGTGAACCGGTGGTCGGCGGGGATGACGGCGGGGCCGCCTGCGAGCTGGATCAGCCGCAGCGTCCCGGCGGTCAGTGGGATTGCGCTCAGCACCAGCAGGGCGGCCGGTACCGGCCAGCTCCGCGGGGAGCCGGCCGGCTTCGACGTACGGTCGCTCATCGGACCGGCGCAACGGTGGCGGTCGACGCGGTGGGGCTGGTCTCGACGGGGTTCGTTTCGACGGGCGCGTGGTTGCGCTGGCTGAGCCAGAGGGAGACGCCGAGCCCGATCATCGCTATGCCGTTCGGGTAGGCCAGCAGCCGGTAGAAGGCATCCGGCATCATCGACAATGCGGCGCTGGCAAGGCCGCCTATGGTGAGGAGCACGGTCGCCCAGCGGGCGAGGATCCGGGCGCGGAACAGCGCGATGCCGAAGAGCACGCCGCCGGCCAGGTAGAGGATTCCCTGGATCTGCCACACCGTACCCAGAGCGCCGAGGTCACCGGTTACGGTGCCGCGGGCGGTGGACAGGGCGATGACGTCCTTGACGAAGCCCGGACTGGTATCGGCGATGGCGGGCGCGACGAATGCGGCAAGGAAAGTCGTGCCCATGATCATGAGGTAGCCGGCGCTGAGGACCAGGTAGCCGATGAGTCCGAGGAGGCCGTTGCGGCGGACCTGGCTCAGGTACATGCCGGTGATGCCGCCCACGGCCAACGCGGCCATCAGGACCTTCAGGCAGTCGCGGATGAAGACGTCGGTAGTGGTGATCGAGGTGAG
>NZ_JAVROT010000248.1:0-6711 GCF_032162605.1 Mycobacterium sp. | reverse complement strand
AGCGCCGGGCGGCGAGGCTACGGACCCCCGATGCCGGGCAATCTCACTCTGCCAACGCCGAATGCCTATCGGTCGCCGTTCCGTCACGCCGATGGCACCTACGACTGGCGCTCCGAGCTCGAGTACGGATTCGCCATCGTCGATGCGCAGTCGTCCGGCAGCTTGGCGGCGTGTCTCGTCGAGCCGATCCTGTCCTCCGGCGGGATCATCGAACCGCCGGTCGGTTACTTGCGGCGGCTCGGTGAACTCTGCGTGGAGCGCGGCATGCTGTTGATCGTCGACGAGGCGCAGACCGGGATCGGCCGCACCGGATTGATGTATGCGCATCAGCGCGACGGAATCGTCCCGGACCTCCTGACGCTTTCGAAGACCCTCGGCGCTGGCCTGCCCGTGGCCGCCGTGGTCACCAGCGAGGAGATCGAATCCGTCTGCCACGAAAGAGGATTCCTGTTCTTCACCACACACGTGTCGGATCCCCTGGTGGCAGCCGTCGCCCTGACCGTCCTCGCCGTCGTCGAGCGCGACGGCCTCGTCGACAGGGCCGACGTTCTTGGCCGACGGCTCGGGGTACGGCTGACCGGCATGCGCGACCAGTACGAACAGGTCGGCGACGTCCGAGGCCGCGGCTTGTTGCAAGGCATCGAATTGGTGTCCGACAAGGTGAGCAAGGCGCCGGCGGACGCCCTTGGCGCCGAGGTCACCGCGGCATGCCTCGAACGGGGACTGCATATGAACATCGTGCAGCTGCCCGGCATCGGGGGGATCTTCCGGATCGCCCCGCCGCTGACGATCACCGACGCCGAACTCGATGCGGGGCTGGACATCCTGGAGGAGTCGCTGTCCGCCGTCCTCGTGGAGTAAACCCCGCCAGCTGAGTACAGACTTCCGTGAATCCAGTTTCGGCTGTACTCTCGCGTCATGAAGACGTTGGTCGAGCGCGATGCGCTGGCTCGGTTCGGTTACGCATTGTCCGATTCGACGCGTGCCCTGATCCTGTTACGACTGCGCGATGGTGGGCGATATCCGTCAGACCTCGCCGACGGCATCGGCGTGTCCCGTCAGATCGTGTCGAATCACCTCGCGTGTCTGCGTGGTTGTGGCCTCGTCGTGGCCCTGCCCGAGGGGCGCCGTAGCCGCTATGAGCTCGCCGACCCGCGCATCGCTCACGCGCTCGACGACCTCGTCGGCTTGGTACTCGCGGTCGACCCGGCCTGCTGTTCGAGCGATCAAGGTTGCTGCTGATGGCCGACGACCTCGGACTTCCGGCGCCTCGACCCACCTTGCAGGTCGACCGTCGGCGGGTGTTGTCCGACCGGATCCGGCTGTTCGTTGCCGCGACCATCACCTACAACGTGATCGAGGCGGCCGTCGCGCTGGCCGAGGGTTCCCGCGTCTCCTCGACGGCCTTGATCGGTTTCGGATTGGACTCGGTGATCGAAGTGTCGTCGGCGGCGGCAGTCGCGTGGCAGTTCGCGGGTGCGGACCCGCAGGCGCGCGAGAGGGTGGCGCTCCGGATCATCGCATTCTCGTTCTTCGGGCTCGCGGTCTTCGTGGCGATCGACTCGTTGCGCTCGTTGTTGGGCGCAGGGGAGGCCCGCCACTCCGTGGTCGGGATAGCCTTGGCTGCAGTCAGTTTGGCTATCATGCCACTGTTGTCGTGGGCTCAGCGCCGGGCAGGTCGCGAATTGGGATCGCTGTCCGCCGTCGCCGACTCCAAACAGACCCTGCTGTGCACCTACCTATCGGCGGTTCTGTTGGTAGGGCTGCTGCTCAACAGTCTGTTCGGTTGGTCGTGGGCCGACCCGATCGCCGCACTGGTAATCGCGGCCATCGCGGTGCGAGAAGGTCTCCAGGCATTGCGCGGCGAAACGTGTTGTGCCGTAGTACCGGCCGCGACCCGAGCCGACTGCGACTGCTGCGAGGACTGAGCCGTCCCGGCTCGGTCACGCTGCACTGAATAGATCTCGCGTTTCCGGAGTTAGACCCCGCAGAAGACATCACGCCAGTCAGACGCGAGGAGTTCGACCATGCCCGTCATCCGCTTTCACATCAGCTCCGCACTCAGCGCGCCGGAACTGATGGCGTTGCTGACCGACTTCAGTTCCGCACGGCCACGGGTCTGGCCGTCGATCGATGCCGACCACTTCCGGGTGCACGCGCTGGGCGACACGTGGGCAGAGGTCACCGAAGGAACCGCGTCGGCGTGGGAACGCGGGCGGTACGAATGGGATGCCCAACGCTCACGGGTCACCGTCACCACACACGATTCGAAGGTCTTCGGCCCCGGCGGCGGGTGGACGTTCCAGCTCGTCCCCGAGGCAGACGGGACCGGCGTCGACGTCGAACTCACCCGTCGCCCCATGGGACTGAAGCGCAAGGTGCTGGCCGGGCTGCTGCCGCTGGTCGCTCCGTCGGCGTTGAAGAAGTCGTTCGCGGGACCACTGCGGGCCAGGTGACACGGCATCGGCCTGTCCGGTGCGACGACCGAACTGCGGAACATGTGCGGAGCTGGGAGGTGTCGCCGCCATGCCATTGCAGGTGGCGGAACCGTTGGGACAGAATGGGTTCAAGCTGGACCTGGGCCGGCGCAGTGAGGTTCGGGCGTTGACGAGGGCATATGCAGAATGGGGCGTATCACACGGGAGTGTTCCGGTGGACGTCTCGAACGGGCGTGGGACGCAAACCCGCAACTCATCGGAGAGAGCGCGCTTTCCGGTGGCTAGGTGACGTCCCCGATCGTCTTGTCCTGACTGCCCGCCGTCGCGCAGAAGGCCAGCGTGCGCTGCACCATGCCCTGAACGTCGGACGTCGAGGAGTTGAGACCGTTGCGTTCCTTTAGCATCCGCGCGACCGCGGCGCCGCGTGCGTCCTGGCTCATGCCGTCGAAGTCCCGGCACGTGGTGGATTCTCCGCCGTTGCCTGCACAGCCGGCGACCGCGACACCAATGGCGGCCAACACCGCGACGGTTCGATACATGGCTCGACGCTACGGGATCAGCCTGTGCCTAGAGGACGACGGAGATCTCGTCGCTCAGCCGATAGCCCGGGGCCAGGGGCAGGGTGTCGCCGCTCCAGAACTTGCCAGGGTCGAACCAGTTCGTGTCCTTGTCTCCTGCCAGCAGGCCCATTTCCTGGTAGGTCAAGGCCACCGTCTCCGCGCAGTACGCGGTCTCGAGGCCGACCCTGCGTCGTTCCGCCCGCTTTCGTCCGGTCACCTTCTTGACCCGGTCCTCCAGGACGGGGATCCCCCTCGTCCAGTCCGTCGCCGTCGGGACGCGCCCGCGGAACCACCGGGCTGTGAGCCGCACAGTGGTCGGGAACGCGGTCCCGTCCATCCTGGCGATCACGCGGAGCAGGTCGTCCTCCTGCTGCCGAGTGGCGTACGGGGTCATCTGCCGCAGCCAGCACCGTTGGCCGTAGGTGAGCATCCACCGTTCGACGGCCTGGCGCAGATCGTTGAGCTGCACGCCGCGGTGAGTGCCGCCGCTCCACAGGCACTCGAGTTTGTCGCCGAGCTCGGCATGCCAGATCAGAGGCTGCAGATCGTCGATCGCCACCGTCATCCCGACGTGGTTGACCGGGGCGTTGGTCATCGTCTGGATCGCCCGGTCGGGCCCCGACTCCCCGCGGAACAGCCAGATGTCGCCGGTCCGGGTTTCGGCCAGCGCGCGGTCGAGCGTCACCGTGTTCGCATCCACCAGGGCAGCTTAGGCAGACTGTGGCCATGCGAGGCATATGGAAGTGGGTTGGGCTGGCCGGTGTCGCCGGAGTCGTGGCGGGCGGCGCGCTGGTCGCGCGTGATCAACGCAAGCGCAATTCCTACACTCCGGACGACATCCGGGCGAAGCTGCACCAGCGCCTAGCCGAGTCGGGGTCGGCGGAGTAGCCGCCGGCGTGCGCGGTGGGCATGCCGTGCGGGTCTGCAACATCAGGGGCGGCACCGCACTGATGAGCGCCGTCGGTGGTGGTGACGATGCTCATGTCGTTCTCCCGTTGGATCAGGCCTGACCGACGCCGTGGGCGTCGACGGGGTTGACGCGTCCGACGACGAGCGGGTCGGCCGGGGTGAGCGGGAACTGCGGCAGGTCCTCGATGTGGGTGTTGAAGGCGGCCGCCAGCACCTCGCGTGAGTAGGCGCTTGCCGAGGCGCGGTAACCGATGTCCGCAGGGACGGGCTGATCGAAGAAGATCAGGAAGTGCCAGTCGTCGGTTCCGATGTTCTCGATGTGGTGCGGGTAGGCGCGCGGGATGAAGTACATGTCGCCGGTGGTCATGGTCCAGGTGTCAAGCATGCCATCGGGATTCATGACGGTCATGCGGGCGTCGCCATGCTGGACGTAGCCCATCTCGGCGGTGACGGGATGCCAATGCGGCTCGCGCATCCCGTCGTCGGTCACGCGCAGCGAGTACATCGAGATGTCCTTCAGTATCGGCCAGTACTGATCCCTGGCGAAGCGCGCGTTGCCCGTGGCGTAGTTCAGCGGGGGCTCCTGGCCTTCGACGTCGAACTTGTGCGGATCGTTGAAGTACGCGCTTGCCGGGATCACGGGATCGCCGATGCGGGCGGCCAGCTTGTGGTCGGCGGTGGTGCGGCGGATCTTGGCGAGGTCGGAGGCGGGCAGGTCGTAGGTATTGCCGAGCACGGCGTCACTGAACGCGCCGAACGTGGCGCCGAATCCGAAGTCCTCGGGGCGTTCGTCGCGGAAGGCGATGATGAACTCGGCGACGTCCTCGCCGACGTTCTCGATGTGGTGAAGCGATCCGGAGTTGGCGTGGAACATCTGCCCGGCGGTGACGATGAAGCTGGAGAACTTGCTGCCGTCGTCGAGAATGGACACCAGTGCGGTGCCGGACACGCAGTAGGTCAGTTCGTTGGCGTTGGCGTGCCAGTGCGGAGTCCGCATCGCGCCCGGGTTGAGCAGCACCCGCTTGATCGACAGACCCTTGAGGATCGGCAGGTTGTCGGCGGTGACCCGTCGCATCGAACCCAGGCCGGACTCCTCGACGATCTCGCCGTCGAGCAGGGAGAGAGTGTGGCTGCTGCGGGTGATGGACGTGGTCATTAGCAAGCCTCCTGATTGGCGGTCGAAAGGTGCCCTGCGGTGTGACGTTGATCTTGCTCGTATCATGGTGCGGCCGTCGGCAATGCTGACCGCAATCGTGCGTGGCGGCTGGCCGGAGAGCCCACTACCGGGTAGCTGCAAGGCCGGCCTCGAATCACACCCGCACCGCGTAGAGGCGGTGACTGCCGCTGAACCCCTTCAGTTCGACATCGCGGCCGTCGTCGAAGGCGATGGCGTCGTCCTCGGCGCTGTCCTTGCAGGCGTCGCGGACCGACTCGCTTACGAGGACCTCTCCGCCGTCGGCCGCCGAGGCGACCCGCGCAGCCATCGCGACGTTGCGGCCGAACAGGTCGTCACCACGCCGCACCGACTTGCCTGCGTGGATGCCGATGCGAACCCGTATGCCCCCCGCCCGCTTGCCGAGTTCACGTTGCACGTCGACGCTGCACCTGACGGCCTGCTCCGGCTGCGCGAAGGCGATCATGAACCCGTCGCCCTGGCTCTTCACGACGTAGCCGTGGTGGCGCTTCACGTAGCGGCTGACCATCCTGTCGTGCCGCTCGATCAGCCGGACCCAGGCCCTGTCGCCGATGCGTTCGTTGAGTGCAGTCGACTCCTCGATGTCGGAGAAGAGGATGGCCACGCGTCCGTTCGAGGACAGCCGCGCCAGGTCGGGGCGCTCGACCTCGGCCCAGTCGGCAAGGTCCTCGATGTTGGATCGGACCGCTGCGCCGAAGCCCTCCTTGCGCAGAATGTTCGCGGTCTGCCAAACGGTCTTGACCGCCTCCCGGCCTCCGGAGATCAGGTTGGTGCGGGTGTCGAGTCTGCGTTGCAGTTCGGCGAGTTCCTCGTCGCGGTTCGCGAGTCGCCGCCACAGCACGATCAGCGCGATCGCCTCCACCGCCGCGACGACGAGCAGGCCGTAGACCGTGATCATCGATACCGTCACCGCCCAAGTATTGGATGCCGAAGCCGTGATGTGCGCGAAGTGTGTGCCTGGATGTCGTCGAGTTCGGGTTCCGTGCCTCCATCGCTCGATACCCTCGGCATGTGGGTTGAGCGAAGGGAGGGGACCCATGACTTCGATTAGAGATACGGCCGAACGCTTCTTCGACGCCTGTGAGGCGGGGAAGGGTTGGGACGAGTGCGAGCAGTACTGTCGACCGGGCGCGACGTTCTCCGCCCAAGTCGACACCCTGGATGGAGTGCAAACCCTCGAGGCCTACACGGAGTGGATGAGGAACCTTCTCGCACTTCTACCTGACGGCAATGCCGAAGTACGGTCGTTCGCCGTCGACGAAGCGCGGAACAACGTATCGGCGTTCGGCGTCTTCCGCGGAACACACACCGGAGAGGGCGGTCCCGTACCACCCACCGGGAAGAGCGCGGCGGCCGACTACGTCTACGTCATGGACTTCGATGGTGACAAGATTCGCCACCTGACGAAGATTTGGAACGACGCAATCACGTTACGGCAGTTGGGGTGGGCGTAGCGGTCAGACCGAGGGCTCGACTACGTTCCGTCGTCGTCGGGGTCGGCGAGGAGGCGTTCGGGGTGGTGGTAGAAGTTGGTGCGGGTTTGGCCGGTGTCGAGGTGTGGGGGTGGGATCCATTCGGCGTTTCCGTTGCGGATCTGGACGGTCCAGCC
>NZ_JAVROT010000247.1:0-2673 GCF_032162605.1 Mycobacterium sp. | reverse complement strand
TCCACGACCTCCGCGCGCGTCATACCGATGCCGATGTCGCGAACGATCAGCGGGCGTACGTCCTTGTCCACCTCGAGCTCTACGTGGAGATCGGAGGACATAGTAGCGATCGCGTCATTGACCAGCGTCGGAAGCAAATTGACGCGGAGTGGGGAGTTGATCGCGGCAATGGCGTGAGCCGTGCTGGTCGGATTCATTGCGGCGTACCTGCTCGGTACCCTCTCAGCAATGCCGCAGCCGCTGCACCACCTGGAAGCATTCACGCACACCCCAGAATAGGCGACGGTAGTTTTGTCCGTGGGCGGAGCGCTTTCTGGCCTCGGCGTGCGCTATATGGCTTGGTACCGGAAGGACGTTGAGGAGATTCGTGAAAACCATTCCTAAAGTGTTGGTATCTGGGCTTGTCGAGCCTGTCGCGCTCGGGTTGACGCTGTTTTTGGTAGCAGGCACATTCAATTACTGGCAAGGGTGGTCCTTGCTGGTGGTGGCAGCCCTTTCGACGTCGATCCCCACCGGCTACTTGCTGCTTACGAATCCCGTCGCACTTGAGCGGCGGAGGCATGCGGGGCCGACAGCGGAGGTCCGAACGGCGCAGAAAATCCTCATCTCCGTCTGGTACTCGTCACTAGCAGGAATGATTTTGGTCAGCGCGCTTGACCGTCGCTTCGGCTGGTCGTCGGTGCCAACGGCAATCTGCCTGGTTGGTGATGTTCTGGTAGCCGTCGCCCTGAGTCTGGGGATGTTGGTGGTCATACAGAACAGCCATGCGGCCGCGACCGTCCGGGTGGAGGCAGACCAGAAGGTGATCTCCACCGGTCTGTATGGCCTGGTGCGGCACCCCATGTACACCGGCAACGTGATCATGATGGTCGGCATCCCCCTTGCGCTCGGCTCGTACTGGGGACTGCTCTTCCTCGTACCTGGCCTGGTTGTGCTCGCCGTGCGCATCCGCGACGAGGAGAAGCTGCTCCAGGAAGAGTTGGACGGATATCGCGAGTACACGCAGAAGGTTCGCTATCGCCTGGTGCCGTGTATGTGGTAACCGCCCGCACCGGGCGCGCAATCCGTTGTGGCCCAATATGCTCGGGTCCCCGTCCGCAGAGTCACCGAATCGAATGGCTCTTGCTCAACGCCCCCGCGTTGGACCTAGCGAAGCGGGCCGCCGGCCGCGCTCACGGTGGAGCTTCATTCAGGGTTTCGACGTGTCCGCCAACTGCTGACTCAGACTTCTCACGGATGACGCGTCGAAGAAGGTGTTCACCGCAAGGTTGATGTCAAAGGCCGTGTTGATCGCGGCGATTGCGCGCATCGCGGAAAGCGAATTCCCGCCCAGGTCGAAGAACGACTCATCGACGCCGACGCGGTCCACTCCCAGCACGTGGGCGTAGATGCCGGCCAGGATTCGCTCGACCAGGGAAGCCGGAGCGCGATCACCGTCACCGGTGTCCTGGTGTTCGAGTGCGGAGTCCGTCTTGGTCGGCTGGGCCTCCGCCCGCCGGCCTCGCCCCTCCAGCAGAGCGCCCGTCGACAGCCGCCGTGTGGGATCGGAGGTCATAGCCACCAACACCCGCTTGAATTGCTCGATCAGTTCTTCGACGGTGGCCGCGTCGAATACATCCGTACGGAACTGAAGGCGAAGTCCCAGTTCGCGGCCCGGCGCGGCCTGGATCGTAAGCGGGTAGTGGTAGTAGTCGCGGTCATTGACCTCGGTGATGACTAACTCGTCGACGCTTTCCGACGCGGCGGTGCCGGTTGGGTAGTTCTCGAATACGAAAACCGTGTCGAACAATCTTTCCTGACCGGTGATGCGGTGTATGTCGCTGAGCGCCAAGTGCTGATGCTCGAGGGTGTGATTGTGGGCGCTTTGCAGCTGCTCCAGCAGGTCTTTAGTGGTGGTGGCCGGCGTGATGTTCGCCCGCACCGGCACCGTGTTGATCATCAGGCCAACCATCGAGTCCGCGCCGGTCAGCTCGGCCGGCCTACCCGAGACCACTGCGCCGAAGGCGACATCGTGCTGGCCGGTCAGCGAGCACAGCAGTTGCGCGAAGGCGGCTTGCAGCACGGTGCTGACTGTCGTGTGGTGCGAACGCGCCAGCTCGTGAACCGCCCGCGTGGCCTCTTCAGACACCCGGAACGACTGAAAGTCTCGCGGCCCGATCCCCAGCCGATCCTGCGGACCCACCAAGGTAGGGGTGTCGAAACCGGCCAACACCTCACGCCACGCGGCGCGTGCGCCACCGGTGTCTCGACCGGCCAGCCAGCTGACGAACCTGCGATACGACACGGCCGCGGGCAGCCGATGCCCGTAATAGCTGATGAAGATCTCCCGCAGCAGGATCTGCAGCGACCAGCCATCCATCAAGATGTGATGGTTGGTGAGCACGAGTCGGTGGCGATCCGCTGCGGTGCGGATCACCGCGACGCGGAAGGCCGGCGGGTTGGCGAGGTCGCAGACCGCGGCGCGTTCGGCGGCGCACAGCTGCTGGATCTGCTCCTCGCCATCCACGCCTGGATCGAGCTCGACATACTGCCACGCCGCCGCGGGATCGGCCGGGATGACCTGCACCGGCTCGTCGAACCGGTCGCAGAATCGGGCCGCCAGATTGGGATGGCGGTTGACGACGGTGTGCACCGCATCGCGCAGCCGGTTCGGATCAAGCGGGCCGCTCAACC
>NZ_JAVROT010000246.1:0-16597 GCF_032162605.1 Mycobacterium sp. | reverse complement strand
GGAACGGCGAAGGCGACGAAGTGCGAGCCCTTGGCGGGGTCGAACCGGTTGACGGCCTTCACCAGTCCCAGCCTGGCGACCTGCGTGAGGTCCTCGATGTCCTCGCCGCGTCCGCCGTAGTGGCGCGCGATGCGGTCGGCAAGCGCCAGGCACCGGATGAAGATGGCTTCGCGCTGACGCGCCACCTCGGCCGATTCGGGCACGTTGCCCTTGAGCGCGGCGAACATCTCCATGACGTCGGCGTACTCGTCGACTTCGCGTGGGGGACGCTCCAACTGGGCGGTCACGAGGTGATCCCCTCGACACCGAAGTCCGGCTGGCTCTCGTTCGTGCAGCAATGGGTCTTCATTGTCGGACCCCCCTAACAGGCGTCCAAGGATACAGCGGTTGCCGAGAGCAATTCAGCGAACGCGGTACCCGCTCCGTCTAGACGGAACCGGCAATCTGCCGTAGCCACGCAGAAAGAAGTGGGCGCGACCCCCCGCAGGAGTCTCAACGAATGCGGCGCTACCCAAATGAATCGCGGGGCTTGGTGCCCGCTTGGCGCTAAACGGGAAATGTCCTTCTGGACGTTGCCACCGTACCTCCTTCTGAACGACTCGTGCAGTAGAGGATTAAAACTCGCAATGATCCCAGCGGTTCCACAGGAACGGGACGCCGGGTAAAAACAGCGAGTGACCGCGACACCGTCCGCCGACTCCTGCTGTCGCTGAACGCGATTCCGTCCAGCCCAGCTCCGAGAAAGTCGCAGGAACAGTGTCCGTCTTCGTTGACATCGTGCCCGACGAGTCGCGTGCCGACCCGCCGGCCGAACGTGCGCCCAGGAACAAGTGGCGCGGCCGCCTGACCCGAGCGGCCCTGCCCCTGCTGTCGGTTCTGGTCTTCGGCATCGCCTGGCAGCTCGCTGCGGGGAGCGGCATTTGGAACCAGACGTTCGTGCCGTATCCCAGCACGGTCTGGAAGGCGTTCATCGACGTCTCCACGACGCATGACGGAACCCGCGGTTACGCCGGCTACCTGCTGTGGGAACACCTCTACATGACGCTGCGGCGGGTGTTCGCCGGTGTGGTGATCGGTGTCGTTCTCGGCGTTGCGCTCGGCCTCGTCATGGGCTCGGTCGGGTGGGTGCGAAGCGTGCTCGAGCCGTGGCTGACGTTCCTGCGGGCGCTCCCGCCGCTGGCCTACTTCTTCCTGCTGATCATCTGGCTCGGCATCGACGAGGCCCCAAAGGTCACGCTTCTCGCGCTGGCGGCCCTGCCTCCCGCGGCGGTTGCCACGACGGCCGCCGTCGTAGCCGCCCCCGTCGGGTTGACGGAGGCGGCGCGGGCCCTCGGCGCGACCCGGCTGCAGGTGATCCGCGACGTCGTGGTGCCCTCCGCGCTTCCCGAGACGTTCACCGGCATCCGTCTTGCCGTCGGCATGGCCTACTCGTCGGTGGTCGCCGCCGAGCTGTTCAACGGCATCCCCGGCATCGGTGGACTGGTCAAGGACGCGAGCAACTACAACAACACCCCCGTCGTGCTCGTCGGAATCTTCGCGATCGGATTCTCCGGCCTGATCATCGATGGTCTGCTTCGCACCGCCGAGCGGCGTGCGGTCCCCTGGAGAGGAAAGATATGAGACTGCTGAATCCTCTGTTCTTCGCGCGAAAGCTCATCGAACCGCTGCTGGGAATCCTGGTCGCGGTCGCCCTCGTGGTGCTCGGGTTGGCAGGCTGCTCGGTGGACAAATCCGGGCAGGACTCCTCGAAACCGACGATTCGCATTGGCTACCAGACCTTTCCGAGCGGTGACCTGATCGTCAAGAACAACAAGTGGCTCGAAGAGGCGCTGCCCGACTACAACATCAAGTGGGTCAAGTTCGACTCGGGCGCCGACGTCAACACGGCGTTCATCGCCAAGGAACTCGACTTCGGCGCGCTGGGCTCCAGTCCCGTCGCCCGCGGTCTGTCCACGCCGCTGAACATCCCGTACAAGATCGCGTTCGTGCTCGACGTCGCGGGCGACAACGAGGCGCTGGTGGCACGCAACGGGAGCGGCGTCAACACCATCGCCGACCTGAGGGGCAAGCGCGTCGGAACGCCGTTCGCCTCCACCGCGCACTACAGTCTGCTCGCCGCGCTCGCGCAGAACAACCTGTCTCCCGCCGACGTTCATCTCGTCGACCTGCAGCCGCAGGCGATCCTGGCGGCGTGGGAGCGCGGTGACATCGATGCCGCCTACACGTGGCTGCCGACGCTGGACGATCTACGCAAGAACGGCAAGGACCTGATCACCAGCCGCCAGCTCGCCAAGGACGGCAAGCCCACATTGGACCTCGCGGTCGTCGCCGACGACTTCGCGGCCGCGCATCCCGAGGTCGTCGACAAGTGGCGTCAGCAGGAGGCCCGCGCGCTCACGACCATCAAGGACGATCCCGACGCCGCGGCAAAGGCCATCGCCGCCGAGATCGGCCTGTCCCCGGATGTCGTTGCGGGACAGCTGAAGCAGGGCGTCTACCTGACGCCCGCGCAGGTTGCCTCACCGGAGTGGCTCGGTGCGGACGGGAACCCTGGCAACATCGCGACCAACCTGGAGAGTGCCTCGCAGTTCCTGGCCGAGCAGAAACAGATTCCTGCTGCCGCCCCGCTGAAGACCTTGCAGGACGCGATCTACACCAAGGGCCTCCCCGATGTCCTCAAGCAGTGAGCAGACCGCCGGGGCAAGCGGTGACGTCCGCGGCGGGGTGCGGATCGAGAACCTCGCACATCGCTATGGGGAGGTGACCGCCCTTGGCCCAGTCGATCTCGACATCGACCCCGGCACGTTTCTGGTATTGGTCGGGGCGTCGGGCTGCGGAAAGAGCACGCTGCTACGGCTCATCGCCGGGTTCGAGGAACCCAGCGCCGGGAAGGTGAACGTCTCCGGGAGCGCACCCACCCCCGGCGTCAGCGCGGGTGTCGTCTTTCAAACGCCGCGGCTGTTCCCGTGGCGGAGCGTGGGAGGCAACGTCGACCTGGCGCTGAAGTACGCCAAGGTGCCACGCGAACGGCGGCCCGAACGCCGCGACCAACTGCTGCACCGAGTCGGCCTCGAGGGCACGGCCGATCGGAAGATCTGGGAGATCAGCGGCGGTCAGCAGCAGCGTGTCGCGATCGCGCGGGCGCTGGCCGCCGACACTGCGCTCTTCCTTCTCGACGAGCCGTTCGCCGCTCTCGACGCGCTCACCAGGGAGCGACTCCAGGAGGACGTCCGCCAGGTCAGCGCTGAGACTGGCCGCACGACGGTGTTCGTCACGCACAGCGCCGACGAGGCCGCGTTCCTCGGCTCCCGGATCGTCGTGCTGACCCGCAGGCCGGGACAGATAGCGCTCGACCTACCGGTCGACCTGCCACGCACCGGAGTGGACCCCGACGACCTCAGGCGCTCACCCGAGTACACGCGGTTGCGCGCCGAGGTCGGTCAGGCGGTGAAGGCGGCTGCGGCGTAGTCGAGCCGTCCCGAACACGTTTACACGACAACGGCGCCGACCCGCGGATCGACGCCGTTGAGTGTTGTTCGAACTCCGGCTTAGACCGGCGGGTAGGCGGGGGGCGGGTAGACGCCTCGCAGCCCCCACGGAACGAACTGGAAGAAGTACTCGATCTCGTCGCTGGCGTCGTAGTCCGGATTCGGATCCATCATTACCTCCAAGGCGAGACGACTTTGCCCGAAGTCTAGACCGAATCGCCCCACCGCGGACAGCGGATCTGACCGTCTGGATAAACTGGCGGCCAACCAGTTGATTGGTCCCCGGGCGGAGGTCCGGCCTACCTATAGTGAGTCGTCATGTCCACGGAATCTGATTCTCTTCGCGCAAGCGGCTCATCGCCGTCTGATTCTGTTCGCGCAAGCGGCTCATCGGCCGCACCTCCGAACGGACTGACCCGCCGAGAGGAGCTACTCGCCGTCGCCACCAAGCTGTTCGCCGCGCGGGGGTATCACGGCACCCGGATGGACGACGTCGCCGACGCGGTCGGCCTCAACAAGGCGACGGTGTACCACTACTACGCCAGCAAGTCGCTGATCCTGTTCGACATCTGCAAGAGCGCCGCCGACTTCACGATGGACGCGCTGCACGACGACCCCACGGCGTCGGCGCGCGAGATGATCTACCACTTCACCCACCGGCTCCTGGTCGGCATCGCCAGCGACGTCGAGCGCGGGGCGGTGTACTTCCAGGAGGCGCCCTACCTCACCGAGTGGTTCACCGAGGAGCAGGTGGCCTACATCCGCAAGGCCGAGAGCACTGTCTACGAGCACGTGCGCGACGTGATCGACCGGGGAATCGCGAGCGGCGAGTTCTACGACTGCGACTCGCACGTCCTGGCGCTGGGCTACATCGGTATGACGCTGGGCTCCTACCGCTGGCTCCGCCCACAGGGCCGTCGCACCGCACAGGAGATCGCGGTCGAGTTCAGCACGGCGCTGCTGCGCGGCCTGATCCGCGACGAAGCCGTGCGCACCGAAGAGCCGCTCGGCATCGACGTTGCGGGCACGGCATAGTCGAAGGAGGACACCGTCGAAGGAGGAGGCCGATGAAGTCCACCCTGTTGTCGCGGCGCGACCTCGACTTCCTGCTGTACGAATGGCTTCGCGTCGACGAGCTGACCAAGCGCCAACGCTTCGCCGAGCACTCCCGCGAGACGTTCGACGGCGTGCTCGACCTCAGCGAGGAGCTGGCCGAGAAGTACTTCGCTCCGCACAACAAGAAGAGCGACGCAGAAGAGCCGACCTTCGACGGCACCAGCGTCACCGTCATCGGTGAGGTCAAGGCCGCCATCGACGCGTTCGCCCAAGCCGACCTGATCGGCGCCAGCATGGACGAGGCCGTCGGCGGCGCGCAACTGCCTGCCTGCGTGGCCCAGGCTGGGTTCGCGTACGTCTCGGCAGCCAACGTCAGTACCTCGGGCTACCTGATGCTGACAATCGCCAACGCCAACCTCATCTCCAAGTTCGGCGGCGACGAGCAGATCGAGAGATTCGTCAAGCCCATGCTCGCCGGGCGCTTCACGGGCACGATGGCGCTCTCGGAGACGCAGGCGGGCTCGTCGCTGGCCGACATCCTCACCCGTGCGGAGCCGCGTGACGACGGAACGTACCGGCTGTTCGGCTCGAAGATGTGGATCTCGGGCGCCGAGCACGAACTGACCGAGAACATCGTCAACCTGGTGTTGGCGAAGATCCCCGGTGCACCCGCGGGCACCAAGGGCATCTCCCTGTTCATCGTGCCGAAGTACCTCGTCGACGCGGACGGTTCCATCGGTGAGCGCAACGACGTGACGCTGGCCGGGCTGAATCACAAGATGGGGCAACGGGGTATCAGCAACACGGTGCTGAACTTCGGGGAGGGCGTGCACACCCCCGTCGGAGAGGCGGGCGCCGTCGGCTACCTCGTCGGCGAACCGCACCGCGGCCTGATCTACATGTTCCACATGATGAACGAGGCGCGCCTCGCGGTCGGAATGGGCGCGGTGTCACTGGGCTACACCGGCTACCTCAAATCGGTCGAGTACGCGCGTGAACGTCCCCAGGGTCGCCTCGCGTCGGCCAAGGACCCGTCGACGCCGCAGGTGCCGATCGTCGAGCACGCGGACGTCAAGCGAATGTTGTTGGCACAGAAGGCATATGTCGAAGGCGGCCTGGCGCTTGGGCTGTACTGCACGCGGCTCATCGATCTGCAGCGCTGTCCCGAGTCCGCCGAAGAAGCCGAGGGCGTGACGCTACTGCTCGACATCCTGGTCCCGGTGGCCAAGAGCTGGCCGTCGCAGTGGTGCCTGGAGGCGAACAACCTGGCGATCCAGGTGCACGGCGGATACGGCTACACCCGCGAGTACGACGTCGAGCAGCACTACCGCGACAATCGATTGAACCCGATCCACGAGGGCACCCACGGGATCCAGAGCCTGGACCTGCTGGGCCGCAAGGTCACTCAGCATGGCGGCGCCAGCCTGGCCGAGTTGGGCAAGGCGGTGTCCGCGACGCTCCAGCAAGCCAACGCCGCCGGTGCCGAAGCGGCCGAGCTTGCCGCGCAATTGAAGTCGTCCTGGCAGCGGCTGCTCGAGGTGACCACCGCGATGGTCGCCTCGGGCGACACCGAGGCGACGCTCGCCAACAGCGTCATCTACCTCGAGGCGTTCGGGCACGTCGTGATGGCATGGATCTGGCTGGAGCAGTTTGTCGTCGCCGACGGCCAGTCAGGCGACTTCTACGACGGGAAGCGCCAAGCCACCAGGTACTTCTTCCGCTACGAACTGCCGAAGACCGCACCGCAACTGGACCTCCTGGAGGGGCTCGACCGCACCACGCTGGACATGCGCGACGCCTGGTTCTGACCGAGCGCCGGTCCTGACCTGCGGTTCTCCGTGACGGTGACGACAGGTCGCCGGGTCGCACCCACGCGTGATCCAAAAAAGGTATCAAGTGATGCTGGATCAGGCTTGGACAGGTATTGCTCTAGTCCCTACGTTGAGTGACCAAGGCCACACACGTCGTGCGTGACCGTGCAGATCACACGACGAGGAGTGATTGTCATGCTCAGCTCGAAACGCCGCCGGAACATACGCGCCGGCATCGCCGTCGCTGCCACCGCAGGCCTGACCCTGACCGGCTGCGGCGGTGTCCAGAACAGCACCGGCAGTGGCGGCGGCGATGGATACCCGTCGGGCACCGTCGAGATGTACGTCGGCGCATCGGCAGGCGGGTCCAGCGATCTGATCAGCCGAGCGGTTTCGAAGGGTCTCAGCGACGACCTCAAAGCGTCCTTCCCGGTGATCAACCGCGAGGGCGCGAACGGTGCGCTCGCTGCCGCCGAGGTGGCCGGTGCCAAGCCGGACGGCTTGGTCATCTCGATTCAGAATGCCTCGCTGTTCACCATCACCCCGCTGGCGGTCAGCCCCGACGAGGTCACCAAGATCGACGACTTCGACGTCGTCCAAGGTGTCTCGCGCGACGATTACGTGCTGGTCACGAACCCGGCCAGCGGATACCGCAACCTCGACGACATCAAGAAGGCGACCCGCGTCGTCCGGTATGGCACGACCGGTGTCGGCACTGGAGCGCAGCTGTCCGCCGCGTTGCTCTTCAAGACGAGCAACGTCAATGCCCAGGCCGTTCCGTTCGACGGCGGATCGCCTGCACTCGCCGCCGTACTCGGCAACCAGGTCGACGTGGCCGTCATCCAGGTCGGCGAGGGGATCGAGAACATCCGCGCGGGCAAGCTGACTGCGCTGGCGGTCTTCGGCCCCGACCGCATCGAGTATCTGCCCGAGGTACCGACCGCGAAGGAGCAGGGGCTCGACGTCGAGGTGACCCAGTACAGGTTCATGACCGTGCCAAAGGGCACCCCGCAAGAGGTCAGGGACATCATCGCCAAGAGTATGAAGACCACCTTTGCGACGGACGCCTACAAGAAATTCAACAAGCAGAACAGTCTGACGCCGATGGAGACGTCCGGTGACGAGGTGCTCGCGCAGCTCAAGAAAGACCAGAAGCGGTACGCCGATCTGATCGAGAAGTACGGCATCAGCCTTCGCAACGAGGCCTGAGTCGTGACCGAGGTGACGAAGAAGGACCCCGTAGGGCCGGTGCCGCACCCGCACACCGGGGACATCCTGGCCGAAATCGAAGCCGAGGTCGCTCAGGAGTTGGAGGAGGAACGGCCACCGGCAGGCGGTCCCGCGTATCAGGTCCTTGGCGCTCTGGTCGGGCTCGCGGTGGGCGTCTGCGGCGCGGTGCTCGCGTACGGATACGGCCTGGGGTCCCTTCGAGAACCGGGTCCGGGTCTGTGGCCATTCCTCGTCAGCGTGCTGATCGCCGGGTTGTCCGCCGTGCTGCTCTTGGTCGGCCACAGCCTGACCGACTCCGAGGCCTTCACCCGTGCCAGCGTGCTCCCGCTGGTCGGTGCCGTCACCTTCGTCGCCTTCGGACTGATGATGCCGCTCACCGGCTTCGAGATCCCAGCGGTTCTGCTCTGCGTCGTCTGGCTGAAGTTCCTCGGCGGTGAGAGCTGGCGCAACACCGTCGTGATCAGCGTCGTCACGGTCGCGGTGTTCTACCTCCTCTTCCTCTACGCGCTGCGAATCCCGTTGCCCCACTTGATCTCGCTCTGAACAGAACTGGACCATGAACTTCAACGCATTCCTCGACGGTTTCGTCATCGCCGTGCAGCCGTCGAACCTGCTGTACTGCCTCGCCGGCGTCCTCATCGGCATGATCATCGGCGTGCTGCCCGGGCTGGGCCCGGCGGCCACCATCGCGATCCTGCTGCCCATCACCTACACGATCGACCCGGTGTCGGCGATCATCATGCTCGCGGGCATCTATTACGGCGCCCAGTATGGCGGCACCATCACCTCGGTCCTGCTGCGACTGCCCGGTGAGGCGTCGTCGGTCGTCACGGTGTTCGACGGCTTCGCCCTGGCCAAACAAGGCAGGGCCGGAACGGCTTTGGGCATCGCTGCGATCGGCTCCTTCGTAGGTGCCACCATCTCGATCATCGGCCTGACCCTGCTCGCCCCGGTGATCGCCGAAGTCGCGCTGGATTTCGGCCCGCCGGAGTACGCCGCGCTCGCGCTGCTCGGCGTGCTGCTCGTGGCGACCATCGGCAGCGGCAACAAGCTCAAGGCGATGATCGCAGGCGCGGTGGGCCTGCTGCTGGCCACCGTGGGCCGCGACACCTTCAGCGGTGCCTCCCGCTTCACGTTCGACAGCCTGCAACTCTCCGACGGCATCGACTTCGTCGTCGTGGCAATGGGTTTGTTCGGTGTCGGCGAAATCCTCTACAACCTCGAGCAGCGGCATGGCAAGCAACACGTGCCGCCCAAGGTGGGCAACGTGTGGCCTTCACGCAAGGACCTGAGACAGTCGGCGGGTGCCATCGGCCGCGGTTCGGTGATCGGGTTCGTGCTCGGGGTTCTGCCCGGTGGCGGTGCGGTGTTGTCGTCGATCGTGGCCTACGCGACGGAGAAGCGCCGCTCCAAGACTCCTGAACGGTTCGGCCGGGGTGCGATCGAAGGGGTGGCCGCACCCGAGACGGCGAACAATGCGGCGGCCACGTCGTCGTTCATCCCCCTGCTCACCATCGGCCTGCCCGCCAACGCCACGATGGCGATGTTGTTCGGGGCCTTGCTGATCCTGGGCGTCTCGCCGGGACCGCAACTCGTCAACGAGCACCCCGACGTCTTCTGGGGCGTCATCAATTCGATGTACATCGGCAACATCCTGCTGCTGATCCTGTCGATCCCGCTGGTCGGGCTATTCGTACGCATCCTGCGGGTGCGGCCCGCGATCCTCGCGCCTATCACGGCGCTCATCACGATCCTGGGTGTCTACACGATCAACAACTCGACCTTCGACATCTTCGTGATGGTGGCGTTCGGCGTCATCGGCTATCTGATGAAGAAGGCCGGTTTCGATC
Organism: Mycobacterium sp.; assembly: GCF_032162605.1. Taxonomy (GTDB): domain Bacteria; phylum Actinomycetota; class Actinomycetes; order Mycobacteriales; family Mycobacteriaceae; genus Mycobacterium. Next base: position 7,162 of record NZ_JAVROT010000246.1, on the reverse strand, counting down.
CCGGTCCGATGGTGCTGGCCTTCGTGCTCGGGTCGATCATCGAGTCGAGCACGCGGCGTTCGATGCTGATCTTCGGCGGTGATCCGACCGGGTTCGTCACCAGACCGATCTCCGGCACCATCCTGGCCATCTTCCTGGCACTGATCCTGCTGCCCCTTGTCCGGCACTTCGTCAAGGCCAGGCGGGCGGGACGCGAGCTGCACGAATCCGCCCACACCCCAGAGCAACTCAAGGTCTGAGGTTCAACGGCCCGTGTCGAGCCGCCTGCGGGTGTTGCCGAGGTGGACGCGCATCGCCGCTCTGGCGGTGTCGGGATCGCCTGCCAGGACGGCGGCAGCCACGTCGTCGTGCTCACGACGCAGCCGCGCGACCTGGCTCGCGTCGGCGTGAGAGTGTGCATCGCCGAGTCGCGTGCGCGCCAGCATGATCACCATCGGGCCCAGCGAGTCGAGCAGCTCGAGATAGAACCGGTTGCCGCTGACGGCCGCCACGGCGCGGTGGAATCCGAAGTCCGCCTCCACGGCATCTTCTGGCGCGGCAGCGACGAACGCTTCCAGTGCCGCCTGGATCGTCGCCCGGCTGGCGGCAGTCACGCGCGCGGCCGCCAATGCCGCTGTCTCGCATTCGATCCCGATGCGGAAGTCGACCATGTCGAGCACGTCCCGATGGGTCCTGATCGCGGCGGACTCGACGGTGAAGGACGTCGGTTCTGGCATGGTGAGCACGAACGAACCGCGGCCCTGGAAGGTCTCGACAAGCCCTTCGGCGCGCAGCCGCGTCACCGCCTCGCGAACCACCGTCCGAGAGACGCCAAACTCCTCGATCAGCTCCGACTCCGACGGCAGCTTGTGGCCGGGCGGCAGTTCGCCGGCGAGGATCTTGTCCTTCAGGCCCGCGACGACCCGCTGCGCCAGCGTGGTTGTCACTCGCGTAGTCCGATCACTGCGCCATCATGACATTTGGTTCTTCGCGCAAGCGCTCATCACGGCTTCCCGAACGACGCCGTCTCCACCGTCCGCGCCCGCATCTCGTCGCTGAGCGTGAATCCGAGCCCCGCGCGCTCCGGCAGCCACATGCGGCCGTCGTGAATGTCGATGCGCTCGTTGAAGAGTGGGTTGAGCCACTCGAAGTGCTCGACCCAGGGTTCGGTCGGATACGTCGCGGCCAAGTGCAGGTGGATCTCCATGGCGTAGTGCGGGGCGAGCGCCAACCCGGCGTGCGCGGCGAGCGTCGCGAAGCGCAGGAACGGCGTGATGCCGCCGATCCGGGGAGCATCGGGTTGCACGATGCCGCGGTATCCCGCGTCGATGAGCGCCATGTGCTCGGGCACGGAGGTGAGCATCTCCCCGGTGGCGATCGGCGTATCGAAGGTGTGACTGAGGTCGGCGTGGCCAACGGCATCCCACGCATCGAGGGGCTCCTCGATCCAGATCAGGTCGAACGCCTCGAGCTCACGGCACATGCGACGCGCCCTGGCCCGGTCCCACTGCTGGTTGGCGTCGACCATCAACGGCGTCTCGCCGAGGTGCTCGCGCATCGCCGCAACCCGGTTCAGGTCCTTCTTCCAGTCCGGCTGCCCGACCTTGATCTTGATACCGCCGATGCCGGACTCCAAGGACGCGGTTGCCTTCTCCTGCATCTCCTCCAGCGGGGCCTGAAGAAATCCGCCGGAGGTGTTGTACACCCGGCACGAATCACGATGAGCGCCAATCAGCTTGGACAGCGGCAGCTCGGCGCGGCGCGCCTTGAGGTCCCACAGCGCGACGTCGAGTGCCGCGATGGCCTGGGAGGCGACGCCAGAGCGTCCTACCGACGCGCCTGCCCAGAGCAGAGACTGATAGATCCGGTCGATGTCGGAGGGGTCCTGACCGACGGCGACCTCGGCGATCTCCGCCAGGTGCGCGTATTGCGCCCGCCCGCCCGCTTGGAGTAGCTGAACCCCATGCCCTCGAGCCCCTGCTCGGTGACCACCTCGACGAATAGCAGCACGGTCTCCGTCAACGGTTTTTGGCGGCCGGTGAGCACCTTGGCGTCGCTGACCGGAGTCGCAAGCGGTAGTACGACGTGCGACAGGGTGAGGTGGCGGATGCGGTCGGACATTGCACTCCCGATCAGTTATATAATAAGTATTCAACTCATCATACAAGTTGTCGTGGGTCTGACAACCCCTGCGGGGCGGAGCTCAGTCGAACTCGATGATCTGCCGCACCGCGTTGCCGTCGGCGAGCTCGTCCATACCGTCGTTGATCTGATCGAGGCCGATCGTCGACGACACCAGCTTCTCGATTGGCAGCCGGCCCGCCCGCCACAGCGAGACGAAGCGCGGGATGTCCCTGGCCGGGACGGCGGACCCAAGGTAGCTGCCGATCAGTGATCGTCCCTCGGCGACGAAACCCAACGGCGACAGGCTGATTCGCGCGTCGGGCCTGGGCAGCCCGACGGTGACCGTGCGGCCGCCGGGACCGGTCAGTGCGATGGCGGTCTCCAGAGCTGCGGGGTGACCGGCCGCCTCGATGACGATCCGCGCCTTGAGATCCCCGACCTGGTCGGGGGTGACGGCGGCGTGGGCGCCCAGGCTCCTGGCCCGCGCGAGCTTGTCGGGCAGCTGATCGACGGCGACGACCTCGACGTCGTCGTGCGCGAGCACGGTCAGCAGCGCCGCCATGCCCACCCCGCCCATGCCGACGATCGCGACCGTGTCCCCGGGACGGGGCCGCCCAGCGTTGAGGACCGCACCGCCGCCGGTGAGCACGGCACACCCAAGCAGGGACGCCACCACGGGTGGGACGTCGTCGTCCACCGGCACGACGGAGCGGCGATCGACGACGGCGTGGGTGGCGAAGGCCGAGACGCCGAGGTGGTGCAGCACCGGCCCCTCGTCGGTGGCGAGTCGCGTTCCGCCGCCCAGCAGCACTCCCTCGGCGTTGGCGGCGCTTCCGGGGATGCACGGTGCGAGCCCGTCGGTCGCGCACGCCGCGCACTCTCCGCACCGCGGCAGGAAGGTCATCACGACGCGCTGCCCCACCGCGACGTCGGCCACCTTGGCGCCGACCCGCTCGACGATGCCCGCCGCCTCGTGCCCCAGCAGCATCGGCACGGGCCGGACCCGGTTGCCGTCGACGACGGACAGGTCGGAATGGCACAGACCGGCGGCTTCGATGCGGACGAGCAGTTCGGAGTCGCCGGGCGGCGCGAGCTCGAGGTCGGTGATCGTCAGAGGCCGGGACTCTGCGTAGTTGCGGGGGGCACCGATGCGTTCGAGGACGGCTCCACGGATCTTCACGTCCGCCAGCTTGCCAGTGCCCGATACTTGCCCGATGAACGAGCGGGATCTGACGTCGTGTGACTTCCCGGTGCACTGGCCCGTCCTGACCCGATGGACGGACAACGACATGTTCGGTCACCTCAACAACGCGGTGTACTACGAACTGTTCGACACCGCGATCAACGCGTGGATCAACACCAGCACCGACGTCGACCCGGTGTCCGCGCCGTGGCTGGGCGTGGTCGCCGAATCCGGCTGCCGCTACTTCGCCGAGTTGGCGTTCCCCGACCCGCTGGTGGTGGGACTCGCAGTGAGTCGGCTCGGCACCAGCAGCGTCACCTACCGGCTCGCAGTGTTCGAACCGGGCGAACCCGGTGCCACCATGCCCGTTGCGGCTGTCGGCCATTGGACACACGTCTACGTGGATCGGACGACGCGCAGGCCCACCCCCATCCCCGACGACATCCGGGGGCTGCTCTCGACCGCGCAGGTCGACGGGTAGGGCCGATCGCACCGTCCCAGCGGCTACTGAGAGTCGAGCCATTCGGCGATGGCGTTGACCGCGTCGCGGAAGAAGATCCGGTACGGGCGGTCCGCGACATAACCGATGTGTGGGGTGGCGAGCACGTTCGTCGACGTGCGCAGCGGATGGTCGGCGGGCAGCGGCTCGGTGTCGAACACGTCGAGGGCGGCCCCGGCGATCGATCCCGACCGCAGTGCCTCGACGAGTGCCGCCTCGTCGACGATCGGGCCTCGCGACGTGTTCACGAGCAGCGCGGTCGACTTCATGGTCGAGAGTTCCGCGGCTCCGACCAGGCCGCGGGTGCGTTCGCCGAGCTTGAGGTGGATCGACAGGACGTCCGCGGCGGCGAAGAACTCCTTGCGCGGTAGGTAGCGGGCGCCGGCCTCCTGCGCGGCGTGGGCGGTCAGGTTCGTACTCCACGCCACCACGTCCATGCCGAACGCGGCGCCGATCCGGGCCACTCGTGCACCGATGCGGCCCAGTCCGAGGACGCCGAGGACGCGACGGTCCAGTTCGCGCCCGACGGTCGTCTGCCAGCGGCCATCGGCGACAGCCTGCCGTTCGGTGACGAGGTGGCGAGCGGCGCCGAGGATCAGCGCCCAGGTCAGCTCGACGGTTGCGGCGACCGTGCCGCCGGTGTGCGCGACGTGCACGCCTGACTCGGCGGCCGCGGCCATGTCGATCGACGCGTTCTGCGGACCGGTCGAGGCGATCATCCGCAGCCTGGGCAATCGTTCGATGACGCTGCGCGGCAGCGGCGTTCGCTCCCGCATCACCATGAGGACGTCGAAGGGGGCAAGACGCTCGACGAGTGCGTCGACATCGGCGACGTGGTCGGTGAACACGGTGATGTCGGCCCGAGCCGACACCGGTGACCAATCCGCCGTCGCCAGCGCAACGTTCTGGTAGTCGTCGAGGATCGCCACCCGAACTCCTCTGTCCTCGGTCTCGTTCACTGGCCTCCGTTCGTCTCCAGGCGCAGCCGATATGCTCGCCCGATGCCGATCGTAAGCAAGACCGTCGAGGTCGAGGCCCCCGCCGAATCGATCATGGCGATCGTGGCGGACTTCGAGTCCTACCCGAAGTGGAACGAGGAAGTGAAGGGTGTGTGGGTGCTGGCGCACTATGACGACGGCAGGCCCAGCCAGTTGCGTCTCGACGCCGCCATTGGTGGCTTCGACATCACCTACGTCCAGGCCATCTACTACCCGGGCGAGAACCAGATTCAGACCGTCATGCAGCAGGGCGACCTGTTCTCGAAGCAGGAGCAGCTGTTCTCCGTCGTCGCGATGGGCCCGACCGCGCTGCTGACCGTCGACCTCGACGTCGAGACGACGATGCCCGTGCCCAAGCCGATGGTGAAGAAGATGGCCAACGACGCGCTGGATCACCTGGCCGACAACGTCAAGAAGCGCGCCGAGGAACTAGCCGGCCCTTAGGTCCAGAGGCCCAGCTCGTCGAGCCGCGCGGTGAGGCGTTGCGCCCCGTCGGTGAACTGGACGTCGGTCAAGCGCACCACGGTGTCGACGTCGTGCCGCCGTAGCGCCGCTATGAGCTCGCGGCGGTTCGCAACGGTGTGCCTACCCCACTCGGGGTCGTTGGCGTAGATGTGCGGTGGCAGGTATCTGGCGGCGTGCAGCAGGAACCACGCCAGCTTGATTCGGCCGGAGGCGCGGTTGAAGACCCGGTGAAATGCGAACTCGGCGTCGGCTACCTCCGCGGTGTCCCGACGCTCGATGGCGCCCGCCACCGCCTCGGCCAGGTGCTCGAGTTCGTCGATCTCGTCGTCGGTGATGCGCTCGGCGGCCGACCTGGCGAGCTGACCCGCGATCACGGCCTGCAACCAGAAGATGTCCTCGATGTCGCCGCGGGTGAACGCGGACACCACGTGACCGCGGTGGGGTTCGAGCTGCACCATGCCCTCACCGCGCAACGTCCGCAACGCTTCGCGCACGGGAGTGATGCTGGTGCCGAGTTCGGCCGCGGTCTCGTCGAGCCGGATGAAGGTGCCCGGCCGCAGGGTGCCGGACATGATTCCCACCCGCAGGTGTCCGGCCACCTCGTCGGAGAGCTGTTCGCGGCGGGCTCTCGGCCGCGGTCTCGCCGGTGCGTTCACGGCGCTCCGTCCCCCCATGGATCCCTCATTGGTAGTGCCTCTGGCGTGGGGTTGTCCCCTGGGCGCCGAGGCCATAGTGTGGCCGGGGCAACACCATGTTTGATCAAATGTCAACGCCGCGCAACCTGCGCCTCGTCACCACAGGAGCACCAGACGTTGACCGCCACACCCGCCGCCCCAGGTCAGGCAGAGGAACAGCCCTACCTGGCCCGCAGGCAGAACTGGACGAACCAGCTCGCCCGCCATGCTCTGATGCAGCCACACGCGACGGCACTGCGGTTCCTCGGCCACACGACGACCTGGGGCGAGCTCGACCGCCGGGTGACGGCGCTCGCCGGCGCGCTGAGCCGTCGCGGGGTCGAGTTCGGTGACCGCGTGCTGATCCTGATGCTCAACCGCACCGAGTTCGTCGAATCGGTCCTGGCCGCGAATCTGCTGGGGGCCATCGCGGTGCCGGTCAACTTCCGCATGACCCCGCCCGAGATCGCCTTCCTCGTCGGCGACTGCCAGCCGCGGGTCGTGGTCACCGAGCCGGTCCTCGCAGCGGTGGCGACGGCGGTGCGGCAGCTCGACCCGACGCTGGCCGACGTCGTCGTGGCGGGCGGAATCACCGAGGACGGCCTGCTGGGCTACGACGACCTGCTGACCGAAGGAGGGCAGGCCCTCGATGCGGTCGACATCCCCAACGACTCGCCTGCGCTGATCATGTACACCTCCGGCACCACGGGTCGGCCCAAGGGCGCGGTGCTCACCCACGTCAACCTCTCCGGTCAGGCGATGACGCACCTCTTCACCGGCGGTGCGGATCTGAACCACGACGTCGGTTTCATCGGTGTGCCGCTGTTTCACATCGCAGGCATCGGCAACACCATCACCGGCCTGCTGCTCGGACGGCCGACGGTGATCTACCCGCTCGGCGCCCTCGATCCCGGCGCACTGCTCGACGTCCTGGAGGCCGAGCACGTCACCGGCATCTTCCTGGTGCCCGCTCAGTGGCAGGTGGTCTGCGCGGCGCAGCGGGCCAAACCACGCCAACTGAACCTGCGGCTGCTGTCGTGGGGCGCGGCTCCTGCATCGGACACTCTGCTGCGCGAGATGGCCGAGACGTTCCCCGGCTCGCAGATACTGGCGGCGTTCGGCCAGACGGAGATGTCGCCGGTGACCTGCATGTTGCTGGGCGACGACGCCGTCCGCAAGCTCGGCTCGGTCGGAAGGGTCATCCCGACGGTCGCGGCGCGCGTCGTCGACGAGCAGATGA
>NZ_JAVROT010000245.1:0-3704 GCF_032162605.1 Mycobacterium sp. | reverse complement strand
CCGGTGATCGATCGGCTGCAGCGGCTCACCGTCGGTGATCTGTCCGGCTACGGATTCGGCCGACCACCTCAGGGGCTCAAGGCCACCGTCGAGGCCAGCGGCCGCATCCCCACGCTGGCCGACGGGCTCATCGATGCGGTGCGCGCCGGTCGTGTCGAGGTCGTCGGGGCGGTCGAAGCGTTCGAGCCCAGCCGGGTGATCCTCGCCAACGCCGGCGCCATCGCGCCAGAGGTGATCATCGCCGCGACAGGCTTCAGCATGGATCTCGGGGGCATGGTCGGCCACCTCGGCGTGCTCGACGAGCATGGGGCACCGTACGGGGGTTTTGCCTCGGAGCTCGGTGACGGGCTGTTCGCCCTCGGCTACGGCATCCCACCCAACGGTCCACTGCGTGCGATCCGACGCCGTTCGGCTCCTTTGGCCCGTCAGGTCGCTGACTACCTGGCGACGCCATGCCCCGTGGTCGTTGCGCCCAGTCCGCGTCGCTAGCTGGGCCTGGCCTCCACCACGCTCAGCGGTGACGCAGTGTGAACAATCCGTGTCATCGTGAATCCGTTCTCGCTGAGAAGGTTTCGGTACTCGGCCGCCGTGCGTTCGCGGGCGCCGAGATTCAACAACATCTCCAGATCGACCCACTTCCCAGGATCGTCACGGTCGTGCTCGGGAATGACGAACTCGACCAACAGGACCGTGGCTCCGCACCCGACAGCCGCGCGCACATTGCGCAAGATCCGTCGCACCTTGTCCTCTGGCCAGTCGTGGATGACATTCTTCAACACGTACGCGTCACCGCCGCTCGGCACGCTGTCGAAGAACGATCCCTCCTCGAGGCGAACCCGTTCGGCGGCAAGGTGTTTGCCCAACACACTCGGCGCACCGGAAAGCACCCGCGGTAGGTCGTAGAGAACGCCCCGCGATTTTGGCGCCTTCGCAAGAATGGCGGCCAGCAGCGCCCCGTGCCCACCACCGACGTCGACGATGGTGCGGTGGGCGGCAAAATCGTAGCCAGCGGCCACGGCCGCGTCGGTCAGCTGCGACACGCTGGTCATGGTGCGGTCGAAGAGTTCGGCGAGCTCGGGCTGCTCGGCGAAGTAGTCGAAGCTGTCCATGTCCCGCAGTCGGGGAACGACCGAACTGCCCGTGCGCACCGCATCGCCCAGCAACGTCCAGCGTTCCCGCTGTTCTCGGGACCCGTAGAAGCGCGCAGCCCACGCCATCGACGCGGGTGCGTCGCAACGAAGGGTGGCGGCAAGGGGATTCAACTCATAGCGGCCGTCGCGGCGTCGACGAAAGATGCCACGGCCGATCAACGCCCGAAGCAGCCTTTGCAATGCATCGACGTTCGCACCAACCCGCGCCGCCAACTCATCGCCCGACAGTGGCCCATCGGCTAGGGCGTCGGCGATACCCAGTTCGACCGCTGCCGTGATCGCCTGCGACGCCCAGGTCTCGACGATCATCTCCATCATGGCCGCGGGTACGGGAAGCAGCCGTTGGCGAAGCCGGTACAGGTGGTGCCGGATCCGCTCGACCACGCGCGCCAACGCGGCGGGCGGCACTGCGGCAGTCGAACCGGACGAGCTGGTCATGACCGGCGAGCGGACCGAGCGGGCGACGCGACGGCCAGGTCGCGGCTGATCCGCGCACACATCCAGCGGTGGCTCACCGCGCGCTGGAACGTCGTCAGGGCCGAGTTGGCCAAACGATCGGGAATCGTCGCGGCCGGGCGCAGCACGAACTCCCGCTGCGACACCTGCCGCGAGGCCAGCCACGACACCGCGCCGACTCTGCGTCGCCTCCTGTTCTCGTACGACCGCAGCGCATGCGAGACATCGGTGCCAGCGCCGTCCATGTCCGTGCCGAGCTCCGAGAGCGCCTCGCACAACACCATCGTGTCGAGCAGCGCTTGGTTGGTGCCCTGTGCGAGGAATGGCGGCATGGTGTGGGCGGCGTCGCCGAGCAACGTCACTGCGTCGTGGCGCACGAGGCGGGGTATGGGGTGCCGAAAGTGTGGGTACGGCGACGGGGCAAGGTCGTCGTCACCGAGGCTGGCGAGCACGCGGTCGACGGCGTCGGACCAACCGGTGAAGTGGGCGCGGATCACATCGATCGGACGCGCCGGTCTGGCGTCGTCGGCCGACCACGGCAGGTCGAACCACCACTGCAGCTCTGCACCTCCGGCCGGCCACAGACCGAGGTTTCCGTGCCGGCCGATGATGTTCACCGCGACGTTCGTGTCGGCGATGTCCGGAAGCGTGACGAGTCCCTGCCAGCTGCACCACCCGGTCGGTAGCGCCTCCGCTGGTGTGACGAGTGGTCGAATCGCAGAGTGCAGACCGTCCGCACCGATCACCAGATCCCCCGCCGCGGTACTGCCGTCTGCGAAGTCGACCCGTACTTTGCCGTCGGTGCTGACCACTCCGACCACACGGGAGTCGCATCGGATCCGCTCGGAAGGAAAGTCTTCGAGCAGTCGTTCGAGCAACACTCGGCGTGGGATCATCCGAATGGGTGCACCCAACCGGTTCGCCATCGCGGTCAGATCGAACGTGGCCAGGAGGTGACCCGTGGAGGTCAGCACTCTCAAAGTGGACAGCACTTGACCGGCTCCGGTCAGGTCGACGCCCAACTGCCCCAGCACCGTTGCGCCATTGGACCATATGGTCACGGCGCCACCGCCGACCGTGAGCTCTGGGCGCCGTTCGAACACCGTGACGTCATGCCCGTCGCGCAACAATCCCCGAGCCGCCGAGATTCCGCCGACGCCGGCGCCCACGACGAGGATCCGAAGGTGTCTGTCCATTGATGTCGTGTCCTAGTGATGCGGAAGTCGCTCGCTAGCGACGACTCGAGGTCACCGCCGCGGACGGTTGTATTACCGCGGATGCGCCCGCCAATGACACGGCGCGGGCCTCGATACGGTTCAATCTGCAGCACCAACGTCGATGCCCGCGGGCTGCTCTAGGCTCGCGCCTCGTGAATCCGCGAGTGATTCAACAAAGGGGCCGAAGGACCACCGTGACCGTCCTGCGCAAAACCACCCACCGACTCATCGCCAGCCACCCGTGTTGCAACGACCCCTTGAAAACGCCCTTCCCAGGTGGCGGGCCGACTGCTTGCTCACGGCTTCAGGGTGTTTCGAGGCCGGGCCGACCGCGGCGTTGGGGGGCGGTGATGGAACACCAAACCAGGGTCGGCCCGACGGGTTCACCACCGACGGGCGCCGATCATCGGCGCAGACCTACCCCCGAAAATCGTTGTTGTGGTTGTCGCCGTCGCCATCGCGGTGGTGATCATCGTGGCAAGTATTCCAGTCGAAGTTGAAGCCCCATTCCGGGCGCCAGAATTCCCCTGGGCACCAGTGGTACCGCGGCGCAGGGCCAAAGCCGGGCTCGGCTTGGGCGGTACCCGACGCCAGCCCCAAACCTCCGCACACCAACATCGTCGTTACAAACCCTATGATTCCTCGTTTCATGACTACTTTCATGCCCCACCAGATGCCCTCGGCGGCTTCGTATTAACCTGGCCAGGATCGTATAAGTCGCTGGGCGTCGCCTCAGGTGGATCACCTGAGGCTGGTCCTTCAGTGGTGGTCCGTCCGAGCTGTGACGCGGTAAGCGCAGGTGCGCTGTTCGCGATGCAGGGTCAGCTCGTCGGAACCACCCGCGGGGAGTGGATAACCCACCCACGACGGCGGTGCCCAA
>NZ_JAVROT010000244.1:0-11873 GCF_032162605.1 Mycobacterium sp. | reverse complement strand
GCGAGCGAGGTCATGACGGCGAGCACTTCGTTGATCATCTCGGGGTCCAGGGCGCTGGTGGGCTCATCGAACAGCATCACCTTGGGATTCATCGCCAACGAACGGGCGATCGCCACGCGCTGCTGCTGTCCGCCGGACAGCTGGGCCGGATACTTGTCTGCCTGGTTGGCGATGCCGACGCGTTCGAGAAGCGACATCGCACGCTCACGCGCCTTGTCCTTGGACTGCTTGCGTACCTTCATCGGTGCGAGCGTCACGTTCTGCAGAATCGTCTTGTGCGCGAACAGGTTGAACGATTGGAACACCATGCCTACGTCGGAGCGGAGCTGCGCGAGCTTCTTGCCCTCCTCGGGAAGGAGCTCGCCGTCTATGGCGATGGTGCCGTTGTCGATCGGTTCGAGCCGATTGATGGTGCGGCACAACGTCGACTTGCCCGACCCCGACGGCCCGAGCACCACCACGACCTGCCCGCGGTCGACCTCCAGGTTGATGTCCTTGAGCACGTGCAGGCTGCCGAAATGCTTGTCGACACCCTGAATTGAGATCATCGGCACGGACGTCGGAGCCGGCTCGCGTGGGTCCACCTCCGACTCGTCGGTCTCCATGCGCACAGACCTTACCCAGGTAACGCCCAGCATGCCGAGCTCTCGGGAATCCGGGAAATTTGGATGCGGCGGTCCCGCCCGTACCATTGGTTCGTGACTTCGATGGTGACGCGTGCCGCGCAAGCCGTCGATTCCTCGCGCGAGCGCTCGTCAGAAGCCGTCGACTCCTCGCGCGAACGCACCTACCAGGTCCGCACCTACGGCTGCCAGATGAACGTGCACGACTCCGAGCGGCTTGCCGGTCTGCTGGAAGAGGCGGGCTACCGGCGCGCGGCCGACGGGGCCGATGCCGACGTCGTCGTCTTCAACACCTGTGCGGTGCGGGAGAACGCCGACAACAAGCTCTACGGCAACATCAGTCATCTGGTGCCCCGCAAGGAGGCCAACCCCGACATGCAGATCGCGGTTGGCGGGTGCCTCGCGCAAAAGGACCGCGACGCGGTGCTCAAGCGCGCGCCGTGGGTCGACGTGGTGTTCGGAACCCATAACATCGGCTCGCTACCGACGCTGTTGGAACGGGCCCGGCACAATAGGGTCGCTCAGGTCGAGATCGTCGAGGCTCTGCAGGAGTTCCCGTCGACCTTGCCTGCCGCCCGTGAATCGGCCTACGCCGCATGGGTTTCGATCTCCGTCGGGTGTAACAACAGCTGCACGTTCTGCATCGTCCCGTCGCTGCGTGGCAAGGAGACCGACCGCAGACCCGGCGACATTCTCGCCGAGGCGCAGTCGCTCGTGGAACAGGGCGTCCTGGAGATCACGCTGCTCGGGCAGAACGTCAATGCCTACGGGGTCTCGTTCGCTGCGGACGAGCGCTTGCGTGAGGACCCGACGGCATGGTCCCACGTTGCCCGTGACCGCGGTGCCTTCGCGAAGTTGCTGCGGGCGTGTGGACGCATCGAGGGCCTCGAGCGCGTGCGGTTCACCTCCCCGCACCCCGCCGAGTTCACCGACGACGTCATCGAGGCCATGGCGGTCACGCCCAACGTGTGCCCGACGCTGCACATGCCGTTGCAGTCCGGCTCGGACCGCATCCTCAAGGCGATGCGCCGGTCCTACCGCGCCGAGCGCTATCTCGGCATCATCGACCGCGTGCGTTCGGCGATCCCGCACGCCGCCATCACCACCGACCTGATCGTCGGGTTCCCCGGCGAGACCGAAGAGGACTTCGTCGCGACCCTCGACGTGGTCGAACGTGCGCGCTTCGCCAGTGCGTTCACGTTCCAGTACTCCAAACGGCCCGGCACCCCCGCCGCCGAGCTTCCCGGTCAGCTTCCGAAAACCGTTGTGCAAGAGCGCTATATGCGTCTGATCGAACTTCAGGAGCGAATCTCGCTCGAGGAGAACGCGGCCCAGATCGGCACCGCCGTCGAGTTGCTCGTCGCCACCGGAGAGGGCCGCAAAGACGCCAGCACCGCGAGGATGTCCGGACGCGCGCGCGACGGACGTCTGGTGCACTTCACGCCCGGTGGTCGCGACGTCCGACCCGGCGACGTCGTGACCACGACCGTGACCTCCGCCGCCCCGCACCACCTCATCGCCGACGCCGACGTCCTCGAGCACCGCCGCACCCGCGCCGGCGACGCGCACGAGGGCGGGCGCCGCGTGAAGACGACGGGCGGCAAGACCATCGGTCTCGGACTCCCCGGCATCGGCATACCGCCCGCGAAGACGGTGTCGATGGGCTGTGGCTCGTGAGCCCCGGTGACCGCAACGAGCCGGGTTTCGACGACTTCAAGGGTGACATCGAAGACGCCGAGCGTCGCGTCGCGCGCGAGATCGATCCAGGCGCAAGGGCTTTGGTCGTCGCGATCCTGGTCTTCGTCATCCTGCTCTCGTTTGTGCTGCCCCACACCGGAAGCGCCAAGGGTCTGGACGTGCTCGTCGGCGACGACGCGGCCATCCGCGAGGCCATCGCGCTGCCGTCGCGGGTCTTCACCTGGCTGGTGCTGGTCTTCAGCGTCGGGTTCTCGATCCTCGCGCTGATCACCCGCCGCTGGGGTCTGGCATGGATCGCACTGGCCGGCTCGGCGGTGGCGTGCCCGATCGGGATGCTGGCGGTGTGGTCGCGTCAAACGGTCGCCGAGCCGCACCCCGGGCCAGGCTTCGGACTCATCATCGCGTGGATCGCGGTGATACTGCTGTCCTTCCACTGGGCGCGCGTGGTGTGGTCGCGTACCGCGGTCCAGTTGGCCGCGGAGCAGGAGCGTCGCAGAGTAGCCGTGGAACGTCAGCGCAAGGGGTTGCTCGACGATCCAGGGGACGGGCCCGACCCCGCCGGTTCCGGGGAACGGGCTGAGGACTCCTAGCGTCTCTTGCCCAGCGCCTGCACGGCCGCCTCGGCCCACTCGCGCCACTGGGTGGCATTGGCACGGGCCTGTTCGGCGTCCTTGGTGCGACCCGCCGCCTCTGCCTTCTCGGCCTGCAGCTCGTACTGCTCCGCACGGACCCTGAACTGATCCGCTCGGGCCTGCGCCTCAGGATCGGTCTGGCCGGCCGACGCGGCGTCACGGACCCTCTTCTCGACGGCCTTCATGCGTCGATCGAGCTCGGGTGCGCGCTCGCGGGGGACCTTGCCGACGGCATCCCACTTGGCGCCGACCGCGCGCAACGTCGCGCGAGCGGCATCGGCATCGGACAGGTCGATGGCCTCGGCCTCGGCGAGCAGCGCGTCCTTGGTGGTGGCGTTCGAATCCAACTCGGCGTCGCGCTCGGCGTGGACGGCGTTGCGGGCCTTGAAGAACTTGTCCTGGGCGGCCTTGAAGCGACGCCACAAAGCGTCATCGACATCCTTGGCGGCTCGGCCCGCGGCCTTCCACTGGGTGAGCATGTCGCGGAACGTCGCGGCCGTCGCGCCCCAGTCGGTCGAGTCGGCGAGCTGCTCGGCGCGCTCGCACAGCGCCTCCTTGGCCTGGCGGGTACCCACCCGCTCGCGGTCCAGCTCGGCGAAGTGCGAGCCGCGACGACGGTTGAAGGTTTCGCGGGCAGCTGAGTAGCGCTTCCACAGCGCGTCGTCTGCCTTGCGGTCCAACCCCGTGACGGTGCGCCACTCATCCAGGATCTCGCGCAGCCGGTCGCCCGCGGACTTCCACTGTGCGGCGTTTGCGGCGATGTCCTCAGCCTCGGCGGCCAGTGCCTCCTTGCGCGTGGTCTGCGCAGCACGGTGCTCGTCGCGCTTCTGGCGTTCCTCGGCTGCGCTGGCGTCGGCCTGCTCGACGATGACGCCGAGTCTGAGCGCCAGGGCGTCGACGTCGCCGAGGACCGAGGCGGTCGGCAGACTCTCGGCCAGCGCGGCGGCCGCAGACTTGATCTTCCGGGCGTCTCCGGTTCCCGACGCGAGCCTGCGCTCCATCAGGGCGACCTCGGTGTTGAGGTCGTCGTAGCGACGCCCGAAGTGCGCATACGCGGCGTCGGGTTCGCCGGCCTGCCAGGAGCCGATGATGCGTTCCCCCGCGGCGGTGACCAGCCACACCGTGCCGTCGTCGTCGACCCGGCCGAACCGGTGCGGGTCGGCCGAAGCGGGTACGACGACCGCCGGAGCGGTGGCGCCCGGCCTCGGAGCGGGCCTCGGAGCGGGCCTCGGCGGTCCTGGGCGGGGTGCGGGCTTGGGTGCTCCGCCTGACTCACTGGTCGTCATGTCCGTAATCCTCATGCCCTCCGCGTGGGTGACCACGCTCCTGCCGCGCAACGCGGCGCCTGATAGCGGTAGCTCTTTGTTGGTCATTTCATGGCTTTATTTCATGGCTATTGAAACAGGTCACCCGTCGGCGCGCCCATGCCTTGGCACGAGGACTTGTCCACGGTCGCGTTCGCGAGCCGAAACGGGCGGGTCGCGGACGCAGGTGAACCGGCCCACCGGGGCGCTGACTAGCGTGATGGCGTGCTGAGCGCCATCGCCTTGATTCCGTCGGCGCCCGTGATGGTGCCCGAACTCGCCACGGGTGCCGCCCCGGAGCTGCGGGACCTCTCGTCGGCGGCGTTCGACGCCGTCGGAGTACTACCGGAACGCTGGTTCGTCATCGGCGTCGGTGCCGCCGACAACGTCATCGGTCCCGGCGCGGTGGGGACCTTCGGAGGCTACGGCGCAGACGTCCGGGTCGCCCTCTCGCCGAACGCGGCGGGCGAACCCAAGCCGTTGCCGCTGTGCGCGCTGATCGCCGGCTGGGTGCGGGCCAAGGCCGCCCCTCGGGCGCGTGGCGAGGTGTGGGTCTATGACGCCGACCACGGCGTGGACGCCGCCTTGGCGCGCGGGAAGGCGCTGCGCGCCGAGGTCGACGCCATCGCAGAACCGGTCGGGGTACTGGTGGTCGCCGACGGCGCGAACACGCTCACCCCGTCCGCGCCCGGCGGCTACGACCCCGGTTCGGCACCGGTGCAGGCCGCGTTGGACGACGCGCTGTCCGTCGGTGACGCGACCGCGCTGACCCGGCTTCCCGATGGAATCAGCGGGCGGGTCGCCTACCAGGTGCTGGCCGGACTGACTGGCCCGTCGCCGTCGTCAGCGCGCGAGTTCTACCGCGGTGCTCCCTACGGTGTCGGGTACTTCGTCGGCGTCTGGACGCCGACGCCGGGGCTGGGGATCCCCCCGCTTGCGGGGGAGAGCGAAGAGACCGGGGGATCGGCCGAGTGACGATCCGGCCCATCGCCATCGTCGGGCCCACGGGGACCGGCAAGAGCGCTCTGGCACTCGACGTCGCGGCGCGGCTCGGCGGCGAGATCGTGAACGCCGACGCGATGCAGCTCTACCGCGGGATGGACATCGGCACCGCCAAGCTGCCGTCCGCCGACAGGCGCGGTATTCCGCATCATCAGCTCGACGTCCTCGACGTGACCCAGACGGCGACGGTCGGCCATTACCAGGGAGCGGCCGCCGCCGACGTCGATGACGTCATCGCCCGTGGGGCGGTGCCGGTGATCGTCGGCGGTTCGATGCTCTACGTCCAGTCGCTTCTGGACGAGTGGGCCTTCCCGGCCACCGACGCGCGCGTGCGAGCCCGGTGGGAGGCCAGGCTCGCGGAGGTCGGTGTCGCGGCACTGCACTCGGAACTGGCCCACCTCGACCCCGCTGCCGCGGCGTCGATTCTGCCGACCGACGGCCGCCGCATCGTGCGCGCACTCGAGGTGGTGGAGCTGACGGGGCAGCCATTCGCGGCGAGTGCGCCAACGATCGGCGAACCCCGCTGGGGCGCCGTGATCATCGGATTGGATTGGGAGACGGCGATTCTCGACGAACGACTGCTGCTCAGGACGGACACGATGTTCGACGACGGACTGGTCGACGAGGTGGTCACGCTGACGCGCCGCGGCCTGCGCGAGGGCGTGACGGCGTCCCGGGCGCTGGGCTACGCGCAGGTCCTCGCCGCACTTGGTGCCGGGGGAGGTGCCGACGCTGTCGCCGAGGCCCGGGAGCGCACGTTCATGGGCACCAGGCGCTACGTGCGCAGGCAGCGGTCGTGGTTCCGCCGCGACCACCGCATCCACTGGCTCGACGGCGCAGCGACGGACAACCTTGGCGAGACGCTGCGCGTGTGGGAGGCCCGACGAGCCGCAAATCCGGGACCGGGAGAGTCGCACGTATCCTGAACAGGTGATGTTCGCCAAGGGGCACGGTACGGAGAACGACTTCGTGCTGCTGCCCGACGTCGAGGCCCGCCTGGCGCTGACTCCCTCCGCGGTGTCGGCGCTGTGCGACCGACGCCGCGGTCTCGGCGCCGATGGCGTGCTGCGGGCCACCACCGCCGAAGCAGCGCTGGCGACCGGGGTCTTGGACAGGATCCCGGAGGGCGTGAAGCCCGACGACTGGTACATGGACTACCGCAACGCCGATGGCTCCATCGCCCAGATGTGCGGCAATGGCGTACGCGTGTTCGCCCACTATCTGCGGGCCACCGGACTCGAGCAAAGTGACGAGTTCGTCGTCGGCTCGCTGGCCGGGCCGCGTCCCGTCGTGCTGCGTGACGTCGATGCGCTGTCGGCCGACGTCACCGTCGACATGGGCAAGGCCAACCAGTTCGGTACCGGCGCGGCCGTCGTGGGCGGGCGCCGGTTCGGCGGACTGGCCGTCGACGTCGGAAATCCACACCTCGCGTGCGTGGACGCCGCCCTGACCATTGAGGAGTTGGCCGCTCTCGACGTCGCGGCGCCAGTCTGGTTCGACGCGGCGCAGTTTCCCGGTGGCGTCAATGTGGAAGTCCTCACGGCTCCGGTCGACGGCGGCGTCACGATGCGGGTGCACGAGCGCGGCGTCGGTGAAACCCGTTCGTGCGGAACGGGAACCGTCGCGGCCGCGGTGGCAGCACTTGGCCACCAAGGCCTCGAGACGGGCACGCTGCGGGTTCGGATACCCGGCGGCGAGGTGACCGTGACGATCACCGATACCACCAGCTACCTGCGGGGACCGTCGGTGCTGGTGGCGCACGGTGAGCTGTCAGATGACTGGTGGCATTCCCACGACCGGTAATTCGGATGCGCAACGCCACCTCGAAAGGGCAATATCAGTAGACACATGACTCATCCCAGACTACCCAGTACGGGCGAACTCGACCTCGAGGACCGCTCTGCACTACGCCGAGTGGCAGGTCTCTCCACCGAACTCGCCGACGTCACCGAGGTCGAATACCGGCAGCTGCGTCTGGAACGTGTCGTGCTGATCGGCGTCTGGACCGACGGCAGCGCGTCGGACGCCGACGGCAGCCTCGCCGAACTCGCTGCGCTCGCCGAGACCGCCGGTTCCGAGGTGCTCGAGGGGATGATCCAGCGGCGCGACAAACCCGACGCGTCGACCTACGTCGGCTCGGGCAAGGCCCGCGAACTGCGCGACATCGTCATCGCCACCGGAGCCGACACCGTCATCTGCGACGGCGAACTGAGCCCCGCCCAGCTGAACTCGCTCGAGAAGATCGTCAAGGTGAAGGTCATCGATCGCACCGCGTTGATCCTCGACATCTTCGCCCAGCACGCCACCTCTGCGGAGGGCAAGGCGCAGGTGGCCTTCGCGCAGATGGAGTACATGCTGCCAAGGCTGCGCGGCTGGGGTGAGTCGATGTCGCGCCAGGGTGGCGGCGCGGGCGGCAGCGGCGGCGGAGTGGGTACGCGCGGTCCCGGCGAGACCAAGATCGAGACCGACCGTCGCCGGATCCGCGAGCGAATGTCCAAGCTGCGCAAAGAAATCAAAGACATGAAGAAGATTCGCGACACTCAGCGCGGGCGCAGGCTACAGAGCGACGTCGCGTCGATCGCGATCGTCGGTTACACCAACGCGGGCAAGTCCAGCCTGCTCAATGCTCTCACCGGCGCCGGGGTGCTGGTCGAGAACGCGTTGTTCGCCACCCTCGAACCCACCACGCGCCGAGGTCAATTCGAGGACGGTCGGCCGTTCGTGCTCACCGATACCGTCGGATTTGTACGCCATCTGCCCACTCAACTCGTCGAGGCGTTCCGGTCGACGCTGGAGGAAGTCATCGACGCCGAACTGCTGGTCCACGTGATCGACGGGTCGGATGCCAATCCGTTGGCGCAGGTAAACGCGGTGCGCCAGGTCGTCCACGAAGTAGTACAGGAGTACGGCATCGCGCCGCCCCCGGAATTGTTGGTAGTCAACAAGACCGACGCGGCAAGCGGATTCGGGCTTGCACAGTTGCGTCGGGCGCTGCCCGACGCGGTGTTCGTCTCGGCCCATACTGGCGACGGCCTCGACCGCCTGCGCAGCCGGATGAGTGAAATGGTGGTGCCGACCGACACCACCGTCGACGTCACCATCCCCTATGACCGTGGCGACCTGATCGCGCGCATGCACGAGGACGGCCGTGTCGACGCCACGGAGCACACCGAAACCGGCACGCGCATCAAGGCTCGGGTACCCGCCGCGCTGGCCGCCGGTTTGCGCGACTTCGTCACTTTCTAGGCGCTGCGCCGGGATTTGGGCCCGCGTGCGCTAGACTCGTAGACAATGTTGGTGTCGCTCCGCGCCGTCAGCACGTCGTGGAACGCTCGATCTTCCCGATGCCACCGCCACACTGACGTGGCGATGCGCATTCTGGCGATCAGTGCATAGCACTAGCTCTTCTCGCGGCGATCGACATTGCCCACCGGCAATCTCGCCCATCGAGCCCGTATTCGCCTGACACAATCTCGCGCAGACGCGGCCGTACTCGTGCCTGAAAGGCATTACGACATGACTGCAGAACCCACCTTCGAATCCCTCGGCGTGCCCGAGCGACTCAGCCGCATCCTCACGGACAGCGGCATCGCCGCACCGTTCCCCATCCAGACCAGCACGCTGCCTGACACACTCGGCGGCCGCGACGTTCTCGGCCGCGGAAAGACCGGCAGCGGAAAGACACTGGCGTTCACGATCCCGTTGGTGGCCCGCCTCGCCGGGGGAAACCGGCGTCCGTCCAAACCAACCGGTCTGGTGCTGGCGCCCACACGTGAGCTGGCCACTCAGATCACCGCGGTCATCGAGCCGCTCGCCGCAGCACTCGGCATGAACGTCACCACGATCTTCGGTGGCGTGTCACAGAGCCGGCAGGTGTCCGCGCTGCGGGCGGGTGTCGACATCGTCGTCGCCTGCCCGGGTCGCCTCGAAGACCTGATGAAGCAACGTCACATCGCTCTCGACGCCGTGCAGATCACCGTGCTCGACGAGGCCGATCACATGGCCGACCTGGGCTTCCTGCCCGGTGTGACGCGCATCCTCGCGGCCACTCCGACCGGCGGGCAGCGGCTGCTGTTCTCCGCGACGCTGGACAACGGCGTCGACAAGCTCGTCAACCGCTTCCTGCACAACCCCGTCACCCACTCGGTCGACGAGATCGACGCACCGCCGGTTGCCATGACGCACCACGTGTTCCACGTCTCGGGCGCCCAGGAGAAGACGCAACTGGTGCACCGGCTCGCGTCGGGCACCGGTCGCCGCATCCTGTTCATGCGCACCAAGCACCAGGCGCGCAAGCTTGCCAAGCAGCTCACCGATGCTGGTGTGCCGTCGGTGGACCTGCACGGCAACCTCTCGCAGCCGGCTCGTGACCGCAACCTCGCCCTGTTCAGCTCGGGCGACGCGCGAGTCCTCGTCGCGACCGACATCGCCGCGCGCGGCGTCCACGTCGACGACGTGGAACTCGTCGTGCACGTGGACCCGCCCGTCGAGCACAAGGCATATCTGCACCGCTCCGGCCGTACGGCGCGCGCGGGCAGCGCCGGTGACGTGGTCACCGTCGTCTTGCCCGAACAACGCAGGGACACCCAGCAGCTCCTGCGCAAGGCAGGCATCTCGGCTCAGCCGCAGCAGGTCAGGGCCGACTCGGCAAGCGTGCTCGAGCTCGTCGGCGAGATCGCTCCCCATCGCGAGCCACCGGTCCGGCAGGCTGCTCCTCCTGCACGGGGCGGCTCCAGCCGTGGCAGCGGATCGGGGCGGGGCGGCAATGGATCTTCTTACCGTGGAGGCCCAGGCGGCTCCAACGGGCGGCCCACAGGCTCGGGCGGCAACGTACGCCGCGGCGGCGGTGGCCCGCGTCGCCCGCGGTCCGGCTCTGGTCGGGCTCAGACGGGCTCGTAGCCGTTACGTCATCGGGTGGCCTGCGGCCGCCCGATGATCGTCGGCGGCTGATGCGCCCGCACCGGCGGCAACGGACCCTCGAACTTCTCGACCTGCACCAACACGTGCGCTCCGGTGCACCCCTGAGCCAACGACGACGTGCCGACGTCGGCCGTCAGCACGTTGGGATTGCCGTGCACACACATGGCGTCGAGATCGGCGGGGTCCTCCGGGTCGTACCATGCGCCGGTCGACAACTGCACCACGCAGGGGCGAAGGGCGTCGTCAACGACCAGACCCGCCAGGCAGGAGCCCCGGTCGTTGAAGACCCGCACCACCTCGCCTGCAGACAACCCTCGGCGTTGCGCGTCCTGCGGATGCATGCGAATGGGTTCGCGCCCTTGAACCTTCGAGTCCAAGCTGGCTCGGCCGCCGTCGAGCTGACTGTGCAACCGCTTGGCGGGCTGGTTGGCCAGCAGGTGCAGCGGGTAGTCGACGGCACGCTCGCCACCCAGCCACTCGTCGGGTTCGTACCACGTCGGATGGCCCGCGCAGTCGTCGTAGCCGAATCCGTCGATGTCGTGCGAGAAGATCTCGATCCGACCGCTGGGGGTGCGCAGCTGGTGGGCGACGGGATCGGAACGGAAGTCGGCGAGCAGTGACAGTCCGGTCTCGGTCGGCAACCGCAAGCTCCCCGCCGCCCAGAACTCCTCGAAGGTCGGGACCTCGAAATCGAGTCGGGCCGACCACTTCTCGTAGATGTGCACAAGCCAGTCCCTGGCGGTGCGGCCCTCGGTGAACTCCGCGCCGAGACCGAGTCGATCGGCGAGCGCCGCGAACGTCGTGTAGTCGTCGCGCGAGTTCGCGTAGGGCTCGGCCAGCGCGGGCATGGCCATCAGGAGCGGGTCATTGCGAGAGCCAGAGTAGTCGTCGCGTTCGAACGGCGTGGTGGAGGGAACGACGATGTCGGCGTGTTTGGCCAGCGCCGTCCAGTACGGCTCGTGCACCACCACGGTGTCGACGCGGCCCAGCGCCCTTCGAAGCCGGGGCAGGTTCTGGTGGTGGTGGAAGGGATTGCCGCCCGCCCAGTAGACGCACTTGATGTCGGGGTAGGTGAGCCTGCACCCGTTGTAGTCGAACTCCTCCCCGGGATGCAGCAGCATGTCGCTGACCGCAGCAACCGGAATGAAGGTCGTGACGGGATTGGCTCCCTGCGGGAAGCTGGGCAACGGGCAGCGAAGTGGCGCCATGCCGAGCTCGTTCTGCGATCCGTAGCCATGGCCGAAACCGCCTCCGGGAAGGCCGATCTGGCCCAGCATCGCGGCCAGGGTGAGACCCATCCAGGGAGCCTGTTCGCCGTAGCGCACCCGCTGCAGTGACCAGCTCACCATCACGATGGTGCGGTGAGCTGCCATCCGACGGGCCAGCGCGACGAGGTCCTCGGCGGGCAAGCCGCTGATGTCGGCCGCCCACCGCGGCGTCTTCGACAGTCCGTCGTCGGTGCCGAGCAGGTAGCGCTCGAAGCGGTCGTAGCCGGTGCAGTAGGTCTCGAGGAACTGCCGGTCGACGAGTCCCTCGACGGCCAGCACGTACGCGAGCGCGAGCATGATGGCGACGTCGGTGCCGGGGACGGGCGCCCACCATTCGCACTCGCCCGAGGTGTCGTCGCGCAACGGGGTGATGGACACGTTGCGCCCGCCGCGGTCGCGAAGGCTCTGCAGCGCACTGCGGGTCGG
>NZ_JAVROT010000243.1:0-4704 GCF_032162605.1 Mycobacterium sp. | reverse complement strand
GTCAAGGCGATGATGCAGAAGGTGCTGCACGACGTGTCGGCGCGCGCGTTGCAGATTCACGGCTCACTGGGCACGTCGCACGAGATGCCGTTCGTGCAATACCTGACGGAGTCGTTCGTGCTCGGCCTGGCCGACGGTCCCACCGAGGTGCACAAGGTGACGCTGGCGCGACAACTGCTCAAGGACGTCGAACCCGCCCCCGATACCTTTCCGTCGGAACACCTGCTCCGACTGCGAGATGCGGCCGAAGCCAAGTTCGCCGACAAACTCGCGGGCATTCCGCGCCGTTGAGGGTCTGGCGTCACTCCGGCTGGTTGATCGTCGTTGGTGAGCCGGGAGATGTCCGTCAACGAGCTTGCCAGTCATGTCGGAAAACCGGTGTCGCAGCATCTGGCCAAGCTGCGGATGGCCAGGCTCGTCCGGGCCCATAGGGAGGGCACCACGAGCTTCTACAGCCTGGACAACGACCACATCGGGAAGCTGGTCAACGACGCCGTGTTCAACGCCGAGCATGCCGGCCCCGGTATTCCCGGACATCATCGCGATGCCGCCGAACTGGCCACCTGCACCGAGATACGGCCCGTCGGCGACATCGTCATCTCCAACTTCGCCTACGCCGTGCGGGCACCGCTCAAGCCCGGCCAGCAGCTGACCATCACCAACAATGACGAACCCAGCCACAGTGTCACGCCGACGCCAACAGCGCGTTCGACATTCGAGTCGATCCCGGCGTCGGTGGAGGTCGGCGGTTCGTCGCCGGGGGTGTCGAACGGCCGCATCCTGCCAACGCGAACCCGCCGGCCACAGTGGCGGCGACGAACGCCCGCCGGTTCAGGAAGACGCGGCCCGGCGATGAGATGCTCATGGCGTTTCCCGGCCCTCAAAGCTCCCGGTAGCTGAATATGTGGGTGAGGATGTGTGCTCCGGTGGGGCGCCAGCGTGGCAACACATGCCTGGCGAGCTCCCCACCAGGGTGTCAGGTTGTACAGGCGCAACGCGGTGGTGGTTGACCGCTACCGGTGTCCTCCACCACCGCCGCCGCCGCCGCCGAGCAGAAACGCATCGCCTCCGTAGGGATAGAAACTGACGGGGGGAGGAGAGTCGTTGATCTGGACATTGCCCGGCGACTGGCACACGTTTCCGCCACAGGACGGCTGACTGGTAGCGGCCGCGGCAATAGGTGCGGCGGTGATCGCTACCGCGGCAGCTCCCGCCGCCAACAGCGGTGCGATGTGGGTCAGTTTGACTCGCATGTTGGTACTCCTTCGATGGTTGGTCCTAGTCTGGACTCATCTCCAGAATTGCCCTCCATCGAATCTGTGTCGTCCCGGCTGACACCCAACCACGTTTCCCCCAATGGGAATCAGCGCCTACCTGCTAGCACCAATGGCGCCAAATCGGCGACCTGCAGCCGGTGACTGCCAACCAAACTCCAGAAGCACCGTCCGTCGCAGTCGGGCGTGGATGCCCCGGGATGACCGGATTGGATGCCCTCGTCGCGATCGCCGAGGGCACCCTTCTGGTGGTGTGGTTGGAATCGGCGGAGGTTTCTGGGATTAGCTGGCGCCGTGACGGATTGCAAGAACATCGACCACCAGTGCGGTCAGATCGTCGTGGCCGCCCACGTCGATCGCAGCCCTGATCAGGCTCTCGGCGGCGACCTGCGGATCGGACGTCGTCCGCAACACTTCTGCGATGAATCCTTCGTCCAGGTCCCCGGTCAGACCGTCCGAGCATACGAGAATCCGGTCACCCGTTCGCATCGGCAACACCGAGATGTCGGCCGGGTGTTCGGCTTCGGCAAGCAGCGCACGGGTTAGCAGATTCCGGGCCGGATGGGATGCGGCTGCATACGGCGGGAACGCGCCCCTGTCGATCAGTTCCTGCACGACGGTATGGTCGACGCTGAGCCGGCGCAAGGCGTCGGAATCCAGCCGGTACGTGCGTGAATCGCCGATATTGACCACCAACCACGACGGCACACCGTCGATGCGCGTGGCGATCACACCGCTGAGAGTAGATCCTGGGGGCCGCCCGCCGTCGACGGCGATGCGAGCAATCCGTGCCCGCGCATCCGACAGGCAGACCGTGAGCATCGCGCCGGTCACCGGCACCCGGCCAACAAGCGGCAAGAGTGCCGCCACCACTTCACGGCTGGCGACGTCGCCGGCGCAGTGACCACCCATTCCAGCTGCGACCGCGAACACCGGCGGCTCCGTGCAGTACGCGTCCTGATTGTCTTCATGACGACGTTCGTGCACTGCACCAGCGTGGCTCGCCGCACCCCAATCGATCGTCGCGACATTCAGAATCTCGCAGCCCGGAGTTACCCGGACCGTCACGTGGCGCGCGCCTAGATGGATCTTGCAACCCGCCGGGGCTGGCCCTCGCAATCCCGGCTCGATGGGGATCCGGCGGCCTTCCATCTCGATCACCGAGCCGTTGGTGGAGGAACGGTCTCGGATCCACATACCCGACTCCGCGATCCCGAACTCGAGGTGTGTCCGTGACACCGAGAGGGTGTCGTCGGCGAGTGTGACTAGTTGCTCGACTTTCTCGCCGCTGGCGGGGGCCGGGTCGCGTCCGATCAAGCCCCTACCCCGAACACCGACCGTGGTGCCGTCATCGAACTCGAGCCAAATGCGGGGCCAATCGGGTTTCGTCTTCGGTTGGCTGGCGGTGGCCGTCGTTCTACTCGCGCAGCTACGCGGCGCCACGGACCGCCCCGGCACTAGTTCGGCCAAGACCCCGTCGATTTGGTTCCGCATTGTCGGCCCTTCGTGCAGTTTCTGCCGTCTTCGGCTGCCGCCAGCTTGCTGCGCCCACTTGTGGCGAACCTGTGCCCGGCTGAGCGCGCTCACAGTTGCGGGCGGATCACCGCACCTGTGAGTGTTCTCAGCCTCGTTCAGCGACGACACAACCCCCGGTCGGCATGTTGGACCCCACAGCCAAATGGGCTGGGACAGAGAGGATCGACAATGCTGAACCGAAAGAGCAGGATCGTCGCCGCAGTGACGTCGGCACTTGCCGGCGCCGCGTTGGGCGGAGGAATCGCCGTCTCCAACGCGACGCCCGCACCGCCCCCACCGGCCCCTCCGACAGTGGTGGACACTCCGGAACCGGGTGACACCCCAGACGGTATCGATGCCGCCGACACGGGCAACGTCCAGGAAGGTGACCAGAACGGTCCGGAGGTGCCGGACACTCCCGTTCCTCCCGCACCACCGACCCGCTGATCGCTCCGACCGCCGGCGGCGGCGGCCGGACCGAGAGAATGGTCGGGCCGCCGCCGTTCGGGCGTGAACGGACGACACTAGTACGGGCAGATCGGCGAAAGGCGGTGGGGTATGCGGGTGCTACTCGTGGAGGATGAGACGGCGCTGGCCGAAACTCTGGCCGCCGGGCTGCGGGCAGATGGCTTCGCCGTCGACATCGCCGGCGACGGTGTCCAGGCGTTGACTCGAATGCAGACCATCACATATGACGCGCTGGTCCTGGACATCATGTTGCCGGGGCTGTCGGGCTACGAGGTGGTGCGCAGACTGCGGAGCGACGGGGTGTGGGTTCCGGTGCTGATGCTCACCGCCAAGGATGGCGAATACGACGAGGCCGATGCTCTTGATCTTGGTGCCGACGACTATCTGACCAAACCGTTCTCGTACGTTGTGCTACTGGCGCACCTGCGGGCGGTGATCCGCCGCGGGGCTCCGGAACGTCCGGCGCAGTTGGTCGCGGGAGACTTGATACTCGACCCCGGCTCGCGCACGTGTTGGCGGGCCGCCACCGAAATCGATCTCACGCCAAGGGAGTTCGCGGTGCTCGAGTATCTGATGCGCCACCGTGACCAGGTGGTGCCCAAGTCTAAGATCATGGCCAACGTGTGGGACACCTACTACGACGGTGACCCCAATGTAGTCGAGGTGTATGTCGGCTACTTGCGCCGGAAGATCGATGCTCCATTTGGCCGGCGCAGCATTGAGACGGTCCGCGGGGCTGGCTATCGGCTTCGCGATGACGTGGCACGACGCGTCCGTGCGTGACTACCGATCCTGACCGGCCGCACCCGACACCGTCGTGGTGGCGGCGGCTATCATTGCGGGCCCGGCTGACTGCCGCCGCCACCATCGTCATCGCGGTTGGGATGGCCTCTGCCGCAGCGCTATTGGTGTGGCGGGTGGACAGCGTGCTGGCGGCCAATCTGGATGCGAACCTGACGCAGCAGGTCCACGAGGTGGCCGCCGACGTGGCCAAGGGTGACGCCAATCCACGGGTGGCTCGCTCCGCGGGAGAGTCGACCGTACTGCAGGTTGTCGACGGGGCCGGCAACGTGATCAGCAGTTCGGGCGACATCGACGGCGAACCACGATTGTTCTTCATTTCGCCCGCGGCGGACGCCCCGGCACTCGGCACCGTCACTTCTTCGGCGTTGGATGGACAGTATCGGGTGGCCGCGGTCGCGGTGACCTCTCCCTCTGGTCCCGCAACGGTGTATGTGGGCTCGGCGACGACCCCTCTGGAAGACAGCGGGAGCGAGCTCGGCGCCGCGTTGATCTTCGGTGTGCCGACGATGGTTGCACTACTTGCGCTAGTCGGCTGGTTGCTGGTCGGCAGGGCACTGCGGCCTGTCGACGTGATCCGTCGCCAAGCGGCCGCCATCCCGGGGACGGATTTGCAGCAACGCCTCGACGTCCCGGCGTCAGACGA
>NZ_JAVROT010000242.1:0-5520 GCF_032162605.1 Mycobacterium sp. | reverse complement strand
CCGAACTCACGGAACAGGGTTGGTCCATCGGCGGAAGCGCCGAAGTGCTCGAGCGAGACAGCCTCGCCGGCGTCACCGAGCAGGCGATACCAGGAGATGGCCAGTCCGGCTTCCACCGAGACGCGGGCCTTGACCGTCGGCGGGAGCACGCGGTCGCGGTAGGCCTGGTCCTGTGCTTCGAACCAGTCCAGGCACGGCATCGACACCACCCGGGTGGGCACGCCGTCGGCCTCGAGCGCTTCGCGGGCGGCGACGGCGAGCTGCAGTTCGGAACCCGTGCCGATCAGCACGACCTCAGGGCTGCCGGTGGACGCTTCGACGAGCACGTAGCCGCCGCGGGAGACGCCTTCGGCGGCCTTCTCGCGGGTGCCTTCGAGGATCGGGATGTCCTGGCGGGTGAGTGCCAGCGCGACCGGTCCGGTGGTGTGTTCGACTGCCGCTCTCCAAGCCTGCGACGTCTCGTTGGCGTCTCCAGGGCGGATGACCGCGACGTTGGGGATGTTGCGCAGGGAGGCGATGTGCTCGATCGGCTGGTGCGTTGGCCCGTCTTCGCCAAGGCCGATCGAGTCGTGCGTCCACACGTAGATGGCGGGGGTCTTCATCACTGCCGCAAGCCGCACGGCCGGACGCATGTAGTCGCTGAACACCAGGAACGTGCCGCCGTAGGGTCGGGTCGGCCCATGCAGGGCGATACCGTTGAGGATCGAGCCCATCGCGTGCTCACGGATCCCGAAGTGCAGGTTTCGCCCGTACGGCTGGGCGTTCCAGTCGTTGGTGGAGATGGAGACCGGCCCGAAGGAGTCCGCGCCTTCGATCGCGGTGTTGTTGCTGCCCGCCAGGTCGGCCGACCCACCCCAGAGTTCGGGAAGGACCGGGGCGAGGGCATTGATCGCGGCACCGGACGCCTTGCGGGTGGCCACGCCCTTCGATCCTGGTTCGTAGACGGGGAGTGCGTCCGCCCAGCCGTCCGGCAGGACGCCGTCCTGCAGGCGCGAGAACAGCTCGAAGCGTTCCGGCTCCCGGATGGCCCAGGCGTAAAGCTCCTTCTGCCATTGCGCCCGGCTCTTGTCGCCGCGGTCGACGACCTGGCGCGCGTGCGCCAACACGGCGGGGTCGACGTCGAAGCTCTTGTCCGGGTCGAAGCCGAGAGCGCGCTTGACTGCGGCGACCTCGTCGGCGCCCATGGCCGCGCCGTGCACCCCACCGGTGTTCATCTTCTTCGGCGCCGGGTAGCCAATGACGGTGCGCAGCAGGATGATCGACGGACGATCGAGGACGGCCTTGGCGGCCTCGGTGGCCGCCAGGATCGCGGAGACGTCTTCGCCGCCGTCGACGACCTGCACGTGCCAGCCGTACGCTTCGTACCGGGTGGCGACGTCCTCGCTCAGCGCGATGGCGGTGTCGTCCTCGATGGAGATCTTGTTGTCGTCGTAGAACACGGTCAGATTGCCCAGCTGCTGCACGCCCGCGATCGACGACGCCTCCGACGTGACACCCTCCTCGATGTCGCCGTCCGAGGCAATCACGTAGATGTGGTGGTCGAACGGGCTCTCACCCGCGGCGGGCTCCGGGTCGAAGAGCCCACGCTCGCGGCGGGCCGCCATCGCCATGCCGACTGCGGACGCCAGCCCCTGGCCCAGCGGGCCGGTGGTCATCTCCACACCCCGGGTGTGCCCGACCTCGGGGTGACCCGGCGTCTTGGATCCCCAGGTCCGCAGCGCCTTCAGGTCGTCCAGTTCAAGGCCGTACCCGGCCAGATACAACTGGGTATACAAGGTGAGGCTGGAATGCCCACACGAGAGCACCAGGCGGTCGCGGCCGACCCAGTCGGCGTCCGACGGATCATGCCGCATGACCCGCTGGAACAGGGTGTAGGCGAGTGGGGCAAGGCTCATCGCCGTCCCGGGATGGCCGTTGCCGATCTTCTCGACCGCGTCCGCGGCGAGCACACGAGCCGTGTCGACGGCCTTGGTGTCCAGCTTCGTCCAGTCAGCGGGGTGCACCGCGTTGGTCGGCGCGTCGCTCCCATGGACTGCCGGTGCGGTTCGAATTTCGTTCGCTGTCAGTGTCATTCGTCGCTCTCTCTACTAATGGTGGTCGGATGGTGTTTCTCGATGGTGGGTTCGCTCTGCACCGTTACGGTTCAGCCGATCCCGACGGGCTCGGCGCATCGGATGGCAGGCCCGCTGAACTGGCCACGCAGCGCCGAGACGGCCTTCGTCGCCGGCGAATCGTGCTGGCCGGAGGCGAACCGCGCGAACAGTGCCGCGGAGATGACCGGTGCAGGAACGGCGTGTGCGATGGCCGCTTCGAGGGTCCACCGGCCCTCGCCAGAGTCTTCGGTGACGCCCGACGGGGACTCCAGTTCGGGGTCCCCGGACAGGGCCTGCACCAGGAGGTCGAGCAACCAGGACCGAACCACGGCGCCCTTCGACCAGGCACGCAGGACTGCAGGCACGTCCACCACGGACGCTTCTGCCGCGAGCAATTCGTAGCCCTCGGCGTAGGCCTGCATCAGCCCGGACTCGATGCCGTTGTGCACCATTTTCGCGTAGTGGCCGGTGCCGACCGGGCCAACGTGGACGAAAGAGTCCGCCCTGTCACCGTCCGGGCGCAGGGCGTCGAAGACCGGCATCAACCGGTCGATGTCGACGGCGTCACCGCCGGCCATCAACGAGTAGCCGTTCCGTCGTCCCCACACCCCGCCGGAGACGCCGCAATCGAGATAGCCGATGCCGTGTTCGGCGAGGATATGAGCATTGACCGTGTCGTCGGTGAACCGGGAGTTGCCGCCGTCGACGACGAGGTCACCCGGTGAGAGAAGGCGCGAGAGCTTCCCGATCGCCTGTCGGGTTGGGGCACCGGCGGGCACCATCACCCACACCGCTCGCGGGGTGGGAAGCGACTCGACCAACGCTACGAGGCTATCCACATCGCTGTCGGCGACGTGCGGGTCGTATCCGATCGCCGCGACTCCTCGTTCACGGAGCCGCCCGCGAATGCTCAGGCCCATCTTTCCCAGGCCGACTAATCCCAGTTCCATAGTCACCGTGCCCCTTTCGGTTTTCAGTGTCTTGCTGATTTCTATGTATACGGGGGTTTCGAGGCCGCCCCACCTAGCCGGACGGGGAGCTGTCACTAGCCGCTCGGCCGAGTGCTTTCGCGCTCGAGGCTTTCGAAACTGGTATTCACCGCATTTCTGAATGCGCCAGCGAGAGACGGGGTGCAACCGAGATGACGGTGGCTGGAGTACAAGCGATGAACCCGCTGGCAGCCGGCGCGGACCGCCTTGGAGACGAGGCGCTTACCGACGACATCTCCAGCGACTCGGGCGTCGAGAACGACTTCCCTGCACCAGGATTGGCGCGGCGGACCACCGAGACGAAGAAGGTCTGAGCGTGAAGGATCTAATCGACACCACGGAGATGTACCTCCGGACGATCTATGACTTGGAAGAAGAGGGCGTCCGCCCACTTCGAGCACGCATTGCCGAACGACTCGAGCAGAGCGGTCCGACGGTCAGCCAGACCGTTGCCCGGATGGAGCGTGACGGTCTCGTCCTGGTCGAGGGTGACCGCCGCCTGAAACTGACGGAGAAGGGCCGTGAACTCGCGGTGTCGGTGATGCGGAAGCACCGCCTCGCCGAACGACTGTTGGTCGACGTCATCGGCCTCCAGTGGGAAAAGGTTCACGCGGAGGCCTGCCGCTGGGAGCACGTCATGAGCGAGCAAGTCGAGCGGCGCCTGGTGGCGGTGCTCAACAACCCCACCACTTCGCCCTACGGCAACCCGATTCCGGGACTCGGGTTGCTGGGGTTGAACCACCCCATCGGCGACCCTGAGACACTCATCCGGCTCACGGACGTGCCACCCGGCAGGCCGACCGCGGTCATCGTCCGGCGCCTCGCGGAACACGTGCAGTCGGATCCGGCCGTCATCGGACAGTTGCGGGCGGCGGGCGTCGTTCCTGACGCTCACGTCACCGTCGAGACCAGGCCCGGTTCGGTCACCATCACGGTGTCCGGCCACAACGGGTTCGAGCTGTGCGAAGAGATGGCACATGCCGTCCAGGTCCAACAGGTGCGGGGATAGTCGTCTCGGCCGAGCACCGCTCCTCGATACCTCACCATTGACGACGAAAGTCCCCGAACACCAAGGTGTTCGGGGACCTTCGAGATTGCGACTACTTGGCGAGGGCGTCCTTGAGCGCCTTCGCCGCCGCGGCGGGGTCCTCGGCGCTATAGATCGCGCCACCGGCGACGGCGACGTCTGCGCCGGCGTCACGGACGGCGGCGATGGTGCCGACCTTGACGCCACCGGCGATCGAGAACGGGACACCGGCGAGCTTGCCGTCGTCGAGGAGGGCCTGAATGGAGTAGCCGGGCTGGGCCTGCTCGTCGAGACCGGCGTGGATCTCGACGAACGCGACACCGAGCTTGGAGACCTCACGGGCACGCTCGACGCGGTTCTCGACGCCGATCAGATCGGCGACGACCTTCTTGCCGTGCTTCACTCCTGCCTCGACGGCACCCTTGATGGTGGCATCACCGGCGACACCGAGGACGGTGACCAGGTCAGCACCCGCAGAGAAGGCGATGTCGGCCTCGAGGAAGCCGGCGTCAGCGGTCTTGAGGTCGGCGAAGACCTCCTTGTCCGGATGCGCAGCCTTGATCGCGCTGATGGCACTGAGGCCGGCGCTCTTGATCAGCGGGGTGCCGAGTTCGATGATGTCGACGTACGGGCCCACCTTGTTGGTTAGCGCCAGGGCGTCGGCGGTGGTGAGCAAATCGACCGCAACCTGCAGTTTCGTCATGTGCTTCTCCTGTCATTCCATCTATTTGGGGATTTAGCGGTGTGCTATTCGGCGGGTTTGGCGGTATGCCGGGTCAGCCGATGTTGGCGTGGCGTTCCCACAGCCGCTGGGCGCTCTGGTCTTCGTTGCTCCACAGCGCCTGGAACAGCGCGTCGAAGGCGAGGAGCACGGACTGCTCGAACAAGCTGCCTGCGTACTGACGGGTGACGGATCCGCTGTGGTCCTGCTTGTCGGCCGCCGGCAGGACCAGAACCACGTCGGCGCGCTGGGCGAGCGGCGAGTCCGCGGCCGTAGTGACAGCGAGCACCGAGGCGCCCACCTTCATTGCCGTGTCCGCCGCGCCGACGACCGAGCCGGTGGTACCCGATCCCGACACGGCGATCAGCAGATCTCCTGCGCCGATCGCGGGGGCGGTGACCTCGCCGGCTACGTGGACGCGGAGCCCGAGGTGCATCAGCCGCATCGCAGCCATCTGGGTGGCCAGGCCGCTGCGTCCGTTGCCGATCACGAACACCGCCCGCGCGGCGGTGATGAGCGAGCCAGCGCGGTCCCACTGTTCTGCCGCAACGGAGTTGAGCAGTCGCTCGTTCTCGTCGAGCACGATGCGGCGCCCGTCACTGAACCGTGTGTGTGTTTGCTGGACGGTGACGGTCATGGTCCTCCTCGGTGTTAGCCCGTTGTGTTCTGTCCCAAGAATGCCGATCCCGG
>NZ_JAVROT010000241.1:0-2989 GCF_032162605.1 Mycobacterium sp. | reverse complement strand
GCGTGATCGCCGCGACCGACGGCGCCGCGATTCGCATCACCTGTCCGGCCAACTCGGGACGCAGCGCGGTGAGAACCTGCAGCGCGGCCAGCGTCGGCAGGTCGGTGGGCCCTGGGGTGTCGGCGTCGAGGTACGGCAGGCCTGGCGGCGGGGGGGCCGTCGCGAAGTCGACCCCGTCGCGGTCGAAGAGGTGCGAACCGTCCGGATAGTCCTTGACCACCAGCGGAATCCGCTCCACGACGGTGATCCGCAGCGTCGACGGATACTCGCGTTGGACCCGCGCGCTCGCCACCCGCCGAATGGTCGCCACGCGCTCGGCGACGGCATCGGTGTCGATCTGCAGCAGCGGCTTGTCCGACGGCACCGCGGCGGCCTGCTCAACCTCTTCCCGCGTGACGGTGCTCAGACCGGAGATGTCCGTGATACGCGCGGACATGATCGGCGTGAAGTACAGCAGCAGACCGACACCGACGGCGATCACGCTGACCAGTGCCGACCACATCAGCACCTTCAGCCCCCGAATCAGGCCACGCGCAGGGGGTTTCGGTTCATTAGCCGACCGGCCGGTGACCTTGCGCTTGGCTTCGCGGCGCGCGTTCTCGATCGCGGTTGCGCGCTCCTGCGCTGCGCGCCGCTCCTCGCGCTCGCGCCTGGCCCGACGCCGAGGCCCTTCGAAGTCGGTGGCGGCTTCGTCGGTGGCAGCGGGATCGGCGGTACCTGCCTCGGCGGCAGCGGGGTCGGCATCCTCCCAAGCCACGCCGTCGGCTGGTTCGCCGACGGATCCGTCGCCGGGCCCGCCGGCCGTGTCGGTCGGCTCAGTCACGACGATCCGGCTCCCGGCGCGTCCCTGCGCGCCCTCGACTGCACCGCGGCGAGGATCTCCCGGCCCAGCAGCGTGACGTCACCCGCCCCCATCGTGACGACGACGTCACCCGGCCGAGCCGAACCCGCGACCAGGTCGGCGACCGCGGAGAAGTCCGGGACGTACCGCACGGGGACACTGACGTGCTCGGCCACGCCGGCGCCGCTGACACCCGCGATCGGCTGCTCACGTGCGGCATACACGTCGAGGACGAAGACCTCGTCGGCCAGGCTCAGCGCCTGCCCGAACTCGCGGGCGAAGGTCTGGGTCCGCGAATACAGGTGGGGCTGGAAGACCACGATCGAACGGCCGTCGCCCGCGACGGCCCGCAGCGCCTCCAGCGTCGCGTGCACTTCGGTCGGATGGTGCGCATAGTCATCGAAGACGCGGACACCCGCACTGGTGCCGACGGACTCGAAGCGGCGCCGGACACCTTCGAAGGCGGCCAGGCCGTCGAGCACCGCGCCGACGTCGGCGCCTGCCTGGGTGGCCGCCAAGAGCGCCCCGAGCGCATTCAGCGCCATGTGCCTGCCGGGCACGGCCAACCGCATGCCCCTGGGATGGGACTCCCCGTCGAGTTGGACGGTCGCGACGCTGCTCGTGCCCTGCTGTTCCCAATCCACCAAGGCCCCGGCAAGATTCGAGCCGTTGCCGGTTCCCGTGCCGCTGCCGTATCGCATGACGCGCACACCGAGGGCGGCCGCGCGGTCCGCCAGCGCCGCAGCTCCGGGATCATCGGCGCAGACGACAAGGGCACCGCCGGGCCGCAGGCGTGCCACGAATTCGTCGAACACCGCACCGTAAGCCTCGGCACTGCCGAAGAAGTCGAGATGATCGGCCTCGATGTTGGTCACCACCGCCACGTCCGGTGTGTACTCGAGCAACGAGCCGTCGCTCTCGTCGGCCTCGGCGACGAAGCATTCACCGCTGCCGTGGTGCGCGTTGGTCCCTGCCTCGCCCAGATCGCCGCCGACCGCGAACGACGGATCGAACCCGCTGCGCTGCAGCGCCACGATGACCATCGACGTCGTCGTCGTCTTTCCGTGCGTTCCCGTCACCATCACCGTGGTGTAGCCGTCCATGAGCCTGGCGAGCACGGCAGGCCGGAGGATGACCGGAACGCCGCGGCGCTGGGCTTCGAGGAGCTCGGGGTTGTCCTTCGGGATCGCCGCGTGTGTGCTGACCACGACGGTCGGACCGCCGGGCAGCATGTCCAGCGCCGACGCGTCGTGACCGATTCGGATCTGCGCCCCACGGGCGCGCAGTGCGGCGACCCCGCGTGACTCCTTGGCGTCCGACCCGGACACCAGGCCGCCGCGGTCGAGCAGGATGCGGGCGATCCCCGACATCCCGGCTCCCCCGATGCCCACCATGTGCACCCTTTGCAGTTCCGGTGGCAGCGCACGCACGCTCATCGTCACCTGCCCCGCTTCTCTCTGGCGACGTCGAGGGCCACCTCGGCAACGCGGCGGGCGGCGTCCGGGTGCCCGGCCAGAGCCGCGGCGGTCGTCATGGTCGCCAGCCGTTGCGGGTCTCCCAGCAGCACGCGGCCGGTCTCCGCGACGAAGGTGGGGGTCAGATCGGCGTCAGCGACCAGTAGGCCCCCGCCGGTGCCGACCACCGGCAATGCGTTGAGGCGCTGCTCGCCGTTGCCGATCGGCAGCGGGACGTACACGGCGGGCAGGCCGACCGCCGTCACCTCGGCGACCGTCATCGCACCGGACCGGCAGATCGCCAGATCGGCAGCGGCGTACGCCAGATCCATCCTGTCCAGGTATGGCACGGCCACGTAGGGCGGATCGTCCGCGGCAGGCTCGCGGAGGTCGAGCACGTTCTTCGGGCCGTGCGCGTGCAACACCGAGATACCCAGCGCAGCAAGGTCTTCGGCAGCAGCGGCGACCGCCCGGTTGAGGGACTGCGCCCCCTGCGAGCCGCCGAACACCAGCAGCACCCTGGCGTCGTGGGCGAACCCGAAGTAGGCGCGCGCCTCAGCCCGAAGCGCGGTCCGGTCCAGTGAGGTGATGGAGTCGCGAACCGGCACGCCGACCACCTCGACGTTCTTCAGGCCCGGATCCGGCACCGCGGACAGGACTCGACGCGCCGAACGTGCCCCGACCCGGTTTGCCC
>NZ_JAVROT010000240.1:0-24935 GCF_032162605.1 Mycobacterium sp. | reverse complement strand
TCTGTCTCGTACGCCACGCTCTGCGGAGTCAGGATGGCGCTGGCGCATACGACCGGTTCTGCCATCGTGCGGAAGAAGTCAAACTCACCGTCGCCAAACGTGTGGTGAACCAATGCGCGACTCGTTTGCGCGGCGATGGTGGGCATGCCGACCAAGTGAAAGACGGCGAGGTGCTCGGCATAGGCACCCGCGATGCCGTTCAACGCGCTCAGTTCACCCACGCCGTAGGTCGTGCTGACCGCGCCGACGCCGCGGATCCGAGCGTAGCCGTCGGCGGCATAAGCCGCATTCAGCTCATTGCAGCACCCAACCCAATTGACGTCCGGATCGTGGACGATGGCATCGTGCACGGAAACGCGTAATCCCCGGGAACCCCGAAGACATCGTCTATGCCAATGGTTTTCAGGCGTCCGAGGACGTGTTCGATCACAGTTTCCGACATTGCAATCCTCCCATTTCGGGTCTTGCCTAGAACGGTCCGACCATGGTGGCGGGGTCGACGATCCGATCGAAGTCTTCGGCGGTGATCGCGCCTGAGTCCAAAGCGGATTCGCGCAGGGTGCGCCCGGTGCGGTCGGCGTCGTGAGCGATGGCGGAGGCCTTGTCGTAGCCGATGATTGGGGAGAGTGCGGTGACGAGCATCAGTGAGCGGTGCACGTAGTGGTCGATCTGATCGTTGTCGAGCTGGATTCCATCGATGCAGTAGGTGCGCAGCTTCTCGGCTGCGTCGCCCAGAATCCGCGCGGAGTGCAGGAAGTTGTTGATCACGATCGGGCGCATGGCGTTGAGTTCGAAGTTGCCCTGTGACCCGGCGAATGCGACGGCGCCGTCGTCGCCGATGACTTGAATGCAGACCATGACCATCGCTTCGCACTGGGTGGGGTTGACCTTGCCCGGCATGATGGAGCTGCCCGGCTCGTTGGCCGGCAGTTTCAACTCGCCGATCCCGGTGCGCGGACCCGAGGCCAGCCAGCGGATGTCGTTGGCGATCTTCATCAGCGTGACGGCCAGGCCGCGCAGCGTCGCCGCGGCCGCGACGATGCCGTCCAGGCCGCCCTGGGCTTCGAACTTGTTGGGTGCGGTAATGAATGGCCGGTTGGTCAGGTGGGCGATTTCGGTGGCGATGTCGTGTCCGAAGTTGTGTGGTGCGTTGAGGCCCGTGCCCACGGCGGTGCCGCCGGCGGCGAGTCGGTAGAGCTCGTGTTGTGATGCCTGCACGCGGTTGGCCGCGGTGTCGAGTTGGGCGGCCCAGCCCGACCATTCTTGGCCGACCGTCAAAGGGACGGCGTCCTCGAGGTGGGTGCGGCCGATCTTGACGACGTCGTTCCACTGCTTGCTCTTCGCATCGATTGCGTTGTGTAGGGCGTGGATCCGTGGCAGTAGCCGAGTGTGTGTCTCGAGTACGGCCGCGATGTGCATGGCGGTCGGGAAGGTGTCGTTCGACGACTGGCCCATGTTCACGTCGTCGTTGGGGTGGACGGGTTCCTTGGAGCCGAGGTCGCCGCCGACGAGCTGGATGCATCGGTTGCTGATCACCTCGTTGACGTTCATGTTGGACTGGGTGCCCGAACCGGTCTGCCAGACGTAGAGCGGGAATTGGTCGTCGAGGTCGCCGGCGATGACTTCGTCGCACACCTGGGCGATCAGGTCGGCTTTCCACCGGGGGAGCCGTCCCGCTTCGGCGTTGACGCTGGCGGCGGCCTTCTTGACATACCCGTAGGCGCGGTAGACCTCCTTGGGCATGTGGTCGTTGCCGATGGAGAAGTGGATCAGCGACCGGGCGGTCTGCGCGCCCCAGTACCGGTCGGCCGGAACCTCGATTTCACCCATAGAGTCGGTCTCGCGGCGGGTGCCTGCCGCGTCGATCCCGATGGGGATCTTCAGGATCTCCGGAGCGTCATCGGTTCTCATTTTGGGTGGCCCCCCCGCCGTCGTAGCAGGGCTGCCACATGGTGTCGGCGATGGCTTGCACCACGTTGTCGGGCTTCTCGGTCGCCACACCGTCGGCGTGGGCTGCGGAGTAGACGGCCTCGGCGACCACCGCCGACAGAGCCCGCAGGTTGCGCACGTTCGGCAGCAGCGCAGCGCCGGGTGTGCTGACATCGGCTTGGTGGGCAACGGCTTTCGCCGCGGCCTCCAGCATCCCCTTGGTCACCCGTTGCGCGCCGGCGACGATGACGCCCAGACCCAATCCCGGGAACACCAGGAAGTTGTTGGCCTGACCGATCTGGTAGGTGATGCCGTCGTAGGTGACGGGGTCGACCGGAATACCGGTCGCCACCAGTGCCTTACCGCCCGACCAGTCCAGAACGTCGGCCGGCATCGCCTCGATCTTCTCAGTGGGATTGGAGATCGGGAAGATCATCGGCCTCTGCGTGGATGCGGCCATCGCCTGGATCACGTCGCGGGTGAACGCGCCGTGCACCGTCGAGGTGCCGAGAAGGATGGTGGCCGACGCCATCTTGATCGTGTCGACAAGACCGACCCGATCATCGCCAACGCCGAGCTGCTGGCGGTTCTTGGCATACGGCGTCTGGAAATCGCGCAGGTCGTCCGTGTCGTCGAACAGCAGGCCCTGCTTGTCCACCAGCCACACCTGGGCGCTAGCCTGCTCGGGAGTGGCTCCGTCGGCGATCATCGCGTCGCGCACCTGGTCGGCGATGCCGACCCCGGCGGTGCCGGACCCGAACACGACCAACGTCTGCTCCGCCATCGCCGTGCCCGCGACCTTCAGTCCGGAGTAGACCGCGGCCATCACTACCGCGCCGGTGCCCTGCACGTCATCGTTGAACACGCAGTAATCCGGCGAGTACCTGGCCAGGATGGCGCGGGCGTGCTCGGGCCCGAAGTCCTCGAAATGCAGCATCGCGTTCGGGAACAACGCGTGGGCGGTTTCGATGTAGGACTTGATGAAGGCGTCATAGTCGGCGCCGCGGCGCCGGGCGTGGCGGTTGCCCAGGTAGAACGGGTCGTTGAGCAGCGTCTCGTTGTCGGTCCCGACGTCGAGTGACACGGCGATCGTGCGACAGGGGTCGACTCCCGCGCCTGCGGTATAGATCGCCAATTTCCCGATGGCGATCTGGATCCCGCCCACGCCCCAGTCGCCGATGCCGAGGATCGCTTCGGCGTCGCTACACACGATGAGGTCGACGTCATCGGCACCCACACCGAGAGTGTTGAAGGATTCCGCGATCTCGCCGGCACGATCAATCGACAAGAACACCCCGCGCTGGCCGCGATACTCGTCGGAGTACTGCTCGATCGCCGCCCCCACGGTTGGGTCATAGACCACCGGCAACAGTTCGGGCAGGTGCTCGGAGAGCACCTTGAAGTACAGCACCTCGTTGCGGTTGTGCATCTGCTCGAGCAGCAGGTTGCGCGCCAGATCGCTGGGTAGGCCTTGCAACTGCTGCCACAGACGCTGCGCCTGATCCTCCAACGTCAGCACCGCCGACGGCAACCGGCCCGTCAGTCCCAACGCACGGCGCTGCCCGTGGTCGAAAGCGGTCCCTCGGTTGAGGCTCGGGGAGGTCAACGCCTCCGGGATGTGCGGAGCTGAGCTTGTCATGATCGGTTACCTCTTCTGTTCGCAGCTGGGAGCGGTTCGTCGCCACGGGCCGACGGTGGGCAGTGAAACTCCCTCAATGCTGATTCAGACCCAACGGGTAGCTCTTGAGTCAAATGACTCGACGTGCCCGGCTCCGCCGGCGATGTTTGATCAACCCAGCGAGAAGCGCCTGAGCCACCGGCCGCTTGCCCCCGGACGCGCAAAGGCCAGGTTCGAGGGGATGCCCGCAACGAAAAAACCTCTGCTAAGACGCTTTCGAGTCGATTGACCTAAGACAGCGCACGCCACGCGCGACACAATTCTTCCGGTGGCCCTGAGCAGATCGAGGAGCTATGGCGTCCATGGAAGGTCCTGAGCCACCAAAGGTCCGGGACGCGTCAGATGGCGCCCACGGCGAAGACGTGGTCACCAAATCGAGTCCTTGGTCGGTCGCCGATACGGTCACCCGTCTGCTGGCGGTGGCCGCGGCGAGGCAGCTAAAGGTGTTCGCGGTGATCGATCACAGCGCCGAAGCGGACAACGTTGGGTTGCATCTACGCGACACCAAGCTGGTCATCTTTGGAAGTCCGGCTTCGGCGACGCCGGTGATGGCGGCTGCGCCAATTGTCGCGCTGGAACTGCCGTTCAGAGTCGTCGTGTGGGCAGCCGATGACTATCAAACAAAACTCAGCTACACAGCTCCGGGCGCCTTGGCCCGCCGCTTCGGCCTGAGCGCCGAACACGCGGCTCGGCTTGCCGGTGTTGATGCCCTGACAAATGCGGTGATAGCTAGGTGACAGCTCGTGGTCGTGCGGAAGCGGCGATGAGCCGAAACGCCATCTCCCGCTGGGCACCGAGGATCCAGCGACAACCCGATCCCGTCGCTGCGGGGGTTCACTTGACGAACAGGCAACTGATGACCGGTCCTCGGCCTGTGTAGAGATGCTTTGGTCATCGCGGCACCAGCTGGCCGATCTCGACAACGAGCGGAACAGCGCTACGGTCGAGTTCACCGGCAGCAAACAACTCGGCGCGTGCCAGCAGTCCGTGACGTCGGTGCGCCGGCGCATAGCAACCGCGCTGTACTCAGCGTGTTCTCAGCTTCCGGTCCGTACAGTGCCGCGATGACCAACCCCAGGCCACGGCTGCCGCGGGTCGCTGTTTTGTTGTCCTTGACCGCGACAAGCGCAGCCTGTGTCGGCGGCGCCGGGCCTCCATCGGCTAGCTACCCAGTTGGATCACCCGCGACGAGCAGCCCCGCGTCTTCGCAGGCCAGCCGTTCTCCGTTGAAGATCACCGATCCCTACTCCCCGACGATCGACCCCGCGGCGTTCTCGACCGCGATCGACAACCCCTACCTGCCCCTCACCCCAGGGACCCGAACGATCTATGACGCAGATACCGCCGACGGACATCAAGAGACCATCACTGAAGTCACGCGAGACACCAAAACGATCATGGGCGTCAACACCGTCGTCGTCCACGACATGGTCACCGTGGACGGCAAGCCGAACGAAGACACCCTCGACTGGTTCGCCCAGGACCGCGACGGCAATGTCTGGTATTTCGGTGAAGCCACAAAGGCTTTCGACACCGGCACAGTGGACACGACGGGCTCCTTCGAGGCCGGAGTCGACGGGGCACAACCCGGCGTGGTCGTGCCTGGGCATCCGCAGGTCGGGGACTCCTATCGGCAGGAGTACTCCAAGGGCGTCGCCGAGGACACGGGCGAAGTGCTCAGCCTGACCGGCAGTGAAACCACACCGCTCACCGGGGCCATCAAGGACTTGCTGGTCACCAAGGACGTCAACCTGCTCAATCCGCGCGAACCTGCCGAGAATAAGTACTACGCACGCGGCATCGGATTAATCCTCACCGTCCAATCCGCCGGCCCCGCCGAACGCGATCAGGCCACCATAGTCGAGAAGTTCTGATCGCAACGGCATCGCATACATCCGACGCCGATACCCGCGACCGACGTCATCACGGCGGCGATGTCCACCTAGAAACGGAAGGCGACGGCCGCTGCGACGATCTCAGTACAGGCCATGGCGTCCCCCTCGAATCCTCTTATCACGCAGCGCCTGTGGTGATCGCGGTCTGCGCCGCCGGGGCTCTGGCGGTTGGTATCACGATGTCGGCGATGCTTGTCGTGTCCCGCGAGGGGTTCGACCTAACCGGTGCTGTCATCCCGACGAAACCTGTCACCGTGCCGACTACGACGAACCCGCCGACAGTCAACACGACTCCACCCGAGGTGACCATAGGGCCGCCGCGAGTGCCGGCGCACACCCCCTCTGCGGTCATCACGCCGACCGCCCCGACCAGCGTGCCACCGCCGCCCACGCCTCCGAAAGTCACACCGACACACTCCAAGACTCCACCGCCACCGCACAACACCAAGCCGACAACGCATCGCCCATTCCCCCAGGAGACCACCGACTTTCAAGGGCCGCCCGGCACAAACGGGCGATGACAGCCTCCACCACCCTAACCACCGGAACGTACGTCGAAGCCGATCGAAGGTGACCGAAGACGTGCAACGCAACGCGCTCGACGCGATGGACTGCAGGTTCGGTGTGAAGTCCAGCACGAACGCCTCGCACTGATGAGCAACCCACGCTGTCGCCAAAACCTACGGCCACGACTCCTACTGGCGATCAAAGTAGCGTGCCGCTCGCGGAGGTCGACGAGCACCCCTACCCGGCCGAACCGGCGGTCACGCTAAGCATGCCCAAGCCGACGGTGACGGTGACGGTTTATCTGAAACGGCTTGAGGCCGGGGGATTCGTGCGCCGCGAAATCGACCCCGCCGATCTGCGACGCCATCGCCTCCTGCTCACTCCTGTCGGGCGCCAAGCCACCGCCGACGGCCTCGCGGTGCTATCGGAAGCGTTCGATAGGCGACTTGGGCGTCTCACTACTGCGAAGCGCAAGGATCTCAAGACCCTGCTCGAACAAATTCTCTGACTGCCCCGCGCGCGGCCGGCGCAGGCGCCTCCCCCGCCGAGATGTCCACCTTCGTCCTATTTCTCGTCATCGACGACGTGCTAAAACGACTGTGCCCCAGTCAGACTCGGACCGACAACTGACCTGTTGAGTCGATCCACCCTTGCGGGCTAGCAACGCATCGGTGACAGGATTCCAGGCTCTCGCACACGTATATGTCGCCAATGCTGAACACCCGCATGCCTGAACCAGTCATTCGGATCACGCGGACTGCACGACGCGCGCGATCGTAGTGGCCGCTTCACGCAGCCGATCCGGTGTATGCGCCGCATATCCAACGACCAGACCTGGCGGTCCGCGCAGCCGGCGATGCCAGGACAACGGAGGGACAAGCACGCCGGCCTCGCGCAGTTCGTCGGCCACCGTGATGTCATCCAACGAGTCATCGGACAGCGTCACCAGCAGGTGCAACCCGGCCGCGACTCCCTTCACCGCGACGGCGGGCAACTCGGACGTCAAGGCGTCGAGCAGCGCATCGCGCCGCGCACGGTGCCGCGCCCCGACCAGACGGATGTGACGGTCGTACTCGCCGCTTTCCAGCAGTTGGGCGAGCACGAGCTGCGGCACGGTCGGGCTGCCCAGGTCGCTGGCGTGCTTGGCCGTAACCAGGTCCTCATAGCGCCGCGGCGGCGCAACGAGCCACCCCAGCCTCAACGCCGGCGCGGCCCTTCGACGTGCTTCCGGCATAGACGCTCCGGTCGGGCGCGGCGGGGTGCAGCGCTGGAACCGGCGCGCGGCCATAGCGATACTCGGCGTCGTAGTCGTCCTCGATGACCAGTTCGGCGTCCACCGCCCACGCGAGCAGCTCGCGCCGACGATGCGGTGCAAGCACGACACCCGTCGGAAACTGGTGTGCGGGCGTGAGGAACGCGGCGCGAACGCCTGCGGCCGACAGCGCGTCCACCCGGAGCCCGTCGTCGTCCACCAGAGCCGGGATCGGTTGCAGTCCCCAATATGCGAATTCATCGACGGCTCCCCGTGATCCGGGATCCTCGACCGCGATCGATTCGACGCCGTCTCGGCGCAGCTGTTGCGCCAGAAGCGCCATGGCCTGTGCAACGCCGGAGACGACGATGATGTCCTCCGGCCCGGCCCGCAACCCGCGCGTGCGGGCGAGCCACGGCGCGAGCGCAGCGCGCAACCGCGGGTGCCCACGTGGATCGCCGTAGCCGAGCTCCTCCGGCGGTGTCTCGGTCAGGACCGTGCGTTCGGTTCGCAGCCACAGACTCCGGGGAAAGCGGACAGATCGGGTACACCCGGCGACAGGTCGACGCCCTCGCCGATCGGGATCCGGGGGCCGCGGCAGCCGCGGCGGACCAGCAGCCCGCGGATCGGACTGGGGCCGTGGCTGCGGGACCCTGGCGGGTTGGGTGAGCACGGTCGTTCCGCCGCCGCTGCGACCGCCGACCAGCCCTCGTCGGTCAACCACCGGTAGGCCTCGACACCGTGCGACATCGCGAGGTCGGCGGCCAGGGCGCGGCTCGCGGGCAGCCGGCCACCCGGGGGGCAGTCGGCCGTCGTCGATGGCGTCGTGCAACGCAGTCACCAGCCAGCCGGTGAGGCCGCGGGCCGGGGTATCCTCCGTTCTCGCCGATGCGCCCCTTTACACCGCGCAGGCGCTGCGCTATGCGATCGCGTGCGCGCTGCTCGTTGGGTGGGCGAGCATGACCGGACGTCGGCTGCACCGGCCCCGCGGCGCGGAATGGCTGTGGCTGATCGGCGTCGCGGTCACCGGGCTGGTCGTGTTCAACGTCGCGCTCGTAAACGGATCGCGGCATGCCGAACCGGCGGTGCTTGCCGTCGCGGTGGCCTGCGTGCCCGTCGCGCTGGCCGCGATCGGACCGATGCTCGAGGGCCGTAGTCCACGGGCGCGGGTGTTGGCGGCGGCGATCGTAGTCAGCACCGGCGCGATGGTCGTCGAAGGCCTTGGCCGCTCGGACGCGGTGGGTATCCTGTGGGCGCTCACCGTGTTCGTGTGCGAGGCCGGTTTCACGCTGCTGGCCGTCCCGGTGCTGGGCCGGCACGGACCGGAGGGTGTTTCGGTCCACACCACATGGCTCGCAGTGGCGATGTTCACCGTCCTGGCAATCTGCACCGAAGGCTGTTGGGCAGTCCGTGCTTTCGACATCGGCGACATGCTGGCGATCGGCTACCTGGCGGTCGGGGTGACGGCGGTGTGGACGGGCATCGCGTTGATCGCCGTCGGGCTCGCGGTCGGCCCACGAGCGACACTGAAACGTCGGCGAGCCACGCCGATTCGTAGCGCAGACGTCCCAGTGTCGACGGTCTGAGTCCAACGCGTCCCAGAATTCCGCCGCCGTCTCGGCAATCTCGGCCGGATACTCACCATTGATGGCATTGACCCGAGAATCTGCGCATCGCCCTCAAGCGCTACCGCGAATTCTTCGAGCGGCTCCTTGCAGTGTGAGCCTTTGAAGACGGCCCTCGCCGTAT
Source organism: Mycobacterium sp. (assembly GCF_032162605.1). Taxonomy (GTDB): domain Bacteria; phylum Actinomycetota; class Actinomycetes; order Mycobacteriales; family Mycobacteriaceae; genus Mycobacterium. The sequence goes on along the minus strand of NZ_JAVROT010000240.1, from coordinate 15,925 downwards.
TGGCCGTGGAACACGCAACGGCGCGACGAGTGATTCGGATCACATGCGGGTACTCGACGCTGGTTGGTCGTCCTGTTTCCGTGGTGTATCGGAGGTCTTTCCCATGAGCGCGGTACCCACCCTGAAGAAAGCGCTGACTCAGCGGCAACTCACGATGATCGCCATTGGAGGAGTCATCGGCGCTGGCCTGTTCGTCGGCTCCGGCGTCGTCATCGGCGATACCGGGCCCGCGGTCTTCCTCACCTACGGCATGGCCGGCGTGTTGATCATCATGGTGATGCGGATGCTGGCCGAAATGGCCGTGGCGAACCCGTCCACCGGATCGTTCGCGGACTACTCGCGCAACGCGTTGGGGCACTGGGCAGGATTCTCTGTCGGGTGGTTGTACTGGTACTTCTGGGTGATCGTGGTCGGTTTCGAAGCGATCGCGGGCGCCAAGATCGTGCAGTACTGGATCGACGTACCACTGTGGCTGTCCGCGTTGATCTTCATGGTCCTGATGACGGCGACCAACCTCTTCTCGGTGTCGTCCTATGGCGAGTTCGAGTTCTGGTTCGCCGGCATCAAGGTGGCCGCGATCATCGCGTTCATCGCGTTGGGTGCCGCGTTCGTATTCGGACTGTGGCCCGGCAAATCGGCCGACTTCTCCAACCTGACAAGTCACGGCGGCTTCTTCCCGCTGGGCTTCGGCGTGATCACCGTCGGCATCGTGACCGTCATCTTCTCGATGGTCGGCGCCGAAATCGCGACCATCGCGGCCGCAGAATCTGCGGATCCGGAGAGAGCGGTGGCCAAAGCCGCCAACTCGGTCATCTTGCGGATCCTGGTGTTCTATGTGGGGGCGGTGCTGCTGCTGGTGATCATCCTGCCGTGGAACGGCGATGCAGTGGCCGCGTCGCCCTTCGTCGCCGCCTTCACCGAGATGGGAATTCCCTACGCAGACCACGTGATGAACGCCGTCGTGCTGACGGCGGTCCTGAGCTGCCTCAACTCAGGCATGTACACCGCCTCGCGGATGCTCTTCGTGCTCGCTGCGCGGCGGGAGGCGCCGCCCGCACTGGTTAAGGTGACCCGTCGTGGTGTGCCGGCGAATGCGATCCTGGCGTCCTCGGTCATCGGGTTCCTGTGCGTGATCGCGGCGGCGGTCTCGCCCGACACGGTCTTCGCGTTCCTACTCAACTCGAGTGGCGCGATCATCCTCTTCGTCTACCTGCTGATCGCGATCTCGCAGATCGTGCTTCGCTACCGCACTCCGGACTCCGAGCTGCGGGTGAAGATGTGGCTGTTCCCGGTGCTCTCGGTGCTTACTGCGCTGGGAATCGTGGCCATTCTGGTGCAGATGTTCATCGACACGGCACTACGGTCCCAACTGGTGCTGAGCCTGCTGTCCTGGGCGGTCGTCATCGTGCTCTTCGGCGCGAACAAGTGGTTTGTGAAACGACGTCCAGCAGAGCCGGCCGAAGGCCCGACCCGCGCGCCGCACCGAGTGCTCGTGCTGGCCAATCAGACAGTCGACTCCCATGAGCTGCTCGATGAGCTACGGCGCATCGGGGCCGACCGGGCGGCGAAGTACTTGGTGGTGGTGCCGGCCAGTCCCGTCGATACCGGTGCCGCAGCCACACACGGGCCGCGCGACGTCTCGGAAGCCACGCAGGAGGCCGCGACGGCCAGACTCGAGGCCACGCTGACCGCGCTGCACAGCGAGAACCTCGACGCAGAAGGTGAACTGGGTGACTACCGGCCACTGCGTGCGCTGGACCACGCCGTCGCGCAGTTCAGTCCTGATCAGATCGTGATCTCGACGCTGCCGCCGGAGTTCTCGGTGTGGCACCGGTTCGACGTCGTCGATCGCACCCGCGCCCAATTCAAGGTGCCGGTGACGCACGTGGTCGCGAAGTCTGTTGTGGTGAACCAGGTTCCGCGATGACGATCATCGCGGGATTCAGTGCGAGCCGTCAGGGGATTGCACCGCTGCATCTGGCGGCGCAGCTGTCCAGGTGCACCCGCGCCAGGATCGTCGCGGCGGCGATCGTCGAGCGCCCGTGGCCACCGAAGTCAGATCCCGTCGAGGACGAGTACCTGAACTACGTTGGTATGCACGCTGAGAAGTCGCTCAAACGGATGGCTGACCAACTCCCCGATGACCTGGACGTGTGGCAGATCGTTCACCAGGCCACATCGATCCCGGAGGGCCTGACCGAACTCGCGGCTGAAATGAGCGCGGACGTCGTCGTCGTCGGCTCGTCGTCCTCCGGTCTGTTCGGCAGGATCGCGTTGGGCAGCGTCACCGATCGCCTCGTCCACACCGCCGCGGTCCCCGTGGCGATCGCACCTCGGGGATATCCGGGGCATCCCGGCCGGATAGAGCGGTTGACCGTGGCCTATGGCGGGCAGGCGGATGCGGTTGGCTTGGTCTCGTCGAGTGCGGAATTGGCCGAGCGCTGGTCGGCGCGACTGCGGATCGCCTCCTTCACCGTGCGACCGGTCACCATGTTCAGCGGCGCGATCGAACCGGCCGCCGAAGACCTCGTTGTGCAGCAGTGGGTGCGGCGGACCCAGGAGGGGATCGCTGCCCAGCTGGAGACGGTCCGTTCGGGAGTCGACACCCTCGATGCCGAGGTGGTGATCGGGGCGGGACCGACGTGGCGTGACGCGGTCGATGCCGTCGAGTGGGGGGCCGGCGACATCCTGGTGCTGGGTTCTGGCGCGGCCGGACCGGCAGCTCAGGTGTTCCTGGGCTCGGCGGCGGCGCGCATCCTGCGGCATGCACCCGTGGCGACGATGATCGTGCCGCGGCAGGCTGCCGTCGCGAACTAGGCGCTGCGCGCCGGTCATTGCGAGCGCGCTGATTCTGGTGGATGTCCATCGATGTGGTGAGCGCGGTCGTCATCAATTGTTGACGGCGGCCAGTCGGCTATGCCGACGCATCGGAAGGTTGGGAGGCCGCTGCGGCCGCCGGCTGACCGGCCGGTGCATCGGTGAGAATCTGAACCGCGCGGTCGACTCCTGTCGCGCCGTTGAAGGCGATCCAGTCGTTGTAGTGGATATGCGGATTGCGAATGATGAACTCCCCCACCACTATCGCCGTCCTCACCACCTTCGCAAATGTCTCGGGCGTGTTGGCGAGGTTTAGCAGAGCGAGGAATTCATCGGTTTGGATGAGGGTGACGATCTTCACGGCGAACGGCAGATCGAGCTCGAGGGGTGTGAGCGCCTCGTATCCGAGATGCAGCAACGTGTCGTCGGTGGCCGTCGCGTACATATCGCCGTCGAGCACGAAATCGAACGTGCGCGCGCGGAACTCGTTCGGAGTGTAGATCCTGGAAATGCCGGACCCCGGCGGGTTATTGCCCAGCCGCGTCGGCCCGGGTGGGCGGCAAGGGCTGCCGAACGTGATGACATTGAGGAGGTCGCCGGCGCGGTGCGCCAACGGCTGGCCGGGCAGCATCAAGCGCAGCGTCCGCACCACCACTTCGGCGCCTTGGCTGTAGCCGCAGAGGTAGAACTTGCCCGCATTCATCAGGATCAGCCGGACGAGTTCGGCTACCCCGAGGGCTACCGATTCGTTGTAGCTCAGAAACGGGTTCGGATAGAGGAACCCCGCCGCGGGATATCCGACGGGTTGATTTCGGACCCGTCCCATCTGTTCGAGCCGCCAACCCACGTCGAAAGGCGGCCCCTGGAATGGTGTGGCCCAGGTACCAGAGGCGCAGTAGAAGAACGGCAGCGCAGTGGGTGTCGGAGGGGGTTGATCGAACCTCAACCCGAGACGTCCGAGCGTCTGGGGTCCGGCGATACCGTCAACCACTAGCCCCGCGCGCCGCTGGAACTCCCTGACCACCGCTGTGGTGGCCGGCCCGTAGATGCCGTCGACGACGAGATGGGAATAGAGCGGGTAGCCGAGGTTCAGTCGGGCCTGAAGCAGCCGAACCAGATCGTTGTTGTCGCCCGGTCTCAATATGACAGCCATCGCGAACTCCTTTGCCTGACAGCCGATGTAGCCAATGTTAACGCCGATCACTCCGGGGTTGGCGGGATTCGCCCAACGCCCAGACGGTCACGGGCACCTCAATCCGTTTCTTTGTCAGCCGTCAGTAACAACTAAGCGGTTGACACCACCCTCAGATTCAGGGCGGCAGCGGTGGCGGGGCCGACGATGCCGTCGACTTTCAAGCCCCGCGTGCGTCGCTGAAACTCCCTGATCGCGGCTTCGGTTTGGCGGCCGTAAACGCCGTCGATCACCAGATCCCCGGCGTACGCGGGATAGCCGTACTTGAGCTGGCGCTGCAGCTGGGCGACCGGTGGCCCCTCGGAACCGCGGAAGAGCAGGACGTCGGCGAACCCACCGACTGGCACCGGCGGCCTCGGTGTCGGCGCCGGGTCGGCAATGCTGCCGATGTGGGCTTGAATGTCGCTGCGCAGGATGTTCATGTCGATGGCGCCCGGATCCCATTTGCCTTGCGCGCGGCCCGCGTACTCCTTATGCCCGATCGTGCGACTGGAGTTCTGCGCTAGGCGGCGGTTGATCGCGGCGCAGCTACGAACCAGCGCGTCATACTGCACGTCGGGCCAGTTCGTGCGGTGCGGTGCCGTCGGGCTGGTTCCGGTGTTGGCGCACTCGATACCAATCATGTGCCAGTTGCCCATATTGGTCGGAAGCCACGGATACATGCCGACCCCGGCGTGCCATGCGACGCCGACCGCGACCACGGTCACCACGCCGTCGCGCGCGATGTGCAGCTGCGACAGCGGGCCGGGAAGATCAGGCGTGCCCTCCGCGATGGAGGCGGCACTGGCATTGTCCGACCCGGTGTGGTGCACCATCACGCCGCGGATGTCCTTGAAGTCGCCATGGCCGCGGTCGCGCCAACCAGGATATTCGACGAGCCGGACACCCTCGGCCTGCAATACGTCGGCGAGCCAGACCGGGTCACCGGTCCACGGTCCTGTCTGGGCCACGGGTTTCCTTCCGGCGCAGGCTGAACGGGAGGGACGCGTGCGCAGTGCCAGTCTGCGCCGGGCCGCCCCGTTCCTGCCGTTAGGGGGCCGGGCGGGCATCATCGTGACGGAGATCTTCCCCGGCGGTCGGCTGCCCTCGGTGCCGATGGTGGAGGAGAAAGCGACCGACGCCGGGTTCAACCCGACAAAGCTGCAGGAGATCGGCCCGCACTACGTCAAGACGCTGAAGATCTGGGCGGACGCGCTTGAGGCGCATCGCGAGGAGGCCATCGCGATCCAGGGCCAAACGGTCTATGACCGCCACGACAAGTACCTCAACGGCTGCCAGCGGTATTTCCGCGAAGGCTACACCCACCGTGCATCAGTTCACGCTGCAGAAGTAATCAGACGCCGGGTGTCGGATTGGGGCAGTGCCGTTCGTCGGATGGGTAGAGAGTGGAATACACCGGTTTCCGCTCACTAACCAGAGGAGACGACAATGCAGTACTTCGCCCTACTGATCAGCCAGGAGCGCGAGCGCACGCCTGAGGAGGGCGCCGAGGGAATGGCCGCCTTCCAGGCATTCCATGCCAAGGCGGCTTCGGCGATCCGCGCGGGTGATGCCTTGGCGCCGACGGCAAGCGCTGTGCGCATCACGGGTGGTCCGGATGCCCCGGTCGTGACCGACGGCCCATTCGCCGAGAGCGCCGAGGTGGCCTGCGGTTACTACGTGTTCGAGGCAGAGAACCTCGACGAGGCACTGGCGCTGGCCCGCGACATCCCGGTGGCCGAGTTCGGGGCGGTGGAGGTCCGGCCGACTTTCCACGCGTTCGATCCGGATTGGTCGCAGACCGGCGGCCAGTGGCTGGCGTTGCTGCTCGAGCCACCGGCATCCGCCTTTGTTCCCGGCACGCCGGAGTGGCAGGCGGAAGCGGAACGGCACGGTGAATTCGCAGCCGCTGCAGGCGATCACATCGTCGGCGGGGCCGCGTTACAGGCGCCGGCGACGGCGACGACGGTGCGAGTTCGCGACGGTGAGGTGTTGTTGACCGACGGGCCCTATGTGGAAGGAGCCGAGATCGCCACCGGCTTCTATCTACTGTCCGCCGCCGACCGCGACGAGGCCGTCAAACTCGCCGCGATGATCCCCGCCTCCGCCGTCCAGGTGCGTCAACTCGCCGGGGTCTCCGGGCTGTAAGGCACCCATGGCCGAACTGGACGGTGTCTTTCGGCGCGAGTGGGGTCCCGCCGTGGCCACGATCGCGCGCTGGTCCGGCGATCTCACCATTGCCGAGGACGCCGTCCAGGAGGCCTGTGCGCAGGCACTGCGGGTGTGGCCGTCCGAAGGGCTGCCCACCAATCCCGGCGCCTGGCTTACCACGGTGGCCCGCAACCGCGCGCTGGACCGGATGCGGCGTGAATCTCTACGTCGCGGAAAGGAATTCGCGGCGGTGTACGAGGAGGTGACAGCGCGGTCCGGTGCGTTGCACCCGGTGCGCGACGACGAGCTGCGGATGATGTTCACCTGCGCTCATCCCGCGCTGGACCGCAGCTCGCAGCTGGCGCTGACCCTGCGATTGATCTCGGGCCTGACCGTCACCGAGATCGCCCGTGCGCTGCTGCAGTCCGAGGCTGCAGTGGGTCAGCGAATCACCCAGGCCAAGAACAAGATCCGAACAGCCAACATCCCGTTGCGGGTACCTCCGGCCGAGCGCACGCCGCATGTGCTCGGCTGCATCCATTCGGTGTTCACCGAGGGCTACTAGTCGACGGGCGGCCCGTCAGCCATCCGCGACGAACTGTGCGACGAGGGGGTGCGGCTGGCCGGTGAGCTGTGCTCGCTGTTACCTGGCAACCGCGACGCCCACGCGCTGGAGGAGAGTGCCATCCCGGCACAACGTCGCGGAACGCTTGGTGATGCCAACCCATCCAGCACGAGGTCAGCGATCGCCCATCCGGGGCGCCCTAGTTAGGCCTGGTTGTTGTGCGAGGCATTGAGCCCAATCTGGTCGGAGACGTCGTCCGACGGGTGCTGACCGATTCCGCCGCGCAGCGAATCGAAGATCGCCAAGCCCTGTCCCACCAGGCCGGTGGCGATCTCGCCGAGCCCGTCGGCGCCGTTGAGGACTGTCAGGTTGGCGCCCGAAAGACCTTGAGCGGCCTGCTTGACGATCTCGGGAAGCTGGTCGATCAGCATCCGGTCCAGAGCGACCCGATTATGCGACGCGGCGGCTTCAGCCTGAATCTTCATCTTCTCGGCGTCGGCGACCGCGAGAATCCGGACGCGCTCCGCCTCCGCCTCGGCCGGTTTGACCACTTCCGACACGAGCTCCTGCTGTCGGAGCTCCGCGGCGCGCTGAGCCAACTCGGTCCGCATTTCCAGCACTTCGCGCTGGGCTCGTGCTTCAGCGAGTGGTCCGGCCTGGGCGGCTTCGGCTTGAGCTTTGTCGACTTCTGCCTTGTACTGCGCCTTGACGATCGCGGTCTGCCGCGCAAACTCGGCCTGATTGCGTTGCGATTCCTGCTCGGCCTCGGCGGAGGCCTGGTTGGCCTTCGCCTGAGCGATCTGCGCTTGCTGCTGGATGGCCGCGTTGTGCGGGGCCGACATCGCGAGGATGTACCCAAGCGCTCCGTCATCGATCGACTGGATCTGCAGGGCATCGACTGTCAGCCCGATCTTGATCATCTCCTCCTTGGACCCGTCGAGGACCTCCGTGGCTAGCTTCTGCCGTTCTTTGATGATCTGCTCGACGGTCATCGACCCGATGATCGAGCGAAGGTGACCGGCGAAGATTCGCCCAGTCAGGATCGCCATCTGATTCTGATCCGACAAGAATCGTTGGCCGGCGCTGACGACGCTCTCACTGTCGTTGCCGACTTTGAACGCGATGACCGCCCGAACGTTCAAGGTGATCCCCTGCTGAGTGACGCACTTCTCTTCGACTTCTGCCTCACACATCGCCAGGGTGAGGAACCGGACCTTTCGGAACAACGGCATGATGAACGCGCCGTGACCGGTGACGACGCGGAACGGGGCGTTGCCTGCGGCTCGGCCGCCGGAGATCAGCATCGCCTGGTCGGGTGCGGGCACTCTATATCCGAACATGTTGGACTCCTTCATGCTTCATGTGTGTGTCGCCGGCTGTGCGTTCAGGAATCGAAGCCGGGCCAGGCCTCGACAAGGACTGTCCGGGGACCGCGGGTGTCAATCACCAACACCTCGGCCCCCCTGGGTAGAGGTTCGCTCGACCAGGCTAGATACGCCTCTTTCGACCCCCGCACGTACAGAAGTACTTCTCCTGCACCCTCGAGCCCGCGGGTCGCCACAATCAACGGCCCGACGCAGCCGATCACCGAGACGTCATCCACTTCTTGCATGATCCTCCGCCAGGGGCCTTCACCGCGAGTCCCGCTTCGACTTGCGACGGCTTTGAGCCACGCCATCGCCGCCCCTGGCGTCATGGCCGAGGATGTCAGGAGCGCCGAAGCGGTCATTGACAACGTGTTCCAATTCAAAAGCTGCACAGTCATGCGTCAGAGACCGCAGCAACTCGCACACTTTTCCGTCACCATTTTTCTGAAGGCTGGCCCGCGCCGAAACCGCCGATCAGATCTCCGCCGTCGTGTGCACGCGGGTTTTGTTGACGAGTTGTTGAATCTCGACAGCATCCGCCGCGTTGGCGCACAATTGGTCCGGCAGTGACCGCCGGCGGTGGGCCCAGAAGCGGCGTCGAGGGGACCGTCATGGACTTCTACGGGATCGTCGACCAGGCTGTCGAGCTCCTACGGAGCCGTGGTCGGGTGTCCTACCGCGCGCTTGTCGAGCCCCGACGCTTCCCCTGCGCACGGTGACCAGTCCTGCAATTCGGCCTCGACGACGAGCGTCTTGACGCGTTGCGTGCCGAGGTGCTGTACGCACATGCCGACAACGTGCGCGAGGACGGACCTGGTCTGGTCTGGGCGGCGGATGATCAGAATCCAGCGGAGGCCGAGCGACGACAGCTGACGGTGTTGTTCTGCGTAGCGGACTCGCACAGCTGGTAGCCGCCGAGTTTCTATTCCAACAAGGGACACCCCCCCAAGCCACGTACCGCTTCAAACATGCACTCATCCAGGACGCGGCATACCAGTCCTTGCTGAAGAGCACACGTCAGCACTACCACCGACGCATTGCGACCACGATCGAGACTGAATTCGCCGAACTGGTCGCCACTCAACCCGAACTGCTCGCCCACCACTACACCGAGGCATGCCTCACCGAGAACGCCGTGCCCTACTGGGAAGGCGCCGGACGACGCGCACTGCAGCGCTACGCCAACGAGGAAGCGGCCAACCACGCGAACCGGGGCCTGGAACTGCTGAAGACGCTCTCACCGCGCCCGCAGCACGCCAAGCAAGAGCTCACGCTTCAGATACTGCTCGGTGCGGCGTGGACTTTCGTACACGGCCCTCACGCGGTCGAAGACATCTATGCCCGGGCCTGCGAGCTGGCGAAGGAGGTCGGGAGCACCCCCGAGCTCTTCCCCGCACTTTCCGGCTTCGCATACGCGCAGATGGTCCGTGGACGCATGCTGCGGGCACGCGCGCTGGCCGAGGAATTCCTGGCACTGGCCCAACCCGTACAGGATCCCGTCGTCATGGCGGTCGGACATCGAATGTTGGCCTACACGGCGTGGTGGCAGGGCGATTTCGAGGCAGTACACGATCACAGCCGGCGAGGCCTCGCATGTTATGACGCCAACCAAAGCCGCGCGAATCTGATTGGCTATAGCCAAGATTCGGGCGTTGTGTGCGGCTACCTCCGCGCGATGAGCGATTGGGTGCTGGGTTATCCGACACAAGCCGTGGAGGGCATGGAGAGCACGGTGACGCACGCGCGGGCGCTTGGAGCTCCTCCAAGCATCGCGATGGCAATACTGTTCTCCGCCAAGCTCGCTCAGCTGCGCCGCGACCCTGAGCGAGCGCGCGCACAAGCGGAAGAAGCGCTCGCGATCTCCACAGAGCACGGCCTCGACGCGGTCGCGCTGTGGTGTCTCCTGCCACGCGGGTGGGCATTCGCCGACCGAGGCGACGCCGCCCGGGGCATCACCGACATCCGCGACGCGATGGACCGACGCCGAGCGTTGGGCATGGGCGCAGCGTGGCCGTGGTTCCTGGCGCTGGCAGCGGAAGCATATGGCGCGCTCGGGCAGCTCGATGACGGGCTGCGTTCGCTGGATGAAGCGTTCGAGTGGATTGGACGCAACGACGAGATCCTATACGCGGCCGAAGTGCACCGCATGAAAGGCGAGTTGCTCCTTCGACGCGACGCGACCGATCCTGCCCAAGCCGAACGCTGCTTCGAAGAAGCACTCGCACTGGCGCGAGCACAGCATGCGAAGTCGTGGGAGCTTCGCGCAGCAATGAGCCTGGCGCGTATGTGGCAACGGGCGGGCCGGTCGCAGGAAGCCCGCGCACTGCTCTCACCTGTCTACCGCTGGTTCACCGAGGGATTCGACACTGCCGACCTGAAGGACGCCGAAGCGCTACTGGCACAGCTGTCATGAGCCGCCCATGACGGTGAATTTGCCAAACCGGGCGCACCGTCCGGCGGCCGGAAGCTAGCGAACTTCGCCGGCTACCCGAAGACTCTCGAAGCCGATTCGCCTCGCGCAACCCGCCTTCCGGCCACCCAAGGCCCGGCGGCATGACCCGCCTGGACCCTGTCCGGTGAAGAGAGGTTAGGTCGTGGTGTGCTGGTCGGTTGAGTCGCTGGGCTCGATGACCTTTATCTCCTCAGGTGCCCCGGGGGTGATCTCGATTCGGCGCGGCTTGGCCCGTGCCGCCACCGGGAGGGTTACGGTCAGCACCCCGTTCTGATAGGTGGCGGCGATGTGGTCGGCGTCGATGTCCTCACCGAGGGACAGTCGACGCAAGTAACCGCCGGTGAAGCGCTCGGAACTCAGCCACTGAACGTCGACCTCGGTGCGTTCGCTGCGTTGTGCTTTCACAGTGAGGATGCCGCCATCAACGCTGACGTCCACCGAACCGGGGTCCACGCCCGGAAGGTCGACGTGAAGCACGTAGTGATCACCGGAGCGGTAGAGGTCCATCGGCATGGCCAGTGGGACTCGGACGGATCCGGGCGACGTACCGAGCAGTTGCGCGGCGAGTCTGTCGATGTCACGGAATGGGTCGGGATGAAGCACAGCAACCACCTCCTACATGTTGGTTGCCGCACCTCGCCACCGCGACGGGGTTGTCGGCTGGCTGCGCTCCTTCTGGTTTAGCACTCCACCGGCGCGAGCACCAGGGGTGTCGGCGCGGCGCCCAGCTCTTCGGTGATGAGGACCTGTTATCCAGGATCGTCTTCCACATGAAAGGGGGCCAGACGGCCTCGATCGGCTCGCCGATGTCGGGCGATATCGGCGTCGATGCTGTCGATCCGGCCGAACACGTGCGCGAAGGGAATTGGTGACGGTCGGCGAGATGCCCGTTGATCGCTCGACCCAACCCATTTTGTTGCTTTACCTGGATAAACGGCGTAGACCTAAAGGTACGGATCCACGGCAGACCAAGGTCGGACCGGAAGAGAAGATTCCTCCTCTCGGCTGTGGCGCCCAGCACGAGCACTAGGTACCCACGCAAAGCGAGGCCCATCAACTGGGCACCGCGCGGTGGGCTTGCGTCAGGGCGGGGAAACGCCATCCTGACGCCGAGGCCACATTTCACCGCGCATCATGCACGCTTGGTAACCAGGTGGTGGTGCTTCGGACGGCCCTCCTTTTCGTCAGGAGCGCCGTCCGACTCGTGTATGCCGAACTCCCGGGGCCGGTCGCGGTCGGCTCGCCGAAGCAAGCACACTGCGAGCTGGGTGATCGTGTCCCGCCCAGATGCCGCTGACCCTTTCGGGACGTGGTATTGGCGCACCGGACAGCCGCGCTCGAACGGCATCGCCCACGTCGCGGTCGACGGCAGGGCCACTCCGGTTTGAACTTGCCTTCGTATGGCCGCACCGACGCCAAGTCTCCAATGGTGTTTCCTCGATGGTCTACGTCACTGGCGGGGAGGGAAGTTCGACCCGCCATGACGACGACGGACGTCCCGCTCCGACAGGTGGCTCCCCAATATCGGAGAGACAATGGGTTCGCCACGATGATCGATCTGAACACCCCGGCCTCCACCTCACTCGATCTTGGTCTGGAGATCGAGACGATCGACGGCGACGGGTACTCCCACGTCACTCCTGGCGCTAGTCAGCCAGGTCAATACGTGATCCGACGGATTACGGTGTCGGAGAACGAAGCCCGCCATCTCGGCCCTCGCTATACTCCGGCGACGGTCAATGCGCCCTTCGACGCTATCGAGCGAAGACGCTCGCCGACCTGTTCGATGAACTCGTGTCCCGACGCGCCGACCCCGCTCGACCCGTGGACGACCGCGATGTCGCTGCGCACCTTGTGCTGCGCGAGCACGACTATCCTCCGTCCAGGTTGAGTAGGACTGCCACGGAGCTTGGAGCGTCGATGTGAGCGGCGGATGGGGACAACCGCACATGGCCCCGGTGCTGTGAGCGTCTGCGTGGGTCATGCTGGCACGGGGAGTGGTCGGACCCAGACACCAGCAACGAGTCACAGCCGACATCGAGAAGACTCTCGCAGTCGACCTGTACGCGGTGGTCCAGCTGCAGCGTGCTGCTGATGCGCATCACCTTGGGGCGACTAGCGGAGGCGCGGCTACGTGCCCCCGCGGCCCGCCCGCGCTGACGCCCGCTCGGCCGCCTGCTTGTGCTCGGCGGCGGTGACCACCACCGCATCGCAGCCCGGATACACCGTGGCCTCGTGGTCGCTCACGAGCCAGCGCACCACATAGGGTGGCGAGCCGTCTTGCGAGCGGACCTCGATGATCTCGGCGTGCTGATCATGCCGTTCGGTAGTCGTGCCCTTAACCACCAGGAAGTCGCCCACCTTCGCTTTCATTTCCCGCTCCCTTCCTCAACCTTGTGAGACCCGCAGACTTCTCCATCGTGCGCGCAATTCGAACTCGGCGGAAGCGGATCTGACAAGGTGAGTCCGAAGGTCCGCTTTCGAGCGTGTACACCGCGCCGCTCGCCCTAACGGCCGCGAGTCCACCGTCGATCGACAGCTATGAATTTTTACGACCCGACTGGACGGCCAAGGGCACTGTCTCCCGGCCCGCGCCGCAATGGGCGGCAATCACGTGGGGGCCCTACTTCGACGCGATGTTTCCGTCCCAGGAGGTGTCCACGTGGATTTCCTGGAAGATGACGTCGACCCGCACGAACATCGCACGAAGGCTATGGGACCAGCGCGAAGAACTGCGCGCCGAGTACGAGGACGTCGCGTTCGGGTCGGGCAGCCGGAGTGCAACGATGCGATGGTACGGCCGTTGATTTTCACGGGTTCGGGTTCGTCGGATTGGTAACCCCACTCCGCGGGATACTCGCTGTAATCCGAAATCATCTCGCTCCTAATCGGCGTACGGATCGGCCGGATCCTCAGGCTTTGCCGTGCTCACGTGTCGTTCACTGGCCGGGGTCAATCCGAACTCCGAGCCCATCCAGCCTGTTCTATACAGGACAGACACCTGCGCCATCTCACCCGCCGACGAGGCACGCCATTGGCCGCGGCGCTGATCTTCATAGCCAACAAGATGAAGCGAACCGAATCCGGCTAGCCATCGTCTGACATAAAGTTTGGCCCGCCACCAGCTGGTGGCGGGCCGACTGAATGGTTCAGGCGTTCAGCGCTGTTGGACAAAGACCGCCACGTTCTGGTTCTGCAGCGGGCGCTTGGGCGTTTTGGTCACCGGCGACAAAACCGGGTTGCCCTGTTGCTGTTGCGCGCCCGCGCCGGAGGTCTTAAGGCTGACGGTGATCGTTCCACCGCTGCAGGAGACAGTTTTCCCGTCGACCAAAACAGACTGGCCGTCGTCAATCGGAATATCGTAACCGTCCTTGTCGGTGTAGTGGCATCCGCCATCGCCAGCGCCGTTGTTGACGGGTTGCGCGTAAGCGGTCGCCGGGGCCAAGGCAAAAACGGCCATGGCGCCAAGGAGCGTGGCTGCGTACTTGAAGCGGGTCAGGTTGCGGGCGGTTGATTCGTTCATCATGAGTTCCTCTCGTCGGATTGTTGAGAGAAATGATGCCGATCCAAGGGTGGCTTCTGTAATCGCTCACGAGCCAGATTCCACGCCTGAAAGGAAAGGGTTTACTTGCCGCGAGGGAAGGTAGGGAAGGTACTGATGCTGCCCTATCGCGGGAGCCCGTATCTTTCGCGCGTTGCAGGTGCTCCTCGGGCATACGCCGCTACCACGCCATCACCTGTGTGGCTGAACAGGAACCCGCCGTGCGACTCCGCCGTGCGACTCAATCGCGGTGCGCAACACCTCGTCGTGGGCAGCCAGCGCGGACCCGCAAGGGACCGGCAAAAAGAGCCTACGTGAACCCCTCCCGCCGCGCCGATCTACTACCGACCGGCGCGACGAGAGCGGTTGCGGGCGTGACGGATTAGGTGATGCGGCGCCCTTTTTTCTCAGCAGGCGTTACCCAGTCGTAGTCCGATACGGCGAAACGGATCACGCGAGCATGCGGATACGTGTCCAGGATTTCCTGATGCTTATCCCGCAGTTCTTCCGTACTTAAGTACAAACCAACTCTGGTCGCGACCCAGGTGTGCGAGCCGTCGGACGTCTCCTGCCGCCTGGCGGTTAAGCAGTGAGGCTGCTGGTCGCCGTGCCACCGAGGCCCAGCGCCCGGTGTCGTGGCGCTACGACGCCATCGGCAAGCCGCTGTGGTCCAAAGCCTCGGGTTTGACCCGGCTGGAGGATCTCGGAGATGGCAAGACTCGGGTCTACTTCCGCGAGACCTACGAGGTGTTCAACCCGTTGATGCGGGCACTGTTCGAGAAGCGGGTCCACCACTTCATCTCCGAGGGCAACGACAAGCTGATCGAGGCCTCTTTGGTGAGAACGCTCAAAAAGCTCCACGGGGGCAAGGACATTGGTCCCACGGGAGCGGCCTGATAGTCCCCCGTATCTTCCCGGGCACCGGCTGCCGCCGTACGATCCGACCATGGATCTGCGGGGGAAGAGAGTTCTGATCACCAGGTCGCGTCATTGACTGATAACAAGGTCGCGGCCGGCGAG
Source organism: Mycobacterium sp. (assembly GCF_032162605.1). Classification (GTDB taxonomy): domain Bacteria; phylum Actinomycetota; class Actinomycetes; order Mycobacteriales; family Mycobacteriaceae; genus Mycobacterium. The sequence continues at coordinate 841 of NZ_JAVROT010000240.1, read as the reverse complement.
CGGGCCACCGGGCTGTTGCATGCGGCCACCCTCGTCGAGACCGCCGAGGTCGATCGGCACGTAGCCGAGTTCCGCGATCAAGTCTTGGATCGTCTGCTTGGCAGCCATGTCGTCGCCAGACACGAACAACACTCTTCTCGCCTCGCCGTGCAACGGACCTTTCTCGAAGTTCGCCATGGTGATCGAGTTGAACGCCTTGACGACTCGCGCACCGGGCGCATGATCGGCCACGATCATGCTCGCGCTTCGGCCCTGAAGGTGCGCGAGTTTCAGCGGGTTCGAGGAGCCGAACGGGTTCGTGGCGTCGATGAGGATTCGACCCTGCCAGTTGGGAAGTGGTTCAAGCACGTCCGCTACTGCGGGCCAGGGCACGGCGAGCAGGGACGAGTTCTGACGCGGCGGCTTCGGCGATCGTTGCCGCCTTCGCGCCGATGCTGTCGGCGATCGGAGTCAAGCGACGCGGACCGCGACCACTGGACAGTTTCACGCGGTGGCCTGCGGCGGTCAGCGACTGGCCCACCGCGACGGCGACGTTGCCTGCTCCGAGGATTCCGATTTCCATCTTTTTCTCCTTATAGGTCACCACCACTGGCCGAGTGCGGTGCTGTCGATTCTTTTGCGCGGTGTTGGTTGCGAATGGGGTCTTGAGGTGGCGCCGGGCTGGCGAAGAGGAAGAGAAAACCGGCCCGGCGCCTGGTCAGGAGGTCGGGTGTAGAGGATCAGCGGACGAGTATGGTGCGGCCGTTGTCGTTGCCATCGAGATTGACCGCGTTACCAATCTGGTCGAAGGACAAGGTCCGGCCTATTGCACTAATGAGGCGTTGCCCAGCGACCTTGAAGA
>NZ_JAVROT010000239.1:0-12911 GCF_032162605.1 Mycobacterium sp. | reverse complement strand
ACGCGGTGAAACTGGCGTCTGAGGGCGCCGACGTCATCGCCGTCGACCTGTGCGACCAGATCGCCTCCGTTCCCTACCCCATGGCCACCCCCGAGGATCTGGCTGCGACGGTGAAACTCGTCCAGGACATCGGCGGCCGCATCGTCGCCAGCCAAGCCGACGTCCGCGACCGCGCTTCGCTCAAGACCGCGTTGAAGGCGGGGGTCGAGGAGCTCGGCGGCCGCCTCGACATCGTGATCGCCAACGCCGGCATCGCCCCGATGGCGGGTGAGAACGCCTGGCACGACGTCATCGACGTCAACCTCACGGGTGTCCACCACACCGTGGACGTCGCGATGCGCCCGATGATCAAGGCAGGCAACGGCGGCGCGATCGTGCTGATCAGCTCGGTGATGGGACTGGTCGGCTTAGCCTCTCCGTTCGCCGGCTCCATCGGCTACGCCGCGGCCAAGCACGGCGTCGTCGGACTGATGCGCTCCTATGCGAATCTCCTGTCCCCGCAGAACATCCGGGTCAACTCGATCCATCCCGCCGGGGTGCGGACACCGATGATCGACAACGAGTTCACGCGGCAGTGGCTCAACGAGATGGCAGGCGGCGACGAGGGATCCTTGGACATGGCCGGCGCCGCGAACATGGAAACGGTCGAGCCGGAAGTCATCGCGGATACAGTCGCCTGGCTGGTGTCCGACACGGGCAAGCACATCTCCGGGGTCGCATTGCCCGTCGACGACGGCTACGTGAACAAGCGCTGACTCGTGGCGCGACACCCTGCGGCTGGCACGGCGTTCGGACCGATGGTGATCTCCGCGGTGGAGCAGCAAGAGCCGCTTGCCCGCAGGCTGGTCGACGACGATCTCGCAACGGCGTTCCTCCCGACGCCATTGCGGGCGTTCGTTCGCGCGACCGGCTGGGCGCCACTTCGGCGGAAGGTGATCGCCGCGTCCGAGCGGTCCGGACCCGGCCTGTGGACGAATCTCGCGTGCCGCAAGCGCTACATCGACGACAATCTGCGCGACTCGCTGAGCGACGTCGACGCCGTGGTGGTGCTGGGCGCGGGTCTCGACACCCGTGCCTACCGGCTCGCCCGTCACAGCGACATACCGATGTTCGAGGTCGACCAGCCGATCAACGTCGATCGCAAGAAGGTAGTTCTGACAAGGGTTTTCGGCACACCACCCGCCTCGGTGCGGGTGGTACCAGTCGACTTCGAGCGCGACGACCTGATGACCGTCCTCGCGTCAAACGGCTACGACCCCTCCGGTCGCACCTTCTTCGTGGGGGAGGGCGTCACCCAGTACCTGACCGAGGCCGCGGTGCGGGCCACGTTCGCGCACCTGTCCCACGCTGCCAGGGGCAGCCGAATCGACTTCACCTATGTGCGTTCCGACTTCATCGACGGCACCAACATGTATGGGGCCGCCGGCTTCTATCGAAGGGTCCGCGTCAAGAGCGAGCTGTGGAAGTTCGGTCTGCCGCCCGAGGGCATCGGGGACTTCCTGGCCGACTACGGCTGGCGGCTGATCGAACAGGCTGGTCCCGACGAATTCGTCGACCGTTACGTTCGGCCGACGGGGCGCGACCTCACCGCGTCACAGATCGAGTGGTCGGCCTACGCAGAGAAGACCTAGCAGAGAAGACCTAGTCGATCTCGAGAACCGTCGGCACGATCATGGGCTGGCGGCGGTATTTCTCCCCCACCCACTTGCCGATCGTGCGGCGCACCGCCTGGGCGATGCGCGCGGGATCGGTGACCTTCTCCGCGGCGAGCGATTGCAACGCTGCGTCGATCAGCGGCGCTACGGGTTCGAGCGCCTTGGGATCTTCTGAGAAGCCGCGTGAGTGCAGGTGTGGCGGAGCAGCGATCTTGCACGTGCCCCGACGAACGACGACGGTGACCGCGATGAAGCCCGAGGACAGCACCAGGCGTTCGCCCAACGTGGCGTCAACGACGTCGCCGGTGACCAGACCGTCGACGAATATCTTGCCCACCGGTACCGCGCCCGAGATCGACGCTTTGCCCGCGACCAGGTCGACGCTGACGCCGTTCTCGGCCACGACGATGTTCTCCGCGGGCACGCCCGACTTCTCCGCGAGCGCGGCGTTGGCCCGCAGGTGTCGCCACGTTCCATGCACCGGCATCACGTTGCGCGGCCGCACCCCGTTGTAGAGGAACAGCAGCTCGCCGGCGTAGGCGTGACCCGAAACATGGATGCGCACTTGGCCGTTGGTGACGACGCGAACACCGATCTTGGCCAGTGAGTCCAGAACGCCGAAGATCGCCTCCTCGTTGCCAGGGATCTGCGACGACGACATGATGATCAGATCACCCCGCGTCAGCGTGATGCTGCGGTGCTCGCCCCGCGACATCCGCGACAGGGCGGCCATGGTCTCGCCCTGGGTGCCGGTGGTGACCAGCGTGATGCGTTCCGCTGGAAGCATCTCGGCAGCGGCGATGTCGACCACGTCGTCGTCGTCGACCGTGAGGAAGCCGAGGTCCTTGGCGATCCCCATGTTGCGCACCATTGACCGACCGACGAACGACACCTTGCGGCCGAGAGCTACCGATGCGTCGATGATCTGTTGCACGCGAGCGACGTTGGAGGCGAAACAGGCGACGATCACACGACCTTCGGCGCCGCGGATGAGCCGGTGCATGTTCGGCCCGATCTCGCTCTCCGACGGTCCGACGCCCGGGATCTCGGCGTTGGTCGAGTCGCAGAGGAACAGATCGACACCGGCATCGCCGAGCCGCGACATGCCGGGCAGGTCAGTGGGCCGACCGTCCAGCGGCAGTTGATCGAGCTTGATGTCACCGGTGTGTAGCAGCGTGCCTGCGCCGGTGTAGACGGCGATGGCCAGGGCGTCCGGGATCGAGTGGTTGACCGCGAAGTATTCGCACTCGAAGACGCCGTGCTGGCTGCTCTGCTTCTCGGCGACCTCGATGAACACCGGCTTGATGCGGTGCTCACGACACTTCGCCGCCACGAGGGCCAGGGTGAACTTGGATCCCACCACGGGGATGTCGGATCGCAGCTTCAACAGGTGCGGAATGGCGCCGATGTGGTCCTCGTGGGCGTGGGTCAACACCAGCGCCTCGATGTCGTCGAGGCGACCCTCGATGTGACGCAGATCGGGCAGGATCAGGTCGACCCCTGGCTCGTCGTGTCCTGGGAACAACACTCCGCAGTCGATGATCAGCAGTCGACCGAGATGCTCGAGAACGGTCATGTTGCGGCCGATTTCGCTGATACCGCCCAGCGCGGTCACCCGGAGTCCGCCGGTTGCCAGTGGTCCTGGCGGCAGGAGGGCGGGGCTCGCCGACGGAACCGTCCCGCTGGGGTCGCCCGTAGCCGGAGCAGGCCCGCCGGCGACCTTCATCGGAGCACGCCGGCGGCCCGCATGTCTGCTGCCAGCATTTCGACCTGTTCGGCCGTCGCGGGAATCTGCGGCAACCGGGGCTCACCGGTGTCCAAGCCCAACAAGCGAAGTCCTGCCTTGGACATCGTGACGCCCCCGAGTCGATTCTGTGCTTCGTTGAGTGAGCCGAGCGCGATCTGAATCTTGCGGGCAGTCGCGATGTCTCCGGAAGTGAAGGACGACAACATCTCTCGCAATTGGCTAGCGGCGAAGTGACCCCAGACGCTGATGAATCCGGTGGCGCCCATGGCCAACCACGGCAGGTTCAGCGCGTCGTCGCCCGAGTAGTACGCCAGCCCGGTCTCCGCCATGATCATCGCGCCTCCGTGCAGATCGCCCTTGGCGTCCTTGATGGCGACGATGTTCGGGTGCGGCGCGATGGCGCGGACGGTGTCCCACTCGATCGGCACCGCGGAGCGCGGGGGGATGTCGTACAGGACGTTGGGTAATGCGGTCGCGTCGGCAACGGCGGTGAAATGGGCGATCAGCCCGGCCTGCGACGGTCGCGAGTAGTAGGGGGTGACGACCAGCAACCCGTGCGCGCCCTCCGCTTCGCACGCCTTTGCCAGGTGCACGCTGTGCGCCGTGTCGTAGGTGCCGGCTCCGGCGATGATCCGGGCGCGGTCGCCGACCGCTTCCAGGACCGCGCCGAGTAGCGCGATCTTCTCGTCGTCGGAGGTCGTCGGAGACTCGCCCGTGGTCCCGAAGACCACCAGGCCGTCGCATCCGGCGTCCACCAGGCGCTTCGCGAGTGCCTTGGCCGTGGCCAGGTCCAACGAGCCGTCCGGGCCGAACGGCGTCACCATGGCAGTCAGCACGGTGCCCAAGCGTGCATGGGAGTCGAAACCACTGGTGCTCACGCGGTTGAGATTACCCGCTCAACCCTGGCGTTCATGAGCACCTGCGCTCAGTCGGTCAGCATGCCCGCTCGACGCATCGCCGTGGAGATGTTCTCGAAGTCGATCCCGACGTGCGCGCGGGCCGCCGCATCGGCATCGTCGGCGCAGCCGTCTACGATCGCGTCGATCAATTCCTCGTGTTCGCCCAGGGACCGCAACTCCATCTCACGCATGGTGATTGGCTCGCCCCACAGGTGCGCCGGCGCGCCGATGCTGATGGATGCCTCCAGGTCGACGAGCACCTGCTTGAGCACTGCATTGTGGGCGGCGTCCATGATCGCCAGATGCAGTCTGCTGTCGGCCTGCTGGGCTGCCAATCCAGTGCTCGCGGTCCGGTACTCCTCCAGCGCGGCACGAAGGGTGGCCACGTCCTCCGTCGTCCTGGCATCCGCGGCGGCCCTGCACACCGCACCGTGTAACCGGGCGATCGCATCACACCGGTCCCGCAGTTCGGCCAGCCGCATCGACAGCGTGCGGCGGACCGCCTCGGTGGAGGACTCGGGCCACTGGTCCACGACGTAGGACCCGCCGCCACGTCCACGGCGGGTCTCGAGCAGTCCACGCTCGACCAGGCGCGCCAGTGCGGCACGGACCGTCATGCGTCCGACGCCCAGTGCTGCGGCGAGGTCACGCTCGACGGGTAGCCGGGCGCCGGGCAGGTACTCCCCGATCGCGATCGCCGTGACGAGCCTGTCGGTGATCTCGTCGACGCGCGAAGGCATCGCCAATTGGCGGGCGAGCATGCCCGATGGCCGCGCGGCGACGTGGTCGGCCATCGGTGCGCTCCCCTTCTCGTCGATACGGGAATGTTAATTCGTTCCAATTGGTCTTGCAGCGAGACCATTGGGGGTCCATTCTGATCGCCGTGCCCATTCGTACCCGCACCGTGCCGTTCCGGGACCTTGAGACGTGGGTCCGGATCACCACTCCGGAGGTGCCGAAATCCGGCGCTCGTCCCCTGTTCGTATTGCACGGCGGACCAGGGATGGCGCACGACTACGTGCGCAACATCGCCGAACTGGCCGACGAGACCGGACGCACGGTCATTCACTACGACCAGATCGGCTGCGGTCACAGCAGCCACCTGCCCGACGCGCCGCGCGAGTTCTGGGAACCGGCCTTGTTCGTCGACGAGTTCCACGCCGTGCGAACCGAACTGGGTATCGACCGCTACCACCTGCTGGGCCAGTCCTGGGGAGGCATGCTCGGCGCCGAGATCGCGGTGCGCCAACCCGAGGGGCTGGCGTCCCTGTCGATTTGCAACTCTCCCGCGTCCATGGAGCTGTGGATGGCCGCCGCCGCCCTGCTGCGCTCCGAGCTGCCGGAGGACACGCGCCACGCGCTGGATCGGCACGAAGCTGCAGCCACCGTCACCGACCCGGAGTACCTCGCGGCGACGCAGGAGTTCTACGTACGCCACGTCTGCCGCCTGACGCCCACGCCCCAAGACTTCCTCGACAGCGAAGCGCAGATGGCGGCGGAGCCGACGGTCTACCACACCATGAACGGGCCCAACGAGTTTCACGTACTCGGGACACTCAAGTCCTGGACGGTCATCGACCGACTCGACCGCATCCTCGTGCCGACGCTCGTAGTCGCCGGTGAGTACGACGAAGCCACCCCCGCGACATGGCGCCCGTTCGTCGAGCGGATCTCCGACGCCCGCAGCCACGTCTTCCTAGACGCCAGCCACTGCAGCCACCTGGAGAAACCCGAGGAGTTCCGCGCCGTCATCGCCGCGTTCCTCGCCGGCCACGACCCCGCCCCAGCCCGGGCCTGACCCTCGATCGATAGGACACTTGCATGGTCAACCCCGAGACGGACGCCCCAACCGGCCAGCGCAGCCTCGAATCATTCGGCTACACCCAAGAACTCAACCGGTCGGTGTCGACCGTGGACCTGCTGGTGTACGGGCTGGTCTTCATGGTGCCCATCGCGCCGTGGGCCATCTTCGGCACCGTCTACAACAGCGCGTCGGGCATGGTGCCGCTGGTGTACGTCATCGGGCTGGTGGCCATGGTCTTCACCGCCCTGGCCTACTCGCAGATGGCCAAGTCCTTCCCCTTGGCCGGCTCGGTGTTCTCCTACGTCGGTCGCGGTGTCCACCCCAGCCTGGGCTTCTTCGCCGGTTGGGCGATACTCCTGGACTACCTGCTGGTTCCGACGCTGCTCTACGTCTTCGCGGCCGAGTCGATGGTCGGTCTGTTCCCCGGCACTCCACGGTGGTTGTGGGCGATCGTCTTCGTCGTCGTGAACACCATCATCAACCTTGCTGGGATCGGTTCGTTGAAGATCGCCAACCGGATCTTCCTGGCCATCGAGCTGGTCTTCGTCGTGATCTTCGTCGTCATCGCGGTGCGCGCGATCAACGGGCAGAGCCTGCCCAACGTGGGTTGGAGCACGCTCCCGATCTGGGACTCCAGCACGGTGACCGCACCCCTGATAGCCAGCGCGCTGTCCATCGCAGTCTTGAGCTTCCTCGGGTTCGACGGCATCTCGACGCTGGCCGAGGAGTCCACGGGGCGGAAGAACCCAGCAGGTCGGGCAATGATCATCGCGCTCTTCGTGGTGGCGTTCCTGTTCATCTCGCAGACGTGGCTGGCCAGCTTGCTCGCCGGCGGCCGCGAGTCGTTCAGTGACGACGAGGCGGGCAACGCGTTCTTCACCCTCGTCCAGGCGGCCTCGAACACGGGCTGGATGAACGCGTTCTTCGCGGTCAACGTGATGGCGGTCGGGTTCGCCAACGCGATGGCCGCCCAGGCCGCCACCAGTCGGCTGCTCTACTCGATGAGCCGCGACGGCCAACTGCCCAGCTTCCTGTCCAAGATCAGCAGCCGCAAGGTGCCGATCTCCGCGATCCTCGTGGTCAGCGCGCTCAGCGTCGTGTTGGTGCTGTTCTTCGTCGGACAGATCGGCTTGATCTCGTCTCTGGTCAACTTCGGCGCATTGTTCGGGTTCTGCCTGTTGCACGTCTCGGTGGTCTGGTACTACCTGGTGCGCCAGAAGTCGAAGAACTACCTGCTGCACCTGGTGGTTCCCACCTTGGGTTTCCTGATCATCGGCTACGTGTTGTTCAACGCCGATTCACTGGCCAAGGTCGGCGGCCTGGTGTGGTTGGTCATCGGCGCGGTGGTGTTCGCGGTCAACGTCTTTCGCGGCAAGGGCGTTCCGGAACTGGCCGAGGAACAGTCCACGAAGGGCTGATCTCGGGTGCAGGCCTTAAGGTGAGCCATGGCAGCCACGACCATCGCTTCTCGCCTGCTCGACGTCATCGACGACGACATCCTTCCGCTCACCGAACGCGCCGTGGCCACGGGCAACAAGGTGTTCGGCGCGGCAATCCTGCGCAAGTCCGATCTGTCGCTGGTCATCGCCAGCACGAACGACGAGACCGTCTACCCACTCCTGCTCGGTGAGATCAACTCGCTGAACCAGTTTTACGAGCTTCGCGACCGACCACCGGTTCCTGAACTGGTCTTCCTCACCACCCACGAGCCCTGCACGCTATGCATGTCGGCGATCACCTGGGCGGGGTTCGACAACTACTACTACTTCTACAGCCACGAGGACTCCCGCGACAGCTTCGCCATCCCACACGATCTAGTGATCCTCAAGGAGCTGTTCGGGCTGGAGCCCGGCGGCTACCGGCGCGCCAACGCGTTCTGGACGGCGTACTCCATCCCTACGCTGATCGAAACCGAGGACGAGCCACTGCGCGGCCGGCTGCGCTCGAAACAGCAGCGCATCCGCGACCGGTATCAGGCACTGTCGGAGCAGTACCAGGAATCGAAGGGCGACAACGACATTCCGCTGAGCTGAGCCTGGCCGTGCTCGACCGGCCGCGCGTACCCGGTCCATAAAGCGACATCATTGGCGGTATCACCTTCCCGGCAGCTCCCACGTGGCGAAACGTGCGGCCCCAGGGGGCTGCCGAGCATCACCAGCGGCAACGCGCCCTATCACGAAACCGGCGCCATGCCGAGCCGCCCCAGCGCCCGCGACAGCGCAGGCACCAGGTCACCGCGCTCCCCCACCGTGACGTCGGTCAACCCCAGCCAGGACGCCATCGATTGCAGTTCGACCGCCAACGCCGTCGCCACGCGTACCGGGTCCTGTCCGGGTTCGGTGAAGGCCCCGACGACGTGCAACGCTGTGGATCCGTCGGAGCGCGTGCGTTCCGCCTTGAGGTCCACGCGTCCGACCAACCGGCCGTCGAGCAGGAACGGCCACACGTAGTAGCCGAACTGCCGCTTGGGCGCAGGAGTGTAGATCTCGATTCGGTAGTGGAAGTTGAACAGCCGCTCGACGCGGGGCCTGAAGAAGATCAGCGGGTCGAACGGGCACAGCAGCGCGGTGCCACGGTCGCTGCGCGGCACGCTCTGTCCCACGCGCAGGTACCCCTGCGCGGTCCAGCCATCGACGCCGACCTCTTCGAGCTCACCGGCGGACACCAGCTCGGCGATCGCGGGTTTTGCCTGCTTGGCGCCCAGCCGGAAGTAGTCCCGGATGTCCGCTTCGGTGGCCACCCCCAGCGCCGTCGCCGCGCGCAATGCGAGTTCGCGCACGGCGTCGTCATCATCGACTTCGCGAGCGACCACGTCGGGTGGCAGCACGTTCTCGGTGAGGTCGTAGTGCCGTGCGAACCCCACCCGTGTGGCAGTGGTGAGCACACCCGACGCGAACAACGCCTCGGCGACCCACTTGGTATCGCTGCGGTCCCACCACGGACCCTTGCGACCGCGTGGCTCCGACGCCAGGTGCGCCTCGATCTGGCCTGCGGTGCTAGGCCCCAGCTCGGCGACCGCGGCGATGACGTCGTCAGCCAGCTTTCCGTTCTTCCTCACGATCTCGGTGCCCCACCGGCCGTGGGTGTACTCGCGCATCCGCCAGCGCAGCAGCGGCCAGTCGTCGACCGCCATCAACGCGGCTTCGTGCGCCCAGTACTCGACCAGCAACCGCGGTGAGCGAGCAGAGTGGTTCCATGCGGCCCGTTCGAGGACGCTGCGGTCATACGGACCGAGCCTGCTGAACACCGGCGCATAGTGGGCGCGTACGGCGACCGACACCGAATCGAGTTGCAGCACCTGGATGCGCGAGATCAGCCGTCGCAGGTGCGAACGGTTGAGCACGCCAAGCGGTTTGGCTTCGGTGAAACCCTGCGCGGCGACGGCCACCCGGCGCGCCTGATCAGCGGTGAGGATCATGTTCGCTGATATCTGAGGAATCGGTAGCGGATGCCGGCGGCGCTGGTCAGCCAATCGCCCTCCGTGCCGACCCACGCCTCGTCGAGCACCGGCGCCACCGCGTCGTCGCGCTCCCTGGGCAACGTCACGTCGACTTCGGTGACCTCGCATCGGGTGGCCATCGGTAGGGCCAGCGCGTAGATCTGCGCACCGCCGATCACCCAGGTTTCGTCATCGGTGACATACCCCGAGTCGCTTCGCTCTCCCCCGCAAGCGGGGGGACCCCCGGCACCGGTGAGCGCTGCCTCGAGGCTGCTCACCACCGTCGCTCCGTCTGCCACGTAGTCAGCTTGCCGGGTGACTACGACATTTCTGCGCCCCGGCAGGGGCTTGACCTTCGCGGGCAGGGACTCCCAGGTGAGACGCCCCATGACCACGGTGTGGGCAAGAGTGATTTCCTTGAACCTGGCCTGATCCTCGGGTAGCCGCCATGGAATGCCGTTGTCGCGGCCGATGACCCCGGAGGTCGATTGGGCCCAGATCAGCCCTACCGTCATGCCCGACATTCGGTTCTGCAAGCAAACCTCATACGGCCACGGGGGCCTTGATGCCCGGGTGGGGGTCATAGTTGACGATCGCCACGTCGTCGTAGGTGTAGTCGAATATCGAATCACGCTGCGCGAGAACCAGTTCCGGATACGGTCGCGGGTCGCGGCTCAGCTGCAACCTCACCTGCTCGACGTGGTTGTCGTAGATGTGGCAGTCGCCACCCGTCCACACGAACTCACCGACCGCCAAGCCTGCCTGGGCCGCCATCATGTGCGTGAGCAGGGCGTAGCTGGCGATGTTGAACGGGACGCCGAGGAAAAGGTCCGCGCTGCGCTGGTACAGCTGGCACGACAACTTGCCGGCCGCCACGTAGAACTGGAAGAACGCGTGACACGGCGGCAGGGCCATCTGCGGGATCTCGCCGACGTTCCACGCGGAGACGATGTTGCGCCGGGAGTCGGGGTCGGTCTTGAGCAGGTCGAGTGCGGCACTGATCTGGTCGACGTGCTCACCCGACGGAGTCGGCCAGGACCGCCACTGCACACCGTAAACCGGGCCGAGATCGCCTGTCTCGCTGGCCCATTCGTCCCAGATGGTGACGCCGTGCTCCTGTAGCCACCGCACGTTGGAGTCACCGCGGAGGAACCACAGCAGTTCGTAGACCACCGACTTGAGGTGCACCTTCTTGGTGGTGATCAAGGGGAACCCGGCGGCGAGGTCGTAGCGCAGCTGGTGGCCGAACAGACTGCGGGTGCCGGTGCCGGTGCGGTCGGACTTGGGCGTACCGGTTTCGAGAACGAGCCGCAGCAGATCCTCGTAGGGCGTCGGAAGCGGCACTCGGTCAGTTTACGTCCAGCGGCGTGGAGTAGAACGGAGGCCATGCCGACGATCACCGACACCATCACCACGTCCGACGGAACGTGTCCGGTCACGCTCGCCACGCCTGGGGGCTCAGTTTCCAGCGGACCGTGGCCCGGCGTCGTGATGTACCCGGACGCCGCGGGACGGCGTCCGGTCATCGAGGAAATGGCTCAGAAGCTGGCCGGCTATGGCTACGCCGTGCTGGTGCCGGATATCTTCTACCGGGCCGGCGACTGGGCGCCGTTCGACATCAACACCGCCTTCGGCGATCCCGAGGAACGCACGCGCCTGATGTCGATGATGGGCAGCATCACCCCAGAGATAATGGCCAGTGACGCGGCGGCATTCTTCGACTACCTCGAATCCCGACCGGAAGTCAGCGGCACCGCGTTCGGCACCACCGGGTACTGCATGGGTGGACGGACGTCCCTGGTGGTAGCCGGCCGCGTCCCCGAGAGAGTGGCGGCAGCGATGTCGTTCCACGGCGGTGGCCTCGCGTCCGACGATCCGGGCAGCCCGCACCTACTGGCCGACCAGATCCGCGCCGCCGTCTACGTCGCGGGCGCCGAGAACGACAAGTCGTTCACCACCGAACAGGCCGAGACCCTGGACAAGGCGCTGACCGCAGCAGGCGTCGAGCACACCATCGAGTTCTATCCCGCGGCCCACGGGTTCGCGGTGTCCGATCACGCGGGCATCTACGATCCCGACGCCGCCGAGCGGCACTGGAAGGCGATGGAGAGCTTCTTCGGCGCGAAGCTGGGCTGAGTGCTTCTCCGACCCGTTTTGCCTCGTCCTCACCCGGTAGGCGACGATTGACCCGTGTATGACCAGGCCACCGGCAATGACCCGGGTTCCCATCAGGACCCCTCGGACCCCGGGTTTCGCATCGACCCGGTACTGGCCAGAAGCTGGCTCCTGGTCAACGGCGCGCAGTACGACCGGTTCGCGCCGGCAGCGCACTCGCGCGCCGACATCGTCGTCCTCGACATCGAGGATGCCGTCGCACCAAAGGACAAGCCCGCCGCCCGCGACAACGTGCAGCGGTGGCTGGGTGAAGGCCACGCCGACTGGGTCCGCGTCAACGGCTTCGGCACCCGCTGGTGGGCCGATGACCTCGAGATGCTGGCCGACTCCCCGGTCGGAGGAATCATGCTGGCGATGGTCGAATCCGTGGATCACGTCATCGAGACGGCCAAGCGGCTGCCCGACGTACCGATCGTCGCCCTCGTCGAAACCGCCCGTGGACTAGAACGCATCACCGAGATCGCCGCGACCAAGGGGACCTTCCGGCTGGCCTTCGGCATCGGCGACTTCCGCCGCGACACGGGTTTCGGCGACAACCCGGCAACTCTTGCCTACGCGCGGTCGCGTTTCACGATCGCGGCGAAGGCGGCCCACCTGCCCAGCGCGATCGACGGGCCGACCATCGGCTCGAGCGCGCTCAAGCTCATCGAGGCCACCGCCGTCTCCGTCGAGTTCGGAATGACCGGCAAGATCTGCCTGACACCCGATCAGTGTCCGTCGGTCAATGAAGGCCTGTCCCCCTCCCAGGACGAGATCACTTGGGCAGGAGAGTTCTTCGAAGAATTCCAGCGCGACGGCGGCGAGATCCGCAACGGTTCGGACCTACCCCGCATCGCGCGTGCCACCAAGATCCTGGACCTGGCGAAGGCGTACGGCATCCACTCGTCCGAGTTCGGCGACGACCCCGATCACGTGCCCGCGCCGTCGGACACCTACCACTACTGACCGTCGCGGTGGCGGCTGAATGACCGCAGCGCGCGCAGGATTCCGCGGCTGGCATACATGGCTGCCACGATCGACACGACGATCATCACGATGAACATGACCAGCCAGTTGCTGCGGCTATGGCTCACGTTCCACCAGATGATCGTGAAGAGCACCGCGCACACGAAGACGACGATGTCGCGCCAGTTGCCGCGGTAGGACTGGGCGACCTCGAGCAGCGACCGGTTCTTGTCGACGGCCGCGATCA
>NZ_JAVROT010000238.1:0-29674 GCF_032162605.1 Mycobacterium sp. | reverse complement strand
CTTCATAGCGGGCCAGCCACGAGTGCAACGTCTGACGCGACACCCCACACTTCTGTGCCACCTGCGACACCGACAAGCCATCGCTGATCACGGCCAACACGGCCTGATACCTCTGCTCGGCCACGCTCAACTCCCTCATCAAGGGAGTGTCAAGGATCAGCCGAAGCCACTGTCAAGCATCAGCCGAAACACTGTCGTCCATCACCCGAAGCAGAAATGTCAGCCACCACCCGACGCAATACAGCCTCTGACGTAGGGCGGGTGGGGCTCGAACCCACGACCAACGGATTCGAGTTCAGGCATTCTCGACACATGCCGAAATATTCGCGACTTATCTTGCAATGCAACAGAATTAACGTCACTGCGATGCGTATCCATTACTACGGATTCTCGCTGATTCCGGCTTATATTCGATGAATAAGCGATGACTTGAGACCTCGTTTTTCGAATCCTACTTACGCTGTAACTAGCGTGGCGTAAGTGACATCGGCCCGAGATGCCGGTTGGCGTGGGCTGGCGCTCGACGATGCTGCCGCGATCCCGCCGTCCAATGGATACAAGCGTGAGTATTGCGTGTTATCCATGACGTCGTCCGCAATCAACTGGAGTGACATCGCTCGAAGCATGGCGTCGCTATGTTGCGGCCTGGCGAGCAGCTGTGACGAAGGCTTCCCATCGCTGACGTTTGGACTCGTCATCTAGAGACCTCTCCACTGTGACTACGTTCGAGGCCCCATCGGCAAATGAGATCTTGATGACGGTCGGATAAAACTCCGACGTTCCACGTCCGAAACCTCGAGTCCGCGAGATGTAGCGCACCTGAGCGATCTCCAACGCCGTCACCGTACTCAGTGGCCGCGACCAAGCAGTTAATGACGCTGGGTCTAAGGGATTACCGAACCCGTTGCCCTGGCGCCTCTGATCGTCCTCGCCGAAGTCGTAGTTGTCTGACTGATATGTCGCCTCCACGACTGCAACGGAATTGGGCGTGAAAGCCCATAGCTTCCAGATGGTTTCGGGCTCCGCGCTGAGCAGCGTGTGGGAAGCAACTATGTTGTCGGCAGTTCCGACCAGCGTCCGGAGCGTCAAAATTAGGCCGTAGGGCGGCAGGCGTACCAGGCCGCCTGGCGTATTTGCGGCGCATATATGGGGGTCGATGTGCGCCCACTCTTGCTCGCTTAGTTGACTCAATGGGGCTCTCCTTCCGTGGTGACACGGAGGCTAGTCGCACGCCCCGACACTGTCCGACGGCTGCCTCTTGCATCGCCGCGACTCAGGCGGTTGGTCCGAGTCGCGAGTGGCAAGCCGGACTGCACCACGGCGAAGTAGTCTCGTCTCGAGTATTTTTGGGCTTAGCAGGCGAAGTCCCCGAATTCGCTGTCCGCACCGCGTGTGGTGCCAGCGCTTACCGGATGGAGCCAAGCCTGAGCGCCAACTGTGCCGTGAGCTCGTCTGCGATTTCCGCGGCCTGGGCACCGAGTGCCGACGCTGCCACTGCATGTTTCGGTTCTATGCGGAGAGACGAACTAGGAGCCATTGTGTACAGGAACTGTGCCGTTGAGCGCCGTTCAGTTTCACCCGCCTGCCCTACCATCAGCATGGTGATGGGCTCAACTGACACTGCAAGCGCTATCGCGCCTTCAACGTCAAGTCCAGCATTAGCGTGCAGTGCCAGCGACCCGATTAGACGGTTCTTTACGTCCTCCTCGTCGAAAACCGATCCGAGACTGCCTCGTGGCAGCGGAAGCCAAGTGACGACGTGCCGGTCGCGGTAAACAGCTATTCCTTTGGCGCCGAGCTGGCCTCCGTCTCCGGCCGAGGACGCTTCGGCGCGGTCCTCGAAGGCATCGGCCCGAACGGCTTCGTTGTTGTCGAACAATCCGCCCTGCCGGCCGAGGCCCGCCAGGGCGTCAGGCAACTCGCGCAGCGCTCGCGCCTCCAAGCCATGATCATCCATCGGGATGGTGTGCAATTCGAGCGTCGAGCGCGAGTACTCCGAACGGGTGGTGTCCGCACGCCATTTGACATGAACCGGCTGGCTCAACGGCGTCCACAGTCGCGGCGCAGCTACCCGCGACTGTTGCGCGGCCGGGAAGGCTGGCTCTTTGGAAATCCCTGGAAATGACGGGGCTACGGCGGGTTTCGTACGGCCGGGACTCAGCTGCGCTAACAGGCGTTTTCGCGCCGCTTCCTCATCGAGGCCAACGAGATCGCAATAGATCACTTGGCCAAGCAACCCCTCGATGTTGCAAGCCGCCACACGGACCGGGATAAGCTTCCGGCCAATTCCCTTGGGATCCTGCGCAAATTTTGCGGCCCACTCCGGCACCGTAAATTCAGCATCCAGATAGTCCTGGGACAGTACAGCGATGGTTCGTTCGCACCGCTTCGTAGCATCGTCCATCTCGATGACGAAGTTCCCGCCGGGCTTGAAGTCCCACTCCTGAACAATTGTCGTGTACCCCTCCGCTTCGAGTAACCACGCGATCCATTCAGCCCACAACCGGTCTGCCTTGTTGTAGCTGATAAAGAAATCGATGTTATGTGCCATGTCCAACTGCCTTCTCGGGCTCGAACGCCCGTCCCAATGCGGAAGTTCTGACGCGGAAATCGGCATTCACCCCGGTCGGAGTCATGAGCCGCACCGTACACATCGCGGGCGCAGCGAATGTCATTCGGCTCGCGTGATGGCCAACACCGGAGGAACACGTCGGCCTCTATGCCCCGGTCTGAACTGGATCCGAGATTACGTGGAGGTAGGTGATCCCGCCCTGGTTCACGCAGTCCTCGGCCAGCTGGTGCACCTGTTGATGGAACTCCTCATCATCGGCGGCTGCGTTGACCATCGATCGCACTGGGGTGAACGACGACAGCGGGGTTGATGCCCCGTCGTAGATATAGCCCGTGCCGTCGATCGTCAATATGCTGAGCGGCTGTCCGCCAGTCCAAACGATCCCCACACACAGGTCGTACTCGCCGTGGTCCAGCGCCTTCGCTGTAGCACGAACTAGTGCCATGAAGTCCGCGATGCCAGCCTCGATTGCCCGGGCCTCGACCTGCCAGCCCTCGAAGTTCCCGTCACCGGACTTTCGGTGTCCTCCTACAGCAGCCGCCAGGATGGCCGAGCCGTCGTGGTGCACACTTGCCCATGCCTCGCGCCACCGTGAACCGTCGCCGATCGCGTTGTTTTGTGCGACCCACCGTCGCAGGCCCGGCCTCGGGTTCAGGAGGTCGACATTCTGGAGGGGGTGGATACCGTTGCGGTTCGAGTAGCTGAGCGCAATCTTCTCCGCGTGCCCAAAGACCGCACGTGCCTCCTCGCTGGTGAGACGAACGAGCGTCCCCGGTATGCGCGGATGCGCAACAGCGATCAGCCAGGCCCGATTGGCGGCGTCGCGCCCGGCCGCGGCCTCGCCATACAGCACGTCTACCGCTTCGGTGGCCAGTCGGCGTTCATCGAACCGCGCTCGATACATGGCCTCGATCCGACGTTCCTTCATCCACACGGTGTCCGCGTTATTGCGCGTCGGTGCACCGAAGTACTCACCCCGATATATGAGATGCGGACCGTCCACGCTCGCAGGCACGATCACCGCGACGGCTCGCGGGTGGTCCCCAAGCCGGTAGATCTCCAGTCCGAATACCGGCGGAGTGACCGCTGTTATCGCTGCGCTACGGAGGGCGCGCTCATGAGCCTCGGTGAACTCACCCGTGTCATTGCGAACGGTCGCGCCCTTTTGGCTCTCCTCGACTCCGTAGACGATCATTCCGCCCCCGCTGTTCGCCATCGCTGCGATGTCTTTTGGTAGGTCAGTCTGCGGGAGTCCCTTAGCCGGCGGGAGCTCGGACTTCCAGTCGAGATCGTCGGTCTCGGCCACGCCTGCAGCGACCGCCGCGTCAAGGATCTCGTCGGTGAGAATGCTCGGAGGGAGGCCGAGGCTGCGGTGCAGCGGGGTGAAGGGCATCGGGTCAGCGTAGGTACCACCGCCGACAGGATCCGTGGACCAGGGGCTCAACGTGTCCGCGCGTCGTCCTCTACGTCAAGAACGGGCGAGGCGCACCAGTAGGCCGAGTGATCCTTGGGCTGCTCGTCGGGCCGCATATCGCTTTTACGTAGGTCAACCGGAAGTCCAGCGGCCATACCCATGGAGTCGACTTCTGCCATATGAGGCTGACCAAACCGACATACCTCTACTGCGTACAACGCCCACACCGCGCTCATCGCGAGTTCACGCCCGAAGGTGATCTCCCTCAAAGCTTGCCCGTAAGCTGCGACCTGTCGCACCTCTCCCGAACTGTCAAAATGCAAGTGCGCACGCAATAGCGACAGCGACGGATGCACGGAACCCGAGAGTTCACGGTAGATGTCATAGAGAAGACGTTCGGCGCCATCGCTCGCGAAGCGTTGGCACATCCCCTCGACGGTGGCGGGACCCGGCCCGTCTGAAGGAGCCTGTACAAGTTCGCTCAGTTGCGCGTCAGTGAGGCCGTGCGCCGCTTGGGCGAAACTCTCGTCATTGCGTCCGAGGCTTTGGACGCCCTTGACGAAGCGATCGCTGCGGATGTGGTTGTTGTTGTCGAAGCTTGCTTTAAGCTTTCTCTCGCCGTCCGCTGTCATCAACACCCACTGGGCTGTGAGGGCATGCTCGAACGCGATACGTGTACTCGACTTCGCAATCCAGGGAAAACCGTTTTGCGCTGCTAGTGCAGCCTCGATGTGGTTCATCGCGTGAGCAGCCAACGGAAAACACATCACGAACTTATCGTGTAAGCGGGCCTCAACAGCTAACCCGGACAGAGCTTTCGGATCTCGCCACCACTTGCCCCACTGCGCAAGCACGCTCTCAGCAACATTTAGAAACTGGGCTTCAGCGGAAGCCAACTCGTCCGCGAACTGCAGTTCTCGCGCTGCCAACTTGCGCCGTATCTCTTCGGCCGAGTCAGTCATAGAACTGCATTCCCCCCAAACGTCCGGCCATCTGTGGATGGCTAATGGCCAACAACCTCCAACAATGAGTCGGCGAATGCAAGTGTCCGCCGCAGCCTGACGCGCACCGCAGCCGAGTCGCGGAAGCAACTCATCGTGAATACCGCGCACAAGCAGGAAGTCGAGTACTAAGCCCGAACTACTTCTTGTGTGTCGGAGGCCGCCGCTACATTGCTGCTGTGGCGGCGCAGCGCAACTATGTGGGGGCAAGACCCCAGGATGGGATCTTGTGCCATTTGTGCCGGAGGTCAACCACGCTGACGAAGGCGCACATACCGCCCCAGTGCGCGGGAAATTCATCCAGCCGAGTCGTCCGGATGCGACCGTATATTCGCGACGGTGTTATGCAACATGACACTCCGCTGGACGGAGGTTTGTGGCTCAAGACGTTGTGCGAGCCGTGCAACCACCTCGCCAGTCTGTATGACGACGCGTACGGCGACCTCGCCGGGAGTGTTTCGAGGCAGGATCGCATGGAGACTGCTTCGTGGTCATTGCCAGTCAGCTCGGGCGGGGTTCCCGCGGTACACGTTTCGCCCGGCCGCGTCGCGCGTTCACTGATGCTGGCGATGATCGCGCTAACCCCGTCAATGCATCTTATGCAGGGCGCGTTCGTTGATGAAATGCATCGAGATTGCGACGAGGTCCGCCTTCCAGCCGGGATGCAACTGCGCGTGGCACGCGTAAGGCACCGAGCATGCCGGATTT
Organism: Mycobacterium sp.; assembly: GCF_032162605.1. Lineage (GTDB taxonomy): Bacteria > Actinomycetota > Actinomycetes > Mycobacteriales > Mycobacteriaceae > Mycobacterium. The sequence continues at coordinate 23,979 of NZ_JAVROT010000238.1, read as the reverse complement.
CCAGCGCGTACTCCATGATGCAAGTGCTCGGCGCTAGGCAAACCTACGATGTATTCGCTGAGATCTGCTTCTACCCATTCATCTGGGCGCTGTGCTCGCCCTCACCGGCTTCGCTTGGCCCTGCCGTGGTTGACCAGGAGGGGTGGGGCGACGCGACAGATTGGATTATGTACCGACGAACGGTCGAACGAGCCGACCTTCGTAGCGTGCTTAGGCGACTGCCCCTAACAACACACCCCACGCAACGTAACCGGAGCGAATGGGTCGAAATGTCTTCCAGGGACGCATCTTACGCACTCGAAGGACAAATCAAAGCGTCATAGCGTCGTGTGAAAACGTCAAGACACGCGCGGCGCAATTAGCACTGTGGCGCGGGAGATTCGCCGATAACACCCGATTCCGTCAACCGGACGTAGTGCAGGTCGGCCTGAATGGCAGTTAGGCGAGGAACCTTGGCGGCCACCATCTTCGGGAAATTTCTCTTCGTTCAGTGGGCCTTCGGTCGGCGATATGGGTGTCCTGCGGAGGACACAGCCTGCACCTTCTGGTCCCGAGAGTCCCGCATACTTGCCTGGGATTGGTGCTGGCTCATGTCAGCCGATGCGGTACGGGCAGAGCGTGCCTCGGTTGGCGCTCGCGCGATCGAATGCACATTTCCGCGGACCAACTCGCATCCCCCACGGCGCCATGGTCCGCCTTTCGCTAACTGCGCTGCTGCTGATCATGTGCCGCGGATCAAACCCGAACACGCGCTGGGCATCGCACCTTTGGCGTCTCCGCTAGCGACCAGCGATTGGGAAAGTCAAGTCATCTTCGAGGGGCGCGAAGTAGGCATCGATCCTCTCAGGCGTCACGTCCGCCAACGATGCCGGTGACCACTTGGGCGTGCGGTCCTTGTCCACGAGCAACGCGCGGATGCCCTCGACGAGGTCGTGTGACCGAAGCGCCACGCACGATGTCCGGAACTCGTGCCGCAGGACCTCTTCGACTGAGTCGAGTTCACCGGCACGCCGTACGGCCACCAGTGTCACTGCCAGTGCGATCGGCGACCGGCTGGCGATCAGATTAGATGCGTCGATCGACGGGCCGGTCGCATGACTGTGCAGGGCCGCGAGGATCTCGGGCACGGTTTCGTGGGAGTAGCAGTCGTCGATCCAATGCCGTTGCGCAAGCAACGGACTGGGCGGCGGCTCGATCGCGTGCACTGAGAGCGCGGCGGCGGGGCCATCGGATACGACGGCGGCCTCAAAGTCGGCCAGCACGTCATGCGGCACGAAATGGTCGGCGAACCCCATCGCGATGGCATCGGTGCCCGAGAAGGGAGCGCCGGTCAGCGCAGCGTGCACGCCCAGTAACCCCGGTGTGCGCGCCAGCAGATAGGTGCCGCCGACGTCGGGAATGAAACCGATGCCGACCTCGGGCATGCCCATCTTCGTCGTGTCGGTGACGACCCGGATTCCGGCGTGCGCGCTGACGCCGACCCCGCCGCCCATGACGATGCCGTCCATCACGGCCACGTACGGCTTCGGGTAGCGCGCGATGCGGGCGTTGAGCTCGTACTCGTCGCGCCAGAACGCCCGAGTCTCGGCGCCGCCGACTTGGGCGTCGTGATAGATCGCCACGACGTCGCCGCCTGCGCATAGTCCGCGCTCGCCGGAGCCAGTGAGGAGCACGGCGCGCACCGCGTCGTCGTGTTCCCAGGCGTCGAGTGCCTTCGCCAACCCGGCCACCATGCCGTTGGTGAGTGAGTTGATGGCCTTCGGGCGATTCAACACCACGCGGCCGACGTTCCCGTCGACTCGGGTGAGTATGTGATCTAGTTCGATGGTCACGCAGTTACCTCGACTTTGGCCGGTTGTGGGGGTCGCTAGCTGTTGCGGATCAGTTCGATGACGGCACTGAAGTCCTTGTCGGCGTGATCTGCCGCGAACTTTGCGTAGATCTCTGCGGCGTGGGTGCCCAGCGGTGCCGACGAACCCGTCGAACCCACCGCGTCCATCGCCAGTCCGAGGTCCTTGTTCATCAGCGCGGTCGCGAAGCCGGGCTTGAAGTCGTGGTTCGCCGGTGATGACGGGACCGGTCCTGGCACTGGGCAATTGGTGTGCACAGACCAGCAGTTGCCGGTGGCGCCGGTGATCACGTCGAACAGCGACTGCGCCGAAAGGCCGAGCGTCTCGGCAACTACGAACGCTTCTCCGACGGCGATCTGCTGCACGGCCAGCACCATGTTGTTGCACACCTTCGCGGCCTGGCCGGCACCGGACGCCCCACAGTGGATGATCTTGGCCGCCATGGGGTCCAGTACCTCGCGGCCACGTTCAACGGCGTCGGCCTCGCCGCCAACCATGAATGCCAGCGTGCCTGCTACCGCGCCCTTCACCCCGCCCGATACGGGCGCGTCGAGTTGGGCGAACCCATGCTCGGCAGCGAGTGTGTTGACCGTGCGCGCGTCGTCGACAGAGATCGTCGAGCTGTCAATGAACAATGCTCCAGGCTTGGCGGCGAGCAGCACCTCGGCGTAGCAGGTCTGCACCAGACCGCCGTTGGGAAGCATGGTGATGACGACATCGGCGCCATCGACTGCCTCGGCGCTGCGGTCGAATACGCTGGCTCCCTTCTCCCTTGCGGCCGCCTTCGCGGTGGCAGCCGGGTCGAAGCCACGGACGGCGAACCCGCCCGCGACGAGGTTCGCCGCCATCGGGCCGCCCATGTTGCCCAGTCCCAAGAACGCGATCGTCGTCATCTGCTTCTCTCCTAGGCGGAAGCCCGCGTCCGGGCGGCTTCGGCCCGGCCGATGACGACCCTCATTATTTCGTTGGTTCCCTCGAGGATTCGATGCACCCGCAGGTCGCGGACGATCTTCTCCAATCCATACTCGCTGAGATAGCCGTAGCCGCCGTGCAGTTGCAGCGCCCGGTCGGCGACGTCGTAGCAGGCGTCCGTCACGTGCAGTTTGGCCATCGCGCACAGTTCGACTTTTTCCGGGTGGTCCTCGTCGAGGGCGGATGCCGCCCGCCACAACATCATTCGTGACGACTCCAACGCAGTGGCCATGTCGGCCAAGGCGAAGCGGATGGTCGGCTCGTCGAGCAGACTGCCGCCGAATGCCTCTCGGTCGCGGACATACGCGGCGGCCTTCTGATACGCGGCGGCCGCTCCGCCGAGCGAGCACGCCGCGATGTTGATCCGGCCACCGTTGAGCCCGTTCATCGCGATGCCGAAGCCGCCGCCGTCGCCGTCGGTGCCGCCGAGCATGGCGTCCGCGGGTACCCGGACGCCTTCCATGATCACCTGCGCGGTGGGCTGGCCGTTCCATCCCATCTTGTGTTCCTGCGCACCGAAACTCAGTCCAGGAGAGCCGTCTTCGACGATGAACGCCGAGATGCCGCGCGGACCCTCGACGCCGGTGCGGGCCATCACGACGTACACGTCCGACGTTCCGGCGCCGGAGATGAACTGCTTCACCCCATCGAGCACGTAGTCATCACCGTCACGCACCGCCCTGGTGCGCAGCGCGGCAGCATCCGACCCTGCGGACGGCTCGGTCAGGCAGTAGCTGGCCACCGCTTCCATCGACGCCAACCGGGGAACCCACGCCTTGCGTTGTTCGGGTGTGCCGTAGCGATCCACCATCCACGCGCACATGTTGTGGATCGACAGGAATGCCGCCGTCGAGGGATCCGCCATCGCCAGCTTCTCGAAGATCCGCACCGCGTCCAGCCGTCGCAGTCCGCTGCCGCCGACGTCCTCGCTGCAGTACATCGCCGCCATGCCCAACTGGGCGGCCTCGCGCAGCACGTCGAGCGGGAAGTGCTTCGTGGCGTCCCACTCCAATGCGAACGGCGCGATGCGCTTGTCGGCGAACTCCGCCGCCGTGTCGACGATCGCCCGCTCGTGATCGTCGAGCCCGAAGTAGTGCTGCGTAGTCACGAGTGCCCGGCTACTTCATGGTCGGGATGGAGAATTCGGCGCCATCCTTGATGCCCGACGGCCAGCGCTGGGTGACGGTCTTGACCTTGGTGTAGAAGATGATCGACGCGGGCCCGTGCTGGTTGAGGTCACCGAAACCGGACCGCTTCCAGCCGCCAAAGGTGTGGTACGCCACGGGAACCGGGATCGGGACGTTGACGCCGACCATGCCGACCTGCACCCGGGAGACGAAGTCGCGAGCGGTGTCGCCGTCGCGGGTGAAGATCGCCACCCCGTTGCCGTACTCGTGCTCCGAGGGAAGCGCCAGCGCCTCTTCGTAGCTGTCAGTCCGAACGATGCACAGCACCGGGCCGAAGATCTCGTCCTTGTAGATCGACATGTCGGTGGTGACGTGGTCGAACAGGGTCGGCCCGATGAAGTAGCCACCCTCGAGGCTGGCATCACCGAAGGTGAGGTCGTCGCTGCCACGCTCGCGACCGTCGACGACGATCTCCGCGCCGGCCTCGACGCCCGCACCGATGTAGTCCTTGACCCTCGCCAGCGCGGCCGAGGTGACGAGTGGACCGTAGTCGGCCTTGGGGTCGAGGCTGTGGCCCACGCGCAACTGGCCGACCCGCTCGACGAGCCTGGCGCGCAGCCGATCCCCGGTCTCCTTGCCAACCGGCACCGCCACGCTGATCGCCATGCAGCGCTCGCCAGCGCTGCCGTAGCCCGCGCCGATCAGGGCGTCGACGGCCTGATCGAGATCGGCGTCGGGCATCACGATCATGTGGTTCTTCGCCCCGCCGAAGCACTGTGCGCGCTTACCGTTGGCCGCCGCCGTCGAGTAGATGTACTGGGCGATGTCCGAGCTGCCGACGAATCCGACGGCCTGGATGTCGGGGTGATGCAGGATGGCGTCGACGGCCTCCTTGTCGCCGTGCACCACCTGGAAGACGCCGGCGGGCAGGCCCGCCTCGAGGAACAGTTCGCCGAGCCGCACCGGCACCGACGGGTCACGCTCGGAGGGCTTGAGGATGAAGGCGTTGCCGCACGCCAGCGCCGGCCCCGCCTTCCACAGCGGGATCATCGCGGGGAAGTTGAACGGCGTGATGCCCGCGACCACGCCGAGAGGCTGACGTAGCGAGTAGACGTCGATGCCGCCGCCCGCACCCTCGGTGTACTCGCCCTTCAACAAATGCGGGATGCCGATCGCGAACTCGATGACCTCGACGCCACGCTGAATGTCGCCGAGCGAATCGGAGACCGTCTTGCCGTGCTCGATCGAAAGCAATTCGGCGAGCTCATTGGCGTTCTCGTTCACCAACGCGACGAACTTCATCATCACCCGCGCCCGACGCTGCGGGTTCCAAGCCGCCCACTCCTTCTGCGCCTCGACGGCGACGGCGACGGCGGCGTCGACGTCGGCGGCCGACGCCATCGCGACCCGGGCCTGCACCTCCCCAGTACTCGGGTTCAGGACATCAGCAGTACGCGTCGAGCTACCCGACGTGCGCTTCCCATCGATCAAATGCTGAATTTGTGTCGTCATCGGTGATCCCAAGAGGTTGGCGAGCGGCTATTACTAGGACATCCTAGTATCTATTTTTTGGTTTGTCCAAATCATTGGCCGGACCAAAGTCTGCTCCCGTCTTCCCGAACGGGAGATACCTAAGCGATTGCCTGTCGTCGAGCTGGCTTCATGTCGATCGGTCAGGGCGGGGGGCGATAGCCCGCTGCCGAGTTTCGCAACTGCCAGATTTGGGCGGGGCACAAGATTCCGACTGCGTAGGACACCACATAGTTGGCCGACTGCTCGTCACTGGGAAAGACGTCTTGTTTGAAATCGCGCATCACATCGCCGTAGCTGCCACCTCGACTGACTTTGTCACAGATGCCAAAGCCGTATCCGATGGCGTCGTTGCCCGGAAAGTCGAAATGACGTCGCACCACGACGTCGTACGTGTACTCCACTTCCGGCCCAGGGACTGCAGCTGCTTGCGGCGCAGAGAGAATGCCGATCGCCGGCGCCGCGAATCCCATCCCGGCAACGATGACTCTGCTAAGTCGATTCTTGATCATGGACTCAGACCCCTTACATGGCCACGTGGAAGCAATTCGTCAGCTGTTGCGTCCGGCATCACCCGCTCCCCAGAAACGTCTGGGGAGCGTCGATCCGTCGGCACCCGACGAGCGCGGCTGCCAAACCGATCGCAGGCGATGTCCAAGCTTTCCCGAGTTGACCTGACATCGCTTACGCCAGTCGCCATTCGGGTTGGACGGACATAGGACTCGAACGCGGCAGCCACGTCTGTTCCGGCATAGCCATCCAGCCAGTCACGCAGTGCCCCTGCGAGATTGACCGAAAGTGGGACATCATTCCGCATGCAGACGCCTACGAGCGTCATCAGTGCGCTCTCCAAGTCGCCGGCGCCGATCTTGACCCAGAGCCAGATTCGTTCGTTGGGCGCCAGATGCGGCGCGGCGACTGTCATCATGGCCCAAGCCAGCGAGCGCTGATCGAAACGAGTCACGTACCCGGTGACTTCGCAAGTTCGTGCAACGTCGGACGCGGGTCCCCGCGTTCGCTCGACAACCGGTTTGGGGACGCAGTCGCCGTCTCGATGCTTCCCCGACCGCACCTTCTCGATGACTCTCGTGATCATCGCACTGAGTCTTTCGAACCGACGGGAACGAGGTCGGTGTCCCGATCCGGAAGGTAATGCCGTGGTGAAGGTTGGGTGCGATCGAGGTCCTCGCGGATCGCGGCCTGGGCCTCGGGCGGCAGGGTGTGCATGATGTCACGCACCCGGGCCTGACGCCGACCAACCGCCTGGCGCACCGGCATACCCGGCGTCGCGTTGACCTGAGGCGGCACGCCCTCGACTTCCTCGGTGCCGCCGTCGTGGTGGCCTGCGTCGATGAGGGCCTGCTCCTCGGCCATCGTCGACTCGTCCTTCTCCTCCGACATGCCGATCGGACCAACACGACGACCGTTGAGGAACTGCTTGACCACCGGCTCATCAGAGGTCAATAAGACTTCGCGGGGCCCGAACATGACCAGTTGCTTGCGGAACAGCATGCCCATGTTGTCCGGCACGGTGCGGGCGATGTTGATGTTGTGCGTGACGATCAGGATCGTGCAGTCGATCTGCGCGTTGATGTCGATGAGCAACTGGGAGAGATACGCCGTACGCACGGGGTCAAGACCGGAGTCCGGCTCGTCGCAGAGAATGATCTGCGGGTCGAGCACCAACGAGCGGGCCAGCCCGGCGCGCTTGCGCATACCACCGGAGATCTCACCGGGGAACTTGGTCTCATCGCCGGTCAGACCGACCAGGTCGAGCTTCTCCATCACGATCTGACGGATTTCGCTTTCCTTCTTCTTCGTGTGCTCACGAAGCGGGAACGCGGTGTTGTCATAGAGGCTCATCGAGCCGAACAGGGCGCCGTCCTGAAACATCACGCCGAACAAGGTCCGGATCTCGTACAGCTTCTTCGCCGAGCATTCGATGATGTTCGTACCGTCGACGATGATCGAGCCGCGCTCGGGGCGAAGCAAACCGATCAACGACTTCAAGAACACCGACTTACCCGTACCGGACGGGCCGAGGAGCACGCTGACCTCGCCGGGCGGGATGTCGAACGTGACGTCTTCCCAGATTCGCTGCGGCCCGAAGGACTTGGTCAGTCCCTCAACCTGAATACCGATGCCCACGCGAGATCCCTTCTTCGTATTCGTTCGAGATGGTCTTGTTAGTTGCAGCCGCGGGCGCAGATGTCGGCCGGCGGCAGCGAATCGGGCGCTGGGGCGTTCGGGTCGGCGGGGGGCTGCTGTTTCGTCAGATCAAGGTCGCCATCCAGATTTGGCGCGAGCGGCACCATCCTGCAGACGAAGAACAAGGCCAACGGGCAGGGATCGTCGGATGGGTCAGCGGCGGCCGGGATCGCGACGGCGGTCTGCGCGGCGAGCAGTCCAAGGGCCACCACTGTTGCCTGCAACGTCTTGATGCGTTTCACGTGCGATCCCTTGCTATTTGATCGTCGCGACGAGGTCGTTGGACATCGCCGCCAGTTGTGGGGCCCAGGTCGACCAGTCGTGCTGACCGTCGACGGGAAAGTCGAAGTGACCGTTGTGGCCGCCAACGATGGCGTAGTGCGTGTAGAAGCTGCGGTTGCTGCCCTGGGCTTGATCGCAGTAGCCGATCATTGCCGCGGGATCACTGCATGTCAGGGTCTGCGGGCTAAACACCCACAGTCGAGTGTTGTTGTCGGCCAACAGCTGCACGTGAACATCGGGGTCATGCCACTTCCACCGACCCAGCTGCGGCAATCCCCACATGTTGCGGGTGTCGACGCCGCCGTACTGGGCGAGGCCGGCCGTGATCGCTCCGTTGAACGTCGTCTTCGACGGGGTCAAGAATCCCGAGAAGGAACCAACGTATCGGAACCTGTCCGGGTGGAACTCGGCCAGCGTCAGAGCTCCGGTGCCTCCTTGGGCGGCGCCTACGATTCCGTGACCGCCTGGCGCGAGTCCCTTGTTGGCGGCCAGCCAATCGGGTAGCTCGCTGGACAGAAACGTCTCCCATTGACGGCTACCGTCCTGCTCCCAGTCGGTGTACATGCTCCATGCACCGCTCGCCGGTGCTACGACTGAAACACCCTTGCCAGCAAGGCTGTTCATGGCGTTGCCGGCGGTCACCCAGTTGCTCACGTCGGGCGCTGCGTCGAAAGCGTCGAGTAGGAACACTGCGTGGGGGCCACCGGCTTCAAAGGCGACCGGGATGTCTCGTCCCATAGCCGCCGACGGCACCATCAGGTAGTCGACTCCAGCCGCCTTCGCCGTGACCGTAGTCCACAAACACATTCCCAGCACGGCCACCAACACGGCACGCAACGCGGTGATCCCGACTCTCATCACACTTTTCCCTCGATGTCGGTTGGCGTGGGAGGCGGCCTTGGCTCCGTCAATCATGTTGGCCTAGTTGACCTTCGGCGGGATCAGCATGTCTTGCCAGCTACCGGGGTGAGCGCCGTTCGCCAAGTTCGACTGGGTGTGCGGCTGTCCGTCCGGGCCGATGTACGTTCCGGTGCTGGGGTCGTACTGAGCGGTGGCGATGGGTAGCGGAGCGGACCCTGGAGGCGCTGCCGGGCGCGGGACTCCGGGCGGCAATTGGGGTACGCCCTGTCCTGACAGGGTGGCGTTCGGGTCCCCCTTCCAGTTGTAGCCGTCGTTGAGCGGCACGTACTGGTCATTGCTCTCGCACATGGCGACCGTCGGCGCTCGTTTGCCGGGCACCGTCTCACAGGGGATGTTGCGAGCGCCGCGGACGTTCAACTGCGAGTCCGCAGGCACGCGGCAGTACAGATCGCCATCGGCGCGGTCAGGAGCGTCCTGGAACGTAGGTGCCCGTTGCTGTTGGGCCGGAAGGAATCCGGTGGTGCACGGGGGCGGCAGATTAAGGTTGAGGTTGAAGCTCAGGTACTGGCCCTTGTACGCCTGCTTGGTGTTCATGTTTGCGATGATCCCGGCCTGCAATGCCGATACTGCCTGCGGCAAGAGAACGAGCAGTTCTTCGATGTCCGCTCGGTAGGTGACGGCGACCTGGCCGATACTGACGAGATTCGCCATCAACACCGGCAGGGTGGGTTTCAGACGGTCGATGAGTTGACGCACCTGCTCGGCAGCTGGACCGCCCTTGGTAATGACACCGGCGACGTCCCGGTCATGCGTCTTGAGCTGAGCGGTCACCGCGGCGGTGTGAGCAGCCCAGGCCTGGATGGCATCCGAGGTATTGGTCTGCGAGTCCAGCACGGGTTTGGACTTGTCGATCAGCGCAATCAACGGATCGAGGTTTGCGCGAGCATCGATTGCCAAATTGGATGTGCCTCTGACGATTCGGGATAGCTCGGGGCCGAGTCCTCCCACAGCGGTGTAGGACTCGTCGATTACCGTCTTCAGGTTGTCGTGCGGGATTGCCTGGAGCCCGTTGTTCGCCGCCGTGAGGAGGTCGTTGATGTCGGGGGGGACGGAGGTGCGCGCCAGGGGGATGACGTCACCGTCCTTCAACGGCGGTCCGTCACCGCGAGGCAGTAGCGCCACGTACTGTTCACCGATCGCCGACTGGCTGTGCACCTCGGCTTCGAGGTCCGATGGGATGTCGATACCTGATTTCAGCGAGAGGTCGGCGGCCACTCCATTAGTGGTCAGCCGTACCGCTTCGACGCGGCCGACTTCGGTGCCGCGGTAGGTGACGTTTCCTCCGCCGTAGAGACCGCCGGCCTGGGGCAGTTGCACTGTGACGCTGTACGTTCCGACGCCGAAGAGCATCGCAGGCAGCTTCATGAAGTGCACGCCCATCAACGCGACCGCGACCAGCGCGATCACGGAAAAGAGCGCGAGTTGAAACTTCAGTCGTCCAGTTAGTCGCATCTACGGTCCTTGATCCAGGTGGTAGGCAGCGACCAGCGGGTTACCTGCGGTGTAGGGGCTCGGGTACTGGCCGATGGTGCGTCCCCACTGAAGTTCCAGTTCGGTCAGGTTGCCCTCCCACCGCGTTCCCGTGAACACGCCGGCGTCGATTCGGCTGAGTGTGAGGTCGATGATCGCAGTCAGGTTGGCTTGTTCGCCGCGCTGCCACTTCTCGATGGTTTCGTTGGGAAAGGGGTAGGTGGGAATCAAACTCAATGCGCGGGTCAGACTCGGGCCCGCGTTGGCGAGGGACTCAAGGACGGGCCCGACGTCGCGCAGTTCCTTGACCAGGTTGTCCTTGGACTGGTTGACGGTGTCTGCGGTCATTGCAGCGAATTTGCCAAGCTTGTCGGCAGCCTCGACCAGGTTGGCGCGCTCGTCGTTGAGTTCGGCCAGCGCGTCGGGGATGGTTGCCAACGCGTGGTCCAGAACGGGTTGTTGCGCGGCGAACTTGCCTGCCAGGTCGTTGAGCTTCTCGGTGGCGGCGATGATGTCGGACGATTGATCGTTAAGAATGCCGGCAAAGGTGTCGAGCTGGCCGATCAGGTCGCGCAGATCCTGCTCGCGGCCATGGAAGGCGGTGCTGAAGGCTTCGGTGATGTCTTGGACTTGGCCCAGTCCGCCGCCGTTGAGCACCATCGACAGCGCGGCGAGCGTCTGCTCGGTGCTCGGATAGGCTGCGCCGTTTGACAACTCGATGAGCGATCCGTCGTGCAGCCGGCCTTGTGGTGGCGCGTCCCGTGGCGGCGCCAACTCGATATGCAGGGACCCCAGCAAGCTAGTCAGCCCGATCTTCGCGGTGCTGTTGGCGGGCAGGTCGACATTTCCGTCCAAGCGCATGGTGATCAGTGCGTGCCAGCCTTGCCGCTCGATCTTGGTGACGGTGCCGACAGTGACGTCGGCGACGCGCACGCGTGAGTTGGGTTGAATGTTGTTGACGTCGGGCATCTGGGCTTGAATCTGGAACGAACCGGGCCCGTCACCCTTGGTGCCAGGCATGGGCAACGAGTTCAGACCGTGCCAGTCGCCGAGACTGCAACCCGCCATCGCGAGTGCGCACACGATCGCCGCTAGGGCCATCACTGCCCGGCGAATGTCATTGCGGCTAGTCATCATCCACCTCCGTTCGGCACCATCAGCCCGGTCAGACCCGTATTGGGATCGGTGCTCACCGCCGGGGGCGCCGCGTCAGCGGGACCCGGTGCTTCGGCGGCCATCGGGGCCTCCGGTGGCGGTGGCGTCGCCGGCGGCACGAAGTCGGGCCTCATCCAGGGTTCGCTATAGGTGACCTCGTTGGGTCGTGCCTGCGCGCCGACGAGCAGGTTCACACCGAGCGGCGGGAAGTTCACCTGGCGGTTCTTGACGATGGGTGCCAGGTATTGGGCGCACAGCTTCGCCGATTGCACGGCGCCCAACCGTGACGCCGCCTGGATGGCTCCGCATAGGAACGACACCGGATTGGCGAAGTTGTTGACCGCGAGGGCGCCGGTGAGCGATCCGTTGGCCGGTTCATAGATGTTGTAGAAATTGGCGATCGTGTTTGGCGCAACGTGCAGTGTCTGCTTGATGTCGTCGAGGCTGCCGACGAGCGCCGTGCTGATGGAGGAAAGTTTGTCCGACGTGGTCCCGATCGCGTCCTGGTTGTCGGCAACGAAGTCCTTGAGGTCGCCGAGAACGCCGTTGAGGTCTTCGGCCGCCTTGCCCACTTTGTCGGGGCCGTCGGCCAGCAACCCGGTGACGGAGGCCAGATTTCCGTTCAGTTGCTCCAAGACGTCTGCGCTGTCACGCAGAGCCGTGACCAGTGTCGACAGATTCTTGAAGGTCGAGAAGATATCGCCGCTGTGGTCGCCAAGCACCGAGATCGCCTGTGACAGTTTGATGATCGCGTCACGGATGTTGCCGCCCTGGCCGCGGAGGTTGGCCGCAGCCGTGTTGATCGCGTCACCCAGGGTGCTGACCCCGCCCGGTTCGGTCGGCTGCAGCAGCTTGGTGATGCGTTTGAGTTGGACACGGATGTCGTCCCATTCCACGGGCACCGCCGTGTGGTCCTGTTGAATCACCGTTCCCGTCTTCATCACCGGTCCGCTGGTGTAAGCCGGGGTGATCTGGAGCGCGCGCCCGGTGACCAGTTGCGGCGACAGGATGACGACCTTCGCGTCAGCAGGCACTCGATACTTGTCATCGACCCAGAACGTCACCTTGGCGCGCTGAGGCTCGGGCTCGATTGACTCGACCTTGCCCACCGGCACACCCAGGATCCGTACGTCGTCACCCGCGAACAAGGCGTTGCTGTTGTCGAAATAAGCAGTCACGAGGGTCCTGCCGCTCCGATCCATCCCATGGATGACCACGACGAGCCCGACGGCGAGCATTACCGCCAGCGCTGCGGCCAGCGCGACGCGGATCCACTTCGGCCGCCCGCTCACGGCTGACCCTGGGGTTGCGGGTCGATCTCATTCGGTGCAGGCACGTACACCGCCGTCGGAGTAGGCGCTGGCGCCGCCCCGGCAGGCGGACCAGGGGGCGGACCGCCGGGTGGCGGGGCGGGAAGTGGTTCGCGATACGGGTAGCAACCCGGCCCGGGCAAGGGAACCCCTGGCGGACCGCACTGCTGGTCGCCAGGGTTACCGGTGATCGCGTCGGGCACCTTGAGCGCAGGATCGCCCCCTTGACCGGTGCGCGGGTAAGGCACGGGCAGAGGAGGTGTCCCTGGCTGACCGACCTGCGGGTCGGATAGCTGCGACGGCGCCAGGACGTTGGGATCGGCGCCGAGATCGGAGAAGGCTGCGTCGATGAACGGTTGGACGAACTGCCCGGGCAAAAGGTTGGTCACGTAGGCCTTGAAGAACGGCCCAGACGACACCGACTCCCCAAGGGACACTGCGTACTTGTTGAGCAGCTTCACGGCCGACTGCAGCTGCCCCTTACGGTTGTCGACGATGGCCAGAACCCCGTTCAGCTTGTCAAGGGCCGGTCGCAGCTGTTGCCTGTTCTCCCCGATGAACGCCTTCAACTGTTGCGACACCGCCGAGATATTGGTCCAGATATGTTCTAGCGCAGCGCTTTGCGTCTGCAGCTGCGCCAGCAGAGAATTCGTATCGTTGACCAGCGAAACGATTTGATCGGTGCGTTTGGCCAGCACACCGGTCACCTTGGCCGCATTCGCAAGCAGTGTCCGCAACTGCTCGTCGCGGGAGTCGATGGTCGCTGCGAATCTCGTCACGCCCTGCACGGCGCTGCGCAGTTGATCAGGGGTATCGGCGAAGGTCTCGGCCAGCGTGGACAGTGAGTCCGAGAGTTGGTTGGTGTCAACGCCGCTGATCGTTCTGGACAGGTCCGCTAGTGCGTCGGGCAACTGGTAGGGAGATACGGTGCGACTCAGCGGAATTGGACCCTGGAGCTCTCCGCCGCCACGGGGCACGACTTCCAGCACCTTGGTGCCAAGCAGGCTCTTGGTCTTGATCGCAGCCTCCGTAGCGTCTCCCATGTGGACACTGCCGTCCACGGTGAAGGTGACTTTCACTTGATTCCCCTCGAGATCCATGTCGGAGACCTTCCCGGCAGGGAAACCTGACACCTGGACGCCCGCGCCGCTGAGCAGCCCACCGGCATCAGCGAAGTACGCCGAGTAGGTCTTGGCCTGGTAGAGAAACGGAAGTCGTTGATAGTTCAACGCTCCAAGCACCACGGCGCTGACGAGGGTTAGGCCGACCACGCCAATGAGCAAGGGGTTGCGTTCGCTGAAGGACTTCATTTCGGTGCGCACCGCCCGGTGTCCTGGCCTGCAACCTTGATGAACACCGGTTGACCGCCTTTTCCGTTGAGTTTCAAGACGACGTCGCAGAAATAGAAGCTGAAGTAGTCCCCGTACATGCCCTGCCGCCCGAGAGTGCGGTACTTATCGGGCAAGGTGTTGAGGAGTTTGTCGAGGTAGTCGTGGTCGGCGACGGCGATGGCGGCGGCGCGATCGGTCTCGTGGACCACCTTCTGCACCGGTTGGCGAACCTGGCCCAGTAGGTCGGCTATCGATCCTGTCGCGGCGTCGGTGTATGCGATGGCGTTGGTGATGTCGGTCTTGCGATCGGCCAGGCCGTGCACCAAGTCCGACAGCGACACCACGGCCTTGTCGAGTCGGTCGCTTTGTCCGCCAAGGGAATCCAGGACGACGTTGAGATTGCCGATGACTTGCCCTATGAGCTGGTCACGATCGGCCAGAGTGTTGGTCACCGTGGCGGCCTGGGTGAGGAACGAGGAGATCGTCGGTCCCTCGCCTTGTAGCGCGCCGATCAGCTGTCCGCTCAGCGCATTGACCTGGTCGGGGTTCAGTGCGCGGAACAGCGGCTTGAATCCCCCGATTACGGAGTCCAGGTCGAGTGCAGGGACGGTCCGTGTAGTCGGGATGACTTCCTCGGCCCTCAAGGGGGTCACGCCGCCTGCGCCCTCCTCCAACGCCAGATAGCGGCCACCGATGACGTTGTCGTAGCGGATCGCCGCGCGGCTGCCCTCAGTCAAGGCGACCGACCCGTCGGTGGAGAATCCGACGCGAAGACTTGAGTCCGAATTGAACTCGATGGTCTCGACTTTGCCGACCTCGACACCGGCGATGCGGACCAGGTTGCCGGTTTGCAGACCCGAAACGTTGGTGAAGTCGGCGAAGTACTTCGTGCCGTCACCGAATCGGAATTGAGCGAAGACGGTCATCAGTGCGAAGGCACCGAATGCGCAGACGGTGAGGAAGACGGCGAGCCGCCAGGCCGCGCCTTTGAAGTTGTCCTTCACGGCGTCTGCTCCTTGCCGGTTCGGCGGTGTTGGCTCATGGTGCGGGTACCTCGGGTGGGACTGGGACGGGTGGGACCGCGTTGGATGCGACCGATGTGGCCGGCGGGACCGGGTCCCCTGCCTGTATCGCCGGGTCAGCCGGTGGCACGCCCGACCACAGCGGTACGCCACCAGGCCCGTAGAGGGGTGCGCCATACGGTGGGGCACCGGGATAGGGGATGGGGCCAGGGGCCGGACCGGGCAGGCACGCCCGAATCTTCGGCGGCTTCGGAATCGCGCGGGTGACCGGTAAGTAGTCCGCGTAGCACGGGTGCGCGAGGCCCGGATTCGGGCGAATGTCGAGTCCCGTTCCATAGCCGGTGTTGGTGATCATCTGGCGTACGGGGAAGTTCTTGAAGGCGTCCGGCAAGGAACCGCAGCCCGGTGCGCCACCGGGGCCACCCTTGGCGGCGACGATCGGCAGATTGTCCGGGTACATGTACGGGTCGTTGCCGGGTAGCAGGGCGACGTCGAGTTGAATCGTGCGTCCGTCGCCGCCCCAGACGTTGTATCCGCCGTTGTTGAGGAACCAGGTCGCCCCCTGCAAGAAGCAGGTGTATACGGGGTTGTACTTCATGAGCAAGTCGGTGGTCGGAGCCAAGGTGTTGATCGCGCCGACGATGCTGTCCTTGCTCGTGGCGAGCAGGTCCATGCCAGATGTCGATACACCGATCGCGTTGAGCAGCAGACTATTTAGCTCCTTGGAGCTCTTGGTGATCGTGGTGCTGGTCGTGCTGGCGTTGTCGAGGACCGCCACGATGTCATTGGCTGCAGCCGCATAGGTGGCGTTGAAGTCCTTGAAGGAGCGCCAGTCCTGTTTCATCGTGTCGGCGCGGGAGTTGAGTGCCTGCAGAACCTGATCCAATGCGGTGGTGGCCTCGCCCATGCGTGGCCCCTGGCCGCGGACACCGTCGGCGACCGCCGTGAGTACTGCGTTGAGCTTGGCCGGGTCGACCATGTCGAGCAGGTTGGTGAGATTCTCGAAGACCGTATTCACTTCGGTGCTGGTGTTCTTGGATTGCAGCACGGCTCCGGCGGATAGGCGGGCCGTCGAGGGATCCGTTGGATAATCGAGGTCGACGAACTTCGCGCCGAAGGCGGTGGTTGCCTGTATTCGTGCCGTGACGTTGGCCGGGATGAATCGGATCTGGTCGGGGTATATGTCGAGCTGAAGTTGGGCAGCGCCGGCGCCGCTATTGATGTCATGAACACGGCCGATCTCGACGCCGCGCATCTTCACTTTGGCATCGGATTCCATGACCAGGCCAGAGCGATCGGCCTGCAGCGTGACGGGGACGTACGAGTTGAAGGTGCCAGCGAAGAATCCGGCGGTGACCACGAGGAACACGACGATCACCAGGATGAGGATGACGGTCCACCATTTGTTGGAGATGCGGCTTTCACCGGGGCGGGGGTCCATGGTCAGCCAGCCAGGTTGAAGTTGCCGGTCTGGCCGTAAACAGCCAATGAGATCATCACGATCTCGACGGAGGCGACCACCATCGACGTTCGGACGGCGCGGCCGACCGCTTCGCCGACGCCTGCGGGGCCGCCGCTGGCGGTGAAGCCGTAGTAGGTGTGCACCAACATGATCACGACGGTCATCACCAGGGACTGAAAGAACGACCAGATCAGGTCCGAGGGAATCAAGAAGGTGTTGAAGTAGTGGTCATACACTCCCGAGCCCTGGCCGTAGAGAACCACGGTGCCCAAGCGCGCGGCGAAGAACGCCATCATCACGGCGATGCAATAGAGCGGGATCACCACGACGACCCCGGCTATCACCCGGGTAGCCGCTAGATAGCTGATGGTGCGGATTCCGATGACTTCGAGTGCGTCGATCTCCTCGTTGATCCGCATCGCGCCGATCTGCGCGGTGGCGCCGGCCCCGATTGTCGCCGCCAGAGCCACGGAGGTGGTGCCGGGCACGATGAGTCGAACGTTGAAGAACGCCGAGGCGAAGCCGGTCAACGCCTCGAAGCCCACCGACGCCAGCTGGTTGTACCCCTGGATGGCGACCAAGGCGCCGGTCGTCATGGTGAGGAAGCCGACGATGGCGACGGTACCGCCGACGATGGCCAGAGCACCTGTCCCCAAGCCCATTTGGGCGATCAGCCTTAGCATTTCGGTGCGGTAGTGCACGAAGGCGTCCGGGATCGCGGCCAACGTCTTGGCGTAGAAGTGCGTCTGGGCGCCGATACGGTCCCAGCCACCGGCGACGCCGTCACCTACCCGGCGCAGTCGCGCATACGAACGACTGGGCACTGCAGCATTCGCGCTAAGAGTCACGTCGCCCTCACACCGTGAACTGAATGCCGACGGCGGTCACGACCGCGTTGATCGCGAACAGAACCATGAAGGTGAAGACCACGGTCTCGTTGACCGCGGTGCCGACTCCCGCAGGGCCGCCGCCGACCGAAATGCCCTTGTAGCAGGCGATCAATCCTGCGGCCATGCCGAAGAGGGTGGCCTTGAGCAGTGATACGACGACGTCGCCCATTCCGGTCAGCAGGGTCAGACCGGTGATGAATGCACCGGGCGAGACGTCTTGAACGAAGACGCAGAAGACGAACGCACCCGCCAGACCAACGATGATCACGCTCGCCGACAGCGCGAGGGCGACCGTAGTAGCAGCCAGCACGCGCGGAACCACCAGCGCCTGAACCGGATTGATGCCCATCACCCTCAGCGCGTCGAGTTCGTCACGGATGGTCCGAGCACCCAGGTCCGCGCACATCGCGGTGGCACCCGCGCCGGATACCACGAGCACTGTCACGATCGGGCCGATCTGATTCACCGTTCCGATCGCGGCGCCCGTGCCGGAGAAGTCGGCGGCCCCGAACTCCTTGAGCAGGATGTTGAAGGTGAAGACCAGCAGCACTGAGTACGGCATGGTCAACATCAGGGCTGGGACGACGGACACTCTCGCGACGAACCACGACTGCAACACGTATTCGCGCCAGGCGAAGGGCGGCTTGAAGATGAGGACGAAGGTGTCGAGCGACATCGCGAAGAAGCCGCCGACTGCGCGCACGGGCTTGGCCGCTATCGACGCCGATGTCATGACGTCACCGACCGGGGCGTCATGGCGGGCAGACCAGCCCCAGTTCCTCTGCGGGGGACGACGCCCCGGCATTTCTGCGGGCACTGATCACCCTCGACACACGGCATGGGCGAACGTTATCGATGCGCGCCACCAGTTGGCTGCCCCACCAAGGGGGATAAATCTGCCTCTTGCGAGCTAGGTTCGCCCGTTCCCAGCAACACGTGTTCCCCTCGAGCGTCGGCGCGCGCAGATTTACCGTCGGCCTCGCCTGGGCGTCATGTCGAGGTCAACGACTTCTCTCGATTCGGGCCGACCGGATCCAGCGTCAAGCGCGAGGAAATGTCGCCCGCTTGGCTAACGTGCACGTCAATTAAAACTGGGCGGCCTGACGAATCCTTATCGCGCACAATGCGCTTGAACGCCGATTCACTGCTCGACGCCCTCGCCCCGAGGCGGCCGCACTCCTCGGAGGGTCCGGCGGTGGGGGCGGAGCGCCGCCTTGCATGGGCCACGGAGCAACCTCGAGAGGCAGAACTTTTCACTGACGTCGCAGCGCCCCCGGGCACAGGGGCGGTCATGCCATGTCTCCATGGCGGGCCTCACGTCGCCGTCGTGCGCAACCTTAGAAGATGGTCGATCGAGCGCCGCAGATCGTCGAGCTCCTCGACGAGCGCGGTCCGCCGCTGCCCGAGATCCGGGCTTGCTTTCATCAACCCACGGTGGCGAGCCATTTTCGTTGCGGTACTGAACATCTCACCTGACACCGACTCCTCGGTGATCCGATGTTGCAACGACCACTGGCGCCCCACCCGCAGGCAACGCGCGAGCATCTCGTGTTCCTCGACCGACCGGTCACCGGCGGCGGCCAACTCCTCCGCGACGACCCGGTACGAATCGATGAATGGGCGCAAGACCAAGTGTGCTACCAACAGGTCATTGTTCTGCAGGCAGTGCGACACCTCGACGACGTCAAGGGGCGCTTCCTTGTCGTGTCCGATGCCGGCCATGATCGCGAACTCCCGCCACAACTCGTCGGCGAACTCATCTCGCCCGGCGAAGAAGAAGTCGAACTTCAACAACTCGCGCAGCGCCAGCGCGGCCTTCCACGCCGTCTTGTTGTCGGCGCCCGGCGTCTGAATGAAGTTCAGCAACGACAACTCGGCGATGGCGCGCATGACCAGGACATGAATTGCACTGTTGCGGTACACCGCTGCGATGAGATGCTGGTCCGCGCCAATGCCCCACACCGTGGCGACACCCCCGCGATAGCGGGACAACACACCGGAGGTGACCAGATCGTCCAGTGATTGCGCGACGGTAGGGCGCTTGGTGAGGTCCAGGCCACCTGCGATCGGCCACTCCCGAGCCGTGAGGTAGCCGGCCAGCGGCGCCACCGTCGCACACACCTCGTCAATCGTCAGAGCGCGATCAGCACCGAGCATCGCCACGCAGACAGCCGCGGTCGCAGAGACTGGGGTGGCCCGGTTGATGCGATGGCAGATGTCGAGCGCCACCCTCTCGACCACCTGGCGATCGTTCAAACCCTCTGCGCGCAAAGCATTCAGGCGGTCATAGAGCGGTACGGGAGTGCCGAAATTGAGGTAGATGCGGCCAACCCGATGGCGCAGACCGTGTGCATAGCCGACCAGCCAGCGTGCGTTCTCCGGCCGTTTGGGAAGGCCGCGTGACTCCGCGACCATCAACTTCACTTCGTGTAGCGGAAGCTGGTCATAGAGGATTGACACGGGTATGACGGTGGTCCGCTCGGCTCCCACGGATTCAACGGCGTCCGTCACGTACCGCAGGAGCCCGTAGCGCGGCGGCCGCAACTTCCCCGTCCGAGAACGGCCACCCTCGATCGACCATACGAGGTTGTGGCCGTCGTCGACCATCCGGCCGACGAGCGCGCGTAGCGCCATCCGGTAGACGGGCATGTCCCCGGAGGCCCGCCGCACGTGAATGAAGCCGTTGCGCCTGGCAAGTGGGCCCATCGGAAAGAAGTCGAGATTGGCTCCGGCCAGACCATACGTCGGCGAGATGCCCTCCTCGACGAGGCGGGGAGGGAACGCGAACTGATCGAGATACGAGCGGTGCGATATCAGAAAGACCAATGCATGGCCCCGGTCGAGCTCGTTGAGCGCAGCCATCTCCCCCGGGTTGGTCACCACCTGAAAGCCGCGCACCAGCCACACCGCGAGTCGACGCCAGGCGTGCACGACCAGGGGAAGGTGCACGGCGCCCAGCTCCTGTAGGTACACCGCCGCCTCGTCCTTGACGGCAACCACGTCCCGACCCAGCTCATGGGCCAATTCTGTTGCAGCGTAGTTGAATTCGTCGGAGTCGAGTATCTGATCCGAGGCGACCGAGTCGCTCGGTTCCAACGCCCCGGCCAGCCATCTCGGTAGGAGCCGGAGCACAGCGGTCATCGTGCCGCCACCGCGCACGCGATCGCTTCCGACCACCGCGCACCAGCCGCAACGCCGGGCCAATCGTCGAGGGTATCGATGTAGAGCTGACGCGTCCGTGTCAACCACTCATCGATGTCAGCCCGCTCCCAGCGATCGGTCGGGACGGGTTCGTGCACGACGACTTCGATTGTGCCCTCCTGGGCGACGCTTGCATTGCGCCACATGATTTCGCCCGCATTGCGGATGACGATCGGAACGATCGGAACCCCCGCGTCGCGGGCCAGATGGAAGCCACCCTTCTTGAACGGGCCGACCCGCGGACTGAGCGACCGCGTGCCCTCGGGTGCCATGGCGATCGAGACGCCAGAGCGCAGTTTCTCGACGACGGGACGCAGGCCGGAGATGGCCTTGGCGGTGTCGGTGCGGTCGACGAAGGCGACGTCGGCGATGTCCAGAAGTGGGCCCAACACCGGCGCCTCACGAAGTTCTGCCTTTGCGACGACGGTGAACCCGCGCTGAATGACGCGGGAGGTGACGAGGGCATCGATGAGTGTGCTCTGGTGGTTGATGAAGAACACCGCGGGACGTCGGGCGGCGTGCTGCTCGCCGGTGACATCGATGGCGATGTTGCCGACCGCTCCTCCGACGCGGCCGAACAGCGACGTCGCCAGGTCGACGCCGCCGCGCCGGTCCTGAGTCAACACCCCGGCGACGGCACCAACCCCGACGGCGGCTGCAAAGCTGCCCATCAAGGCGCTGGTGCGAATCAACGGTATCGGATTGAGCCGACTGGACTTGCCGGGCAACTGGATCGTCTTCCACCCATGCTCAGCGGCATGTCGGGCCAGCGACCGTCCCGGATTGACCGGATGGGGAGACCCGACCGCGTCCAGCAGCTGCAGGTCTTCGTCTCCGTTGGCATAGGCATGGCAGCCGCTCAGTGCGATGCGTTTCCGCTTGGCGAAATCGCGTGCGGCGGCCAACTTGCCTGCGCCCCAGAGTGTCCGGCCGGCCAATTGACCGGTGAGCACCCCGTCGACGGTCTCGAGCCTCGTGCACAACACGTGCTCGATGCCGAGCTCGCGTGCCATCGGCATCACCTGCATCGCGGTGGCCGACGTGGCGATCACGACGGTGTGCCCGAGATTCTGATGGGCGCGCACCAGTCGCCAAGCGCCGTGATGCAGCGCGCCCGCCACGTGCGTCGTGAAGAGCTGTTCACCAAGCTCCATCAGCTCATCGTCGGTGCGTCCCATCCAGCCACGGGTTCCCCGCAACATCAGTTGCTCGAATGCGGCTTCGTCAAGTGGCCCACCCACCGCTGCGCTGATCGTTCGGATCAGTTCGTCGGGTCCCAGCTCCAGGTTTCGCGCGCGGTGTTCGTACAACGCTCCAGCGGAGTATCCGTCGATGAGCGTTCCATCGAAGTCGAAGAACGCCGCGACCTTCGGCCCGCTGGGTCCCGCCTTGAGCTCGCGGATGACCTCCTCAACCGAGGCTGTCTGCGGCTGCGGCAGCACGTCAGCCATGTCGGGGTCCGCGATTCGTGCGGCGAACTAGACCGGTCGTAGGAGTCATGGGTGTGCCCCCTTCACATCGATGTTGGGAGCTCGGCACAGGTGACGGTCCGCACGCCCGCAGCGCACGAAACACAGCCTCCCGCAATCGCGACCCTGGGTACCACGGTGGCCCCACCCGCTCACTATCTGCGGCGGAGTCGCTGGGGCCAAGGATGTCGCCGAGAAATACCCCTTCCGCAAGGCAATGACTACCCGAAGTGGTGACGCGGCCCGACGAGCGGTTCGGCGAGACTTTCCAGAGAGATCGGCGGAAGGATCACGCGTGCCGACCAGAAGAGGAACTCCTGTGACCGATTTCGACGCCGGGCCCGGCCTCGAGGGATCGACCGTGGTGGTTGGCGCAGGTCATGCCGGCGGCACACTCGTCGGGCTACTGCGTCAGCACTCGCACGCGGGACGGATCACCCTGTTGGGCGCCGAACCGCACCCTCCCTACCACCGCCCCCCGCTATCGAAGAAGTACTTTTCCGACGACTACGAGCAGTTGCTGCGACCCATTGACTTCTACCGCAGCCAAGACATCGACATCCAGCTCAACAAGACGGTGACACGGATAGACCGTGCCGCGCGCCGCATCCTCACGTCGGACCGCGACGTGCTCTCCTACGATCACCTCGTCATTGCGACCGGAGCCGCAGCACGGCCTCTCGTCGTGCCTGGTTCGGACCTAGGCGGAATTCTGAGTCTGCGAACCCTCGATGACGCCGTCGAGCTCCGCAAGACGATGGCGGCCGCGCGCAGGATGGTGATCATCGGAGGCGGCTACGTCGGCTTGGAAGTCGCCGCCGAGGCCGTCGCACACGGCCACGTCCAAGTAACCGTCCTCGAGCGTGAACACCGCATCCTGGCGCGCGTCGCGAGCACCGAATTCTCCCAACTCATCCATGACCAACACGCGCGCCGCGGCACCGACATCCTGACCGGTATGGACGTCGTTGGATTCGTGGGCGACCGGCACGGCACGGTTCGAGCGGTTCAACTCTCCGACGGCCGAGAACTCGAATGCGACGCCGCACTCGTCGGCGTGGGTGCGATCCCGCGCGACGATCTGGCCCGCGAGAGCGGAATCCATTGTGACGGTGGCATACTCGTTGACGAGTTCGCCCGCACGAACGATTCGTCGGTGTTCGCGATCGGCGACGTCACCAAACGGCCGCTCCCCGGCCAGAGTCACCGCATCCGACTGGAGAGCATCCCGAGCGCAGTCGAACAGGCCAGACAGGCAGCCGCCGCCATCACCGGTGGCGCTGCACCGAAGCCGGAAGTCCCCTGGTTCTGGTCGGATCAGTTCGACCTTCAGTTGAAGATCGCCGGTCTGGTGCGTCCGACACGAGCAGCGATCGTCCGCGGCGACACCGACTCGGCTAAGTTCGCCCTGTTTCACCTCGACGAGGACGACCGCGTGGCGGCGGTGGAGACCTCCAATGCGGCAGCGTTTTTCATGGCAGGCAAGAAGATGATCGGCAACAAGACGCGCGTCCAGCCAGAGCTTCTGGGCGACGGCTCCGTCGATGTCCGTCAGTGCGCTGTCGCAGACTGAACATGCGGAACCGACAAGAGAAAGCGACCCAACATGCACGTGTCAGCAGCGGTGGTCACCGAGATCGGTGCCCCCACCCCGTGAGCAATCAGGCCACGAAACGGGTTCGATGGTTGGTCACGGCGGCAGCGTTGACAATGATTGCGATCGCCGTCGGGGCCAGAGTCATCGGCCGTCGGTCCCCCGGGACCCAACCAAACGTGGAA